>CAIMWA010000203.1 GCA_903845045.1 uncultured delta proteobacterium | reverse complement strand
CGCAGCGGCGCGCCCGGCATCGCCGAGACATACCGATCGAGGTATGCGCGGGCGATGGCGCCGTCCACCGGCGCGAGGGTCTCCGGGACCTTCAGCATGCCGTCGGCGTCGAAGGCCGAGTCGTCGGCAGCGCGCGCGTACTCCTCGGCGCGCACCGCTGCGACCTCGCGCAGGATGCCCGGCTCGTCGGACTTGAGCACCTCGCCGACGGCGCGGTTCACCTTGATGCCGTTGCGGTCGAAGGGGATGTGGCTCCCGGTCACCATGACGCCCGCGCAGCGGCGCGCGAGGCACGCGAGCATGAGCGCCGGGGTCGGCACGCGCCCGGCGTGGACCACCGTTCCACCGAAGTCGCGCACGGCGCGGGCGCAGGCCTCGAGGATGCGCGCGGTGCTCGGACGCAGGTCGCCGCCGAGAATCACCGGCCCGTTCGCCGGCGCGTCGCCGATGGCCGCGAGGTAGCGCAGCGCGCCCTTGACGTTGATGTACGCCTCGAGGTCCGTGATGTCGGTGACGAGGCCGCGGAGGCCGCTCGTGCCGAAGGCCAGCGCCACCGGCGCGCGACGGAGAAAGGACGGGACCGGCATCGGGATCAACGGCGACTCCTCGGGCTGCGGTTTCGAGCCGGAGAGCCTAGCATCGGCGCGGGCCGTCGAAGCCCCCGAGGACGCGCGCAGGGCTTGCGCGGACAACGTGTCGCAGGTAGCTTCGCATCGCGTCGTGGGAGGGTGTGCGCCCACGCAGACCGGGGGTTCCCATGGCGGAGCAACGGGCGGTGATCGGTGCTGGTGCCGCGTCGGACGTGGATCGTTTCGAGGGGCTGCTCAGCGCGGCGGGGTGGACGGTGCCCGCCGTCGCCGACGGTGCCCGCGGCCGTGCGAGCTTCACCCACGGCGCGGGCGTGCTGTCGCTCGAGTACCGCGATCGCGACGGCAGCGTGGCCCTCGACGTGGCGTCGCCGGACCACGCGCGCGTCGTGCGCATGCAGTTCGCGCCGGGGGAGCACCTCGACGACGTCGTGCGCTGGTCCATCCGGCACCAGCACGCGCTGACGCCGGCGAACCTCACGATCCCGCTGACCGAGCTCTACGGCCTCTGCCGCGAGGTGCTTCTGTTGGGCGAGGACGGCGAGGCGTACCCCATCAAGCGCTGACCACCGAGGCGCCCACCAGGATCTCCGGGCGCTCCACCGCCTGGCGCACGAGGTCGAGGGAGCGCGCGCAGTAGAAGCCATCGTTCACGCGCTCGTCGAAGGTGTAGCGGATGCGCAGCGTGTCGCGCACCTCGGGCTGGCCGTCGGCGCCGACCTCGACGGACTTGCCGGCAACGCCCACCACCGCGAAGACGCCGCACGTTCCGTACTCGTAGAGGTGGTGCCACGCGCGGTCGATGCCGAGGGATCCGAGGTTCGCCGCGAAGGCGCTCGCGTACATCGGGTCGGGGTCGATCATCGCCGCGGGCAGGAGGTTGTGGCGGTCGAGGAAGCCCAGCACCGCGAGCGCGAGGCGCAGCACGAAGCCGGGCACCCGCGTGGCGAGCTTCATCTCCTTGTCGACGGTGCGCTCGCGCCCCGCGCGGCCGTCGCCGACGGCGCCGTGAAAGCGCTTCAGCATGGCCTCGAGGGGCTCGCCGGCGGGCATCTCGAGCTTCACCGACACGATCGGCGCGGCGTCGTCGAAGCTCTTCTTCGCGGCGAAGGAGAGCGCGCATCCGCGGCGCTGATACACGAGCCCGTTGGACACGAAGCGGTTGAGGCCGGGGCGCTGATGAAAGGTCCGCGCGAGGGCCGCGAGGACGAGGTGAAACAGCGTGAGCTTGGCGTCGTGCGTGCGGTTCCACTCGGCGATGAACGGGAGCGTCACGGCGAGGTCGATGACCTGCTCGTGGTAGACGACGCTCTCGTTCCTGCCGCGCATGAGAAACGGCAGCATCCGTCGGATCGGGGCGAGGTCGCGGACGAGGTCGCCGTCGGGGCGTGCGAAGAGCGGCATCGTCGTCGAGCGTAGCGCCACGCGGGGGACGGCGTCGCACCCGCGGCACCGCGACCACGCGCCGTTGCGCGAATTGTGCGGGCGCCGCAGGCCTCGCGCTGCGGTACGTTGCGCGACCGTGAACGTGCGCGAGACGTGGCGACGCCGGATGCTCCTCGGCCTCCTCGCAGGCTCCCTCGGGTGCGGAAGCGCCCGCGCGCCGCGGCCGACGCTGCTCGACCTGCCGCCGCCGGTGCCGCCGCCCGGGGCCGACGAGACGCGCCTGCTCCCGGTGGAGCTGCAGCCCGACGCCCGCGAGCCCCTCGAGACGGCGCCCGCGCCGACGCTCGCGGCGATGTCGCGGCGGGCCCTCGACGACGCGCAGACCGACGTGCTCGCCTGCTACGAGCGGCTCCTCGTCGCGCACCCCAACGCCGAAGGGAGCGTCGAGGTGCAGCTCGACCTCGACTCCGCGGGCCGCGTCACCCGCGCGCACCTCGATCAGTCGGGGCACGGCGGCCTCGAGGGGATGGTCCCGTGCCTCCACGACGTCTTCGCTGCGGTGCGCGTGCGCGAGGTCTCGCCGCGCGGGCAGTTCCTCTCGCGGGTCTACGCGTTCACGAACCCGCCCGTCGACCGCGCGGTGCAGCTCCCGGTGGTGGTGCACGCCCCCGCCCCGCCCGCGCGCCCGCGCCTGCGTCGAGGACCGCCCGCGCCGCCGCCGCCGCATCCGCCCCCGCCGCGCCGCGTGGAGCCTCCGGCCTTCGGGTCGCTGCGCCCCGCGGAGCTCACCGAGGCGCTGGCCAACGCCGCGCCGTTGCCGGGCTGCGCCGCGCTCGCGCTGCGACGGGTGCGTCGCGCGCCCCCGCCGTACGTCGTGCGCTTCACCGTGAGCGGCACCGGCGCCGTCACCGCGGCCACCGTGGACGCCGTTCCGCCGCCCGCCGCCAACGTCGCCGAGTGCGTGACCGGCGCCGTCCGCGGCCTCCGGCTCCGCGCGTCGGGCATCACGCTGCGCGTGGTGATGACGCTGCAGCTCCAGCGCTGACGGCGCTTGCATCGGCGCATCGCTGCCGTCACGGTGCCGCCGCACACGAGAGGAACGACGACACGATGGAACGACGCACACTCGGGACGAACGGGCTCACGGTCTCCGCGCAGGGCCTGGGCTGCATGGGGATGAGCGATTTCTACGCGGGGCGCGACGAGAACGAGAGCCTCGCCACGCTGGAGCGCGCCCTCGACCTCGGCGTGACCTTCCTCGACACCGCGGAGATGTACGGCCCGTACACGAACGAGGAGCTGCTCGGGCGGTTCCTTCGCGACCGCCGCGGGCGCGTCGAGCTCGCGACGAAGTTCGGCATCCGCCGCGACCCCAAGGACCCGACGCGCCGGGTGCTCGACGGCACGCCCGCCAACGTGCGCCGATCGGTGGACGCGAGCCTCGCGCGCCTCGGCACCGACGTCATCGACCTGTACTACCTGCACCGCGTCGACCCGGAGACGCCCATCGAGGAGACCGTCGGCGCCATGGCCGACCTCGTCACCGCGGGCAAGGTGCGCTTCCTGGGCCTGTCCGAGGCCGGACCGGAGACCCTCGCGCGCGCCCACGCCGTGCACCCGATCACGGCGGTGCAGACCGAGTACTCGCTCTGGAGCCGCGACCCCGAAGACGGCGTGCTCGACACCTGCCGCCGCCTCGGCATCGGCTTCGTCGCGTACAGCCCCCTCGGCCGCGGCTTCCTCACCGGCCACATCCGCCGCTTCGAGGACCTCGCCCTCGACGACTACCGCCGCCAGAGCCCGCGCTTCCAGGGCGAGAACTTCCAGAAGAACCTCGACCTCGTGTCGCGCATCGACGAGATCGCGCGCGAGAAGCGCTGCACCGCAGGGCAGCTCGCCCTCGCGTGGGTGCTCGCGCAGGGCAGCGACATCGTCCCCATCCCCGGGACCAAGCGCCGCACTTTTCTCACCGAGAACGTCGCCGCGTCGTCGGTGCACCTCGACGCGTCGGACCTCGCGCGCATCGCCGCCGCGGCCCCCAAGGGCGTCGCCGCGGGGCTCCGCTACCCCGCGCCGATGATGGGCTCCATCGCGCGCTGACGCCGTCTGCACGGGCCCGAGCAAGACCTGGCGCCTTTCGGTTGCACGTGCGCACTTGCCCTCCCACGCTCTCGCCGTGACCGATCCCCTCGCGTCGATCTGGCTGCGCCGAGCGGTTTCGATGCCGCTGTATCTCGTGCTCACCGTCGCAACCGTCGCGCTCGCGCCGGTGTGGCTGCCCCTCGCTGCCCTCGCCGATGCCGTCACGGGACGCGCCCGCGTGATGCCCCGCACCCGCGCGCTGACGTTCCTCGCGGTCTACCTGCTCTGCGAGACCGCCGCGATGCCGCTCTGTGCGGTCGTGTGGCTTCGCTACGTCGGCGGGCGCGTCGGCGGTGCCGACGGGTTCCTCGAGGCCAACGCGGCGCTGCAGCGGTGGTTCACCGGCACGCTCTTCAGCGCGTGCCTGCGGGTCTTCGCGATGCGCGTGGAGGCCGACGGTCTCGACGTCGCGCGGCCCGCCCCCTTCGTGTTGCTGGTGCGCCACGCGAGCACCGCGGACACCGTGCTCGCCGCGGCCTTCGTGGCGAACCCGTCGAAGACCGTGCTGCGCTACGTGCTCAAGCGCGAGCTTCTCTGGGACCCTGCCCTCGACGTCGTCGGCCGCCGCCTGCGCAACGCCTTCGTCGACCGCTCGGGATCGCGCACCGGCGCCGAGGTCGCGGCCATCGCCGGCCTCGCGAAGAACCTCGACGACCGCTCCGGCGTGCTCATCTACCCCGAAGGAACACGCTACAGCCCTCGCAAGCACGCCGACGCGGTGGCGAAGCTGCGCGCCAAGGGTCGCGACGACCTCGCGGCGCTGGCCGCGAACTTTCGATCGGTGCTCCCGCCGAGACCCGCGGGGACGCTGGCGCTCCTCGACGCGGCGCCGGGCGTCGACGTCCTGGTGCTCGAGCACGCGGGCTTCGAGGGCGCGGCCACGCTCCCGAGCCTGTGGGGCGGAGCGCTCGTGGGACGCACTCTGCGCGTACGGCTGCGGCGCATCCCGGCGGCGGAGATTCCGGCCGCGGGGCGCGAGGCGTGGCTCTTCGCGCAGTGGGCCGAGACCGACCGGTGGGTGACGGCGGCGCGGGGGTGAGGCGCGACGCGGCGTCGTCGTCCTTCGTCGCGCCTTGACACGCCCGCGCGCTCCCTGGAGAAGCTGGGCCCGTGTCGTTCCGCAAGCCTCCCCGCGAGCTGCGGATCCTCGCTCTCGCCTGCCTCGCTGGCTCCTCGGGGTGGCCCTCCGTGGCGCACGCGCAGGAGCAGCCCGAGCCTCCGCCCGTCGAGGCCCCCACGGGCCCGTTCTACCGCGCGATGATCGCGACGCGCATCAACCCCATCGGGCTCGTGGGCGAGGCCCGCGGGGGCTACCGCGTCCGGCTCTTCACGGCGCCGTCGCGGAGCGTGCTGCTGCACGACACCTGGGCCACCCTCGGCGCCGCGTTCACGCTGTCGCCGGCCAGCACGCGGGTGGGCATCGCCGCCGAGGTGCAGCCGCTGCAGGTGCTCAACCTGCAGGTGACCTGGGAGCCGCTGGTGCAGTGGTTCGGCGGCGTCGCGGGCATGAAGAGCTTCGCGCGGGTCGCCGACGCCGGCATCGTCAACGGCATCGTGGGGCAGGTCGGCGAGGTCGGCCCTCGACAGTCCGCGCGCGGGTGGAGCCTCACGCTCCAGGCGATCTTGCAGGGGCGCCTCGGCGTGGTCGGGCTGCGCAACACCGTCCGCGCGATCTACAACGCCTACGACCTCGCCTCGCTCGACGCCGAGCACCGCGCGGACCGCGTCTACTACGACCCCACGCACGACGTGATGGCGCGCCTCGACGGCTGGATCGTCGTCGACGACCTCGACGTCATCGTCCCGCTCCCCGCGCGGGGCTTCAACGTGGGAGCGAGGTACACCGTGACCGCGCCGATCCTCGGGGACGACGGCGACCCGAACCGCATCACCACCACGCACCGCGTCGGTCCGCTGGCGACGTACACGTTCCGCGAGCGACCGCTCGGGGCCTTCAACGCGCCGACGGTGTTCGTGCTGGCCCAGTGGTGGGTCCGCCACCCGTTTCGAACGGGCGGCGACGGCGACGGCACCGTGTCGCCGTGGGTTCCGATGGTCGCCGCCGGGTTGCTCTTTCGCGGCGATTGGTGACGTCCACGCCGGACCGGGTCACGGCGCCCTTCGGAACCCCGGCGCGGGCCCGGGGCGAACCCGGTCAGGTCTCGACGGCGAGCGTCTCGAGACCGGCGACGGTGCCGCAGCGCGTGACGCCGACGATGAACACCCGGATCTGCACCGTTCCGACGCGCAGCACGGTGACGCCCGTGAGGTTGCCCTCGAGGGCGCGCTTCAACTGCCGGAACCGCGCGACCCGGTGCTGCTCGGCGAGGCCCGGATCGCCCGCGGTGAGCGGTCCCGTGAAGAACGCATCGAGGGTGGTGTGCGCGACCGGCGTTCCGGCGGCGATGCCGAGGTGCGCGAGGAGCGCGGCGTCCGATGGCACAGTGCGCGCGCCGTCGACGGTGAACCAGGTGAACGGCGCGTCGGTCTCGGACGTGTAGAGCAGCCGCTCCGTCGCCCACGCGAAGCCGTCGCGCAGGGCATCGCCGCAGAGCCCGGTGCGCGCGGGCTGCGCCATGCGCACGAAGGCCCCCGTCGCGTGCACGTACGGAACGAGCGTCGTCGAAGGGTTGCCCGGTATCGTCTTCCGCGGACCGGCCACGAGCGATCCCCCGTCGCGCGTCGCGGCGCCGAGCACCTCGTCGCGGGTCGCCTCGTCGAGCGACGCGAGCCGCGAGAGGTCGACGCCCACGACGGGCAACGCCGTCGCGCTGCCGTTGGCGCGCAGGAGGTTCAGCGCCTCGCACGGGACGAAGGTGCAGGTCGTGCCGGTGGTGGAGACCCGGCTCACGCTCGACGTCGGGGCCGCGCCCGCCACGGAGCGCCACGCCTCCGTCGCCACGAGCTGCCCGTAGGCGTTGCCCGACGCCACGCCGATGCGGCCGCGAATGACAATTTCACCGCGCGCCGACGCGAGGACCGACCGCTCCGAGCCCGCCAGCGGCAGCGCCGAGAGGTCGACGGCGCCGACGTAGCAACGCGCCGCCGTCGTTCCGTCGGCACACCGCGCCGACGAGGCGTTCACCGGGTCGACGAAGTACCCGCCGCACGCCGGCGATGCGCAGCGACGCGTGTCGCGCGTGAGGGTGAAGTACCCGTCGGCGCGCACCGTGACGTCGTCCGACGCGGCGGCCGTCGCGGCGGTGTCTTCGGCCGCGACGCCGCAGCCGACGAGACTCGAAGCCAGCGCGAAAGCTCCCAGGATGTGGTTTCCATGTCGCATGGCGCGCCCTCTCTATCGTTCGATTTGCAATACTGCAAGGCACGAAACGGTGACATCGCGAGCCCGTCGCGCCCTTCGCGAGCCACGAACGCCGCGACGCGACGTCGTCGGGACCGACTCAGCCGCCCTGCGTGGAGAGCCAGCGCGCGAGGTCGTCGCCGCCCCACTCGAGCACCGCATCACCGAGGCGATCGGTGCCCTCGGGGGTTGCGGCGAGGCGTTGCACCGCGGCGACCTCGGCCGGCGACACCTCGCGCCCGAGGCGACGTCCGAGAAGGTGGAGCAGCGCTCCGAGCCTTCCCTCGCCGCGGCCCTCGACGCGGCCCTCGACGCGGCCGTCAATCCGACCCTGTGCATAGATCGAGTTGCGCATCATCACCTCCCTCGGTAGCACGCGCGCGACGCGCTCGGCCAGCCCCGGATCGCGGAGGCCGCGCTCCACGAACACACGCATCATCGCCCCGAGATCCCCGAGCCGATCGTGGTCCGATACGCGCTCGACGAGCTCCTCGGCCACCCGCAACAACACGCCTTCCTCGGCATCGCAGGCCAACGGCGCGAAGGCGAGCCACAGCTCCGAGCCGCGACGCCGCAGATCGGCCACCCGCTGCGACGCGATGGCGTCGACGCGAAAGCGCAGCCCGGTGAACGACCTCCCGCGCGCGCTGGTCCGAAACTCACCGACGCGCGGGGGCGGCGGACGGCGCGTGAGCACCACCACCGTGCTCGTCACCGACGTCGCCGGGGACCCCGCGTGCTCCTCCACCGCGAGCATCGCGTGGTACTCGAACATGCGCCGCGGGAGCTTCGGCGACCACCGCCACGCCCACTCGACGTGGTGGATCTGCGCGTCGCCGTCGACCGTCGCCCGCACCGCGCGATCGAGGAGCCTCGTGCGCCGCGCGTACTGTGTCTCGAGCCAGACGGCGTCGCGCACGTCCGCCCCACGATGGGTGAGGGCGCGCACCAGCGCCGCCGGAAAGCGCCGCGAGACGGTGCGCAAGACGGTGTCCGCTTCGGCCATGCACCGGACGAATCACCCGGCGTGCCGCGCTGATTCTGGACGTTTTCGACGGTCCGCCAGGGTGGCGGCGTGGCGGCGGGGGTGGCGGCGGTCGGTGGCGGCGGCCGTCTCTACGGCGCCTTCGGCACCCCGTGCAGCAACCCGTGCTCGGCGACGGCCTCGACGAGCTCCTCGCGCAGGCCGTTGGCGCGCAGCACGGCGTTCGCGGCGAGGAGCCCCGACACGCACGCCGACTCCATGAGCATCGACGCCCACGGCAGCTTCACCCAGTCGCCCGCGAGCAGCAGCCGCGGCACGCCGGTCTCGACGCCCGGCCGCAGCGCGCTCATGCCCACGTGGAACGCCGGGAAATCCCGCTTGAGCTCGAGGCGCTCGTGCACGATGGCCACGCCCTTCGCGGCCGGCACGTAGCCGTGGAACTCCTCGAGGAACGCGTCGCGCACGGCCTCGTCGGGCACGTCGTCGGGCAGCGCGTAGCAGTGCAGCTCGATCACCGCGCCACCGTGCTCCGCGGCCCACGCGCGGGCCTCGTCGGTCACGCGGTGCATCGCCGCCATCGCGTCGAGCACCCGGCGGCGCTCGGTGATGACGAACTCGGGACCGTCGATGGACACCGGCGCGGCGAACCAGAGGCGCAGCACGGCGTAGCGCTGCCCCGGGCGCAGCGCGGCCACCTTCTCGGCGAAGGGAGGACACTCCGCGAGCAGCTCCGGCGAGGCGTCGAGCACCGCGCGCGTGCCGGGCACGTCGGCGGCCACCACGACCCAGTCGAAGCGCTCGCCGTCGACGCTCAAGCCCTCGCCGTCGCGCGTCATGGCCTTCACCGGAGCACCGAGGCGCACCGTGCCGCCGTGGCGCTCGAGGTGCGCGCGCACCGGCGCCGCGAAGCTCACCGCGTAGTCGGCGTCGAGAAAGTCGTAGAGCAGCCCGGCGTCGTTGGAGAGGTAGTAGAAGTGAAAGCCCTTGATGAGCTCCGCCATCGACATGCGGCGGCCATCGGAGAAGAACGCGCGGGCGAAGGTGTTGAACACCAGGCGCAGGTCCTTCGGGAGCTCGGCGCGCGCCGCGAAGGCGTCGAAGGAGAGGCCGTCGAAGGTCCGCTCGACGTCGTCCTTCTCGTAGCGGAGCAGGGCCTCGAGCTCGCGCCCGGCGGGGCCCCGCGCCACCGGTCCGAACTCGTAGAGCCCGATGCGCGCGAGCGAGAGCAGGTTGATCCCGGGCACCGTGCTCGTGCCTGCGAAGGACACCGCGCGGCCGTCGAGGGTGCGAATGAGGTAGTCGTCGATGGCTCGGAAGCGCTTCGTCACCCCCGTGCGCGCGAGGAACCGCAGGAGGTTGAAGTACTGCCGGAAGAACGCGTGGAACCCGTGGTCCATGGCGAGGGTCTCGCCGCCCGACGTGAAGGTCCACCCTCCGAGCTTGCCGCCCAGGTAGTCGTTCTTCTCGCGCACCGTCACCGCGAAGCCGCGCTCGGCGAGGGTGCACGCCGCGACGAGGCCCGCGATGCCGCCGCCGACCACCGCCACGCGCTGCGCCTCGCCCTCCCACCGCAACGGACGGGACGTGTCCGGCGTGACCACGGTGCGGCGGTAGCCCTTCAGGCGCCATCGCACGAGGCGCCCGAGCAGGCTCGATGATGGGTCCCGGAGCTCGGCGTCCTTGAAGCCCTCGTAGAGCGAGAACACCGGGATGAGCAGCGCGAGGCCGAAGCCCAGGTCCTCGACGGGCATGGTGACGATGCGAAGGCCCGAGAAGAACCGCGGGTCGTAGAGCACCACCGGCCGCGCCGTGAGGAAGTTGTTGAAGAGCAGCGTGCACGCCGACACGACGGCCAGGCCGAGCCACGCCCGGGGCCGCGCCATCGCCGCCGACCCTGCGAGAGCGTCGAAGAGCAGCGCGAGGCCGGCGCAGCCCAGCGAGAGCGCGCTGTACTCGCGACCGGTGCCCCACACGGCCACGCCCGCGGCGACGAGCAGCGCGCCGAGCACGGCCGTGAACGCGCGCAGCGCCCCGAGCCTCGCGCCCTCGCCGGCGCGCACGAGCACCTCCCAGGTGAACACGCACGCGAAGGGCACGACGAAGAAGAAGCCCCACTCCTCGAGCGGCAGCCGCAGCACGTCGACGCCCAGCGTGTGCGCGTGGTTGAAGGTCCAGTGGCGGCCGGTGACGAGGGCGTCCCAGGCGATCATCGGCGCCGCGGCCAGCAGCGTCGCGCCGAGGGCCTTGGTCCAGCGGTGCGCGAAGAACGTGGGGCCGCGCCGCACCGAGAGCCACAGCGGACCCGCGGCGACGGCGAGATCGAAGAGCAGGTACTCCGCGCGCATGGCGCGGGAGGATGCAGCAATCGGCGCGAGAGGTCAGTAGATCGGATACGCCACGTCGAGGTCCACGTGCACCTGCGCCGCCGTGACCGTCGTGGGGTCCGGATGGTGCGATCGCACGGTTCGGTTCACGAGCCACGCTTGCGCGCGGTAGTGCGGGTTGGACGCGGCCGTCCACGACGCCTGGTGGTTCGCGAGGCAGTGCGCGGCCCACGCGTCGTTCCACCCGCTGCTGCCGCCGTAGCTCGCGAGGCACGCGGCGTTCGTCGTCGACGTCGTGCCGGCCACGTAGGCGCACCACTGGTCCCGCGTCGTCGAGTTGATGCGGCAGTAGCAGGTCGCGCAGTGCCGCGCGTCGGAGGTGTTGACCCCGTACGTCACGCCCTCGAGGAACGGCTGCACCACGCTCTCCTCGATGTTCCCTTCGAGCGGAAAGATCCGCGACGACTGGCTCATGGTGTGCTGCGCGATGCGCACCAGGATGCCCACGTAGCCCGCGGGGTCGCGGGTGCGCAGCGAAGACACCGCGGCGATCTGCTCGGCGGCGTCGACGATCCAGGCTCCCACGCGGGCCGGTGTCGGGTCCGCGACGGTGACGACGACGCCCGCGTTGTACGTGCATCGCAGCGCGGGGTAGGGCCACGTGCGCCACGTCGTCGGACGGCAGCTCTGCTCGACGTACGGCGTGGCCGAGAGGGCGCGCAGCAGCGCCGCGGGCACCGGCAACGGCGGACGCACGACGATGCCGCCGTCGTGGACGGCGACGACGTCGCGCACCAACGCCGCATCGTGCGCATCGGCGCCGGACGCGGCATCGTGGACGTCGCGCGCAATGGCATCGAGGCGATTCGCATCCGCCGTCGCGCCGTCGGCCTGTCCGCCGTCGAGGGCGGCGCCGGCGTCCGTAGTTCCGACGTCCGACGTCGGTCCTTCGTCCGCGGGCACCACGAAGGCGTCGACCTCTCCCACGTCAGGCAACGGAAGCCCGGCGTCGGCGTCGCCGACCAAGCCGCCGGAGCACGCCGACGCGAAGACCAGCGACGTCACGAACATCCCGAGCCTGCGTGAGAGCGAGTCCATCGCGGGCCATGGTAGCCGTTGCAGCGTCGGCATCGTAGGGCGTTGACGACGCGCGGTCGGACCATGAAAGCTCCGGCCGATGGCGTCTCCTGGGTGGAACTGCTTGATCGTGGCCACGGCGCTCGGATGTGCGCCCGGCGCAGCGCCGCTCCCGGACGTCGTCGACGTCGCGACGGACGCGGTGCCCCCCGTCGACGGCGCACCGAACGACGATGGTCGCGGCGTGCAAGCCGCAGATGTGCCGACCGTCGACGTGTCCGTCGTCGACGCACCTCGCACCGCGCCCGATGCGGCGACCATGGACGTCGCACGCGACGCCGCCGCCGACGTCGACGCTCGCATCGACGCCGCCGCGGACCGCCCCGACGCGCCGTCCCCCCGCCCGCTCTGGCTCACCGGCTACTACGCGGGGTGGATGCAGGACGCCGTGCCCCCCGCCACGCTCGATCTCGCCGCGGTCACCCACCTGATCCACTTCTCGCTGGTGCCGCGCGCCGACGGCAGCCTCGACGCCGCCGAGAACGGCCTCGACGCATCGCACGTGCGCGCTGCCGTGGCGGCCGTGCACGGCGCCCACCGCAAGGTGCTCGTGTCCGTCGGCGGCGCCGGCACGCGGGCGGCGTTCGCGGCGGCCTGGGCTCCATCGGTCCGCGCGACCTTCGTCGCGAACAGTGCGCGCTTCGTCGCGGCCAACGGCTACGACGGCGCCGACCTCGACGTCGAGCCGCTGCAGCCCTCCGACGCCGCCGACCTCCAGGCGCTCGCGCGCGAACTTCACGCTGCCCTGCGCGCGCACGATGCGTCGGCGCTGATGACCGCCGCCGTGGGCGACGCCGCGGCGGCCTACGTGCCGGTGCAGGCGCTCTTCGACCAGCTCAACGTCATGGACTACGACACGTCGGGACCATGGCCCGGCTGGGTGACCTGGCACAACACGCCGCTGCACAACGGCGGCGCGACGTTTCCCGGCGGCGGGGCGCTGCCATGCACCGAGACGACGGTGGCCGCGCTGCTGCGCGCGGGCGTCGATCGCGGCCGCCTCGGCGTCGGCATCGACTTCTACGGCTACGACTGGACCGGCGCGTCGGGACCGCGGCAGTCCATCGCCGGGGTGACCACGCGCACGCGGAGCTACGCGCAGCTTCTCGACACCTACGAGGGCGTCGCGACGCTGCGCTGGGACGCGGCCGCGATGGTGCCGTACTTCTCCCTCGCCGCGAGCGGCTCGTCGCCGGCGCACTTCGTCTCCTTCGACGACGCGCGCTCCGGCGCCGCCAAGATCGAGTGGGCGCGCGCGCAAGGCCTCGGCGGCGCCATGGTCTGGGAGCTCGGCGGCGGCCACCGCGCGTCGCAGCCCGCGGCGGAGCGCGAGGCGCTGCTCACGGCCCTCGGCGCCGCGGCGCGCTGACCTTCACGAGGCGGCGAGGGCCTGGTGCAGCCACGCCTCGATGTCCGCCGCCGGCCTCGCGCCGCTGGTGCGTGCGCGCTCGCGCCCCGCGGTGAACACCGCCATCGTCGGGATCGACTGGATGCCGTGCCGCGCTCCCACCATCGGGTCGGCGTCGGTGTTCACCTTGAGCACGAGCATGTCCGCGGGGTGCCGCGCGGCCACCTTGGCGACCTCCGGAGCGACCGCACGGCACGGTCCGCACCACGGGGCCCAGAAGTCGACGAGCACCGGGACCGCGGCGGTGCGCAGCACGGCGTCGAGGTCCTCGGCGCGGTCGACGGCGACCACCGCTCCGGGTTGTCGCACCGACGCCCGGCAACGCCCGCAGCGCGCGGCGGCGCCGGGACGCGAAGCGTCCACGCGGTTTCTCTGGCCACAGGCGTGGCATGGCAGCACGACACCTTCGGTCATCACAGCGCCTCCTCCTCTCGACGGACCGCGGCAACCTGTGTCGCCCGAGGGGCGATGGGAAGGGGCGACGACTACGCCGCGACGGCGCGCAGCGGCTGCACCACGACGTAGTCCGATGCGTACTCCGGCAGCGCCTCGCCGGTCTCCGGGTTCGTGAGCCACGTCATCGCGAGCTTCGACGGCACCTTGATGAGCCCCGGCGCGCGCAACGTGCGGAACACCACGTCCCACACCGGCGACGTCACGCCGTGGTTCGTCTGCGGACCGTTGAAGTGGTGCGCGAAATGATGCCGCCGCAGGAACCGCCCGATGCGACCCCGCGGTCCGTGCGTGTGCAGCCGACGGTGCAGCATCTCGTAGGACGCGTACGTCGCGGCGTAGGACGCCACGAAGGCCGCGCCCGCGACGCCGGCGAGCCACCACGCGAGCGCGCCTCCGGCCAGCATGATCGGCGCGACATACGCGACCTTCTTCGCCGTCGGCGCGAAGTAGAACCGCTGCGCGTGGTGCGCGCGGTGCTCCTTCGCGAACTCCGTCTGGCTGCGCGGGTCGTGGCCCACCCAGCGGTGCAGCACGTACTCGCTCAGCGACCACCCCGCGGCGCCAAGGACCACCGGCGTCAGCATCGGGCGCCCTCCGTCGTGCAACGTTCCACGAGGGGAGCGTTGCGACGCGCGGCCTCGGCGTCAAGGAGCGGCCCCGCGGCGCGAGGTGGTGTACGACTCGCCCAGGCATGAGGTGGACGCACGCCCGCGGGGCGATCTTCGCTGCGTCGGTGTGCGTGGCCCCGGCCGCGGCGCAGGCGCAGCAGGCGTCCCCGGCCCTCGCGCTGGAGTGGTACGCGCCGGCCGGGTGTCCCGACCTCGCCGACGTCACGGCGCGCGTGGGCCGCCTGGTCGACCTCGCGCACGCTCCCGACGGCGGCGCCGTCCATGCACGCGGCCGCATCGCGCGCACGCACCGAGGACGCTTCCGTCTCTCCCTCGCCCTCGGAGCGCGCAGGCCGTCGCACCACCGCACCCTCGTCGGCGACGCCTGCGACGCGGTCGCCGACGGCGCGGCGCTGATCCTCGCGCTGGCGGTCGATCCGAGCGCCGTGGCCCGACGTCGCGACGCCGAGACGGCGACCGCATCGACGACCGAGGCTCCCGCTCCGAGCCCGCCGGCGCCGCCCGCCCCGCCCGTGGCGGCGACGCTCTCGGCGACGGTGCCCAACACGCCCGCGCCGGTGCCGCGCGCCACGCCCGCTGCGCCCGCGACGCGGTGGATGCTGCGGGCCAGCGGGTTGCTCGACGGCGGCGCGCTGCCCGCGGTCTCTGGCGGACCTTCGTTGGCGCTCACCGTCGCGCACCGACTGCTTCGCGTGGAGCTCGGGGCGGCGTGGGTGGCGCCGCGGCAAGGCCTCGCGGCGGCGGGCAAGGGCGGCGACGTCGACCTCGCCTTCGGCTCCCTCGCGGTCGGCGCCGAGGCGCGCACGCGCTGGATCGACGTCGGAGGCCTCGCGGGCGTCGAGATCGGCGTGCTGCGCGCGCAGGGTTTCGGGGTCACCACGCCGGCGAGCGCGAGCCCGCCGTGGGTCGCGGTGACGCTCCTCGGAACGCTGCGACGGCGCCTCGGCGCGCGCTGGAACGTCGTCGCCACCGTCGGGGCGGCGCTGCCGTTGCTGCGCCCGCGCTTCGTGCTCGACGGCATCGGTGCCGTGCAGCAGCCCGCGGCGCTGGGACTGCGCGCCCACGCCGGCGTCGAATTCGCATTTTGATGCACGAGCCGCGAGGGCGCGTGGCACTCACCGTCGATGCCCGAGGCCCGGCCGGACTTCGCCGACGTGTACCGCACGCACTTCGCGTACGTGTGGCGCACGCTGCGCCGTCTCGGGCTCCGCGAGGCGGCCCTCGACGACGCCGCGCAGGACGTGTTCCTCGTGGTGCACCAGCAGCTCGGCGCCTTCGAGGGGCGCTCGACGCTGAAGACCTGGCTCTTCGGCATCGTGCTGAACACCGCGCGGCACCACCGCCGGAGCCTCGCGCGCCGCGGACCGCACGACCCGCTGCCCGAGGCGCTGGCCGACCCGCACCCCCGGGGCGCCGCCGACGCCGTCGCGAAGTCCCAGGCCGCGCGAGTGCTGCACGCGTTCCTCGACGGGCTCGACGAGGCCCACCGCGAGGTCTTCGTGCTCGCCGAGCTCGAGGAGATGACCGCCCCCGAAGTCGCCGCCGCCACCGGCGCCAACGTGAACACCGTCTACTCCCGGCTGCGCACGGCGCGGCGGGATTTCGAAGCCGTGGTCGCACGGCAGCGCGCGCTCGACGCGTGGAGGACGCCATGAACGACTTGAGCCCCGAGGCCCGACGGCTTCTCTCCGACGCCCGCGACGCCGACGATCCGACCTCGTCGGACCTGGACCGCGTGCGCCGCGCGCTCGCCACCTCGCTGGGCGCCGCAGCATTCGGCGCGGCGACGGCGCTGGCGGGGGCGCTCACCGCCACCGCGACGGCGTCCGCGGGCGCCGTGAAGCTGCTCGTGCTCGCGGCCCTCGTCGGCACCGGCGCCGCCGTCGCGTGGAGGGTGCGCCCGTCGCGCCCCGTCGTCGTCCACGCCCCGGCGGTGCACGTTCGCGTGGTGCAGGCGCCGCCGAGCCCGGCTCCGATCGCTGCGAGCGTCGCCTCATCG
>CAIMWA010000202.1 GCA_903845045.1 uncultured delta proteobacterium | reverse complement strand
GCGCCTCCTCCTCGGTGAGCGCCGCGGTCTTCTCCGCCGCGAGCACCTCGTCGCGCTTGTCCTTCGTGTCGGCCAGGGCCTTGCGCCAGGGCTTCGACTCCTTCGGACCGAAGAGGAACGAGAGCAGCACCGCGACGAAGTGGAGGGCCACCAGCGGCAGCCGCGGCGACG
Source organism: uncultured delta proteobacterium (assembly GCA_903845045.1). Classification (GTDB taxonomy): domain Bacteria; phylum Myxococcota_A; class Polyangia; order Polyangiales; genus SCUS01. Next base: position 7,370 of record CAIMWA010000202.1, on the reverse strand, counting down.
GAGAAGCCCGCCTGATCCCGGTCCACGCCAAACGTCAGAGCGTGCGCAGCAGCCACTCCGCCGTCACGGCCACGGCCCGCGCGGGGCGCCCGCTCTCCGGCTCGAAGACGCTGAAGACGTGGTCCATGCCGCCGATGATGACCGACTCGCGCGGCAGCCCCGGCGCCCGATTGAGGAACTCGATCTCCCGCGCCACCGTCTCGTCGTGCGACCCGCGCACCGACAGGAACGCCCCGGGATAGCGCCCGAGCTCGACGTCGACGTCCACCCCGCGGAAGCTCTCGTAGAAGGCCCTCTTCGTCGTGATGCGCTTCCAGCCGGGGATCTCCTCCGTCGCCGCGCCCTCGCGCAGCGCCCGCTGGCCGACCTCGCTCCCCCCGAGCGCCTCCCACTGGTCGCCGGTGGGCGACGCCCACACCGCCATCGTGCGAAACCACGTCGGGTGCCGCGCCCCCACGACGATCGCGGTCGTCGCCCCGAGGCTCCAGCCGACCACGCCGACCCGCTCCATCGCGACGCCGGGCTGCGCGGCGAGAAACGCGTACGCCAACCCGGTGTCTTCGGTGCGCGTATCGAGGGTCGAGTCGATGTCGGTGCGCGCGCGGTCGCCCTCACCGCGGAAGTCGATGCGCAGGCTCGCCACGCCGCGCCCGGCGAGCTCTTCGGCGAGGCGCTTCGTGAGCCCGCCGACCGCGTCCATGTCGTCGGCGAAGCCGTGCAGGAAGAGCACGACCCGGCCGTCCCACGCGCCGCCCGGGCGCAGCCACGCGCCGCGCACGCCGGGCGCGACGGTCACCCTCTGCTCTTCAGTGTTCGTGTTCATCAACCCACCTCGAACCAGCGATCGCCCTCCGGGGCGAAGACCACGACGCGCTCGCGCAGCCCCGACGGCAGCCGCGCCTGCACCGCCGCGCGCGTCATGTCGGGCGACGTCGCCTGGCCGAAATGCATGAGCACCACCGCCTCGTTGGCGAAGCGCGGCGCGACCGCGGCGAGCTCGTCGAGGTGCAGGTGCGACTTGCGGCGCGCGTGCTCGACGCCCTTCTCGTCGCCGACGAAGGTGCACTCGATCACCAGCACCCGGCTCGCGAGAAGTGTCGGCGAGCTCTCGAGCACCCGCGCCAGGGTGTCGGTCGCGTAGGCGAGCTCGAGCTGCTCGACGGTCTCGAACACGCCCGCCGCGCCCGACTTGCGGAGCCGCGCGATCTCGTCGGACGACTTGCCCACGTGCTCGGGCAGCAGCTTGAGGGTGCGCCGCAGGAACTCGTACCCGAGCGAGGGCACCGGGTGGTGGGTGCGCAGGGCGCGCACGCTCCATCCCCGCCCGAGCGGGCGCTCGTCGCCCGGCACCATCGGCACGAACTCCACCTCCAGCGCGGCGCGCCCGAGCGCCGTGTGGGCGGCCAGCAGCGCGCGCACGTCGGCCTCGATCTCCGCCGGCAGGTAGAGCTGCGGGGGCTCGAGACCGAGCAATCCCCGGATGTTGAGCAGCCCTGCGAGGCCCGCGAGGTGGTCGAGGTGACCGTGGCTCAAGAACCAGCGCCCGACCGCCGCGAAGGGGCGCAGCGAGACGCCCACGTCGAGCAGCACGTCGAGCTCGGGCACGTGCAGCGAGGTGTACACGCCGCCGATGGAGACGCCGCGGAGGGTGTAGGGCCCAGCCCGTACCTGGGTGATCACGAGCGCGAACGTATACGCACCCACCCCGGTCCGAACAACGACCGAAACGCGCCTGATATCAGGGCGATATCGACCCGATATCGGCCCGTCGTCGACCGCGCACGGCGCCGCGGTCTATGGGTCGTCGCAGCCAACATGCGAGTCCGGTGCGAGTCTTGATCCGTTTCGGTTGCGAGGCGCGCGTCGCCTTCGAGGAGGCCGACGCCGACGCGCGGGCCGACGCCGCGCCCGCCCTGGCGCTGCTCTCGGCCTGCTTCGAGGTCACGTGGTTTCGCGCCGTGGGGCCCCGCGTCTGGGCCGCCGTCGTCACCCCCGGCGGGCGGCTCGACGAGCTCTTCGGCCTGCGGCAGCCCGTGTTCGTCGTCGGCCACGGCCTCGCCCGCGACTTCCACGAGCGCGCGCTGCTCCAGGCGCCGCCGCTCGACCTCGACGCGCACCTCGACCCGCGCGTGCGCTTCGTCGCCTCCGACATGCCGCTGGCCACCGCGTCGTGCGCGGCGTGGTCGGGGCGGCACCACACCAGCGTGGCCGTCGTCGCGCCGGGCGCCTGCGCCGACCCGGGCGCGGCGGAGGACTACCTCTACCGCGTGCTGGGCGCGTCGCTGCGACGGCGCGACCTCTTCGCGGAGCACGAGCCGGTGCGGCGCCGGGCGGAGTTCATCGGGCGCGAGTCCTTCGTCCACGACGTGCTCGCCCACATCGTCGGCGGCCACTCGGTCGGGCTCTTCGGGCTGCGGCGCATCGGCAAGAGCTCGCTGCTCGGGCGCGTCGAAGACCTCCTCGAAGCCGACCCCACCTCGGTCACCGCGACGGTCTTCCTGCTGGGCAACTCCACCCGCCTGAGCTCGGGGCGCTGGTGGCTGCTCGCGTCGGACATGCTCTGCGGCTGGCAGCACAAGATCGTGCGCGCGGCCACCGACGCGGGCTCGCGCATCCGCCCGCGGGTGGAGGCCCTCGCGCTCGCGATCAAGGCCAGCGTCACGGACACGCGACGCCTCGCCGCGGCCTTCGAGCGCGACCTGCGCGCGCTGCTCAAGGCGGCCGAGGCGCTCGCGCGCGAGACCGACCGCCCGACGGCGCGGCTCGTCGCCTTCCTCGACGAGTGCGACCACCTGTACCCGGACCGCCCCCACGCGGGCTACTGGCGCGAGGACTTCTTCGCCCTCTGGAACACCCTGCTCGACGTGCGGCGCTCGCTCGAACGGCCCGAGAACGTGGCCTTCGTGATCGGCGGCATCAACCCGGCGGGGGCCGAACAGGGGATGTGGCTGGGTCAGGTCAATCCGCTCTTCGAGCTGCGGCCGATCTTCCTGCGGCCGATGCCCGCCGACGACGCCGCGGAGCTGCTCAGCACCATCGGGCGCAGGATGGGACTCGGGTTCACGCGCGACGCCCTCGACGCGGCCTACTCCCTGGTAGGCGGCTATCCGCTGCTGCTGCGCAAGCTGGGCACGAGCATCCACCAGGGCGACCCCGGTCGAGGCGCGAGCGTGGAGGTCACGGCGGGGCAGGTGGTGGCCGCCTTCAGGCGCGCGAAGCGGTCCTTTCTCTCGCAGGTCGAGTGGACCCTCGCGCACCTCCGCGCCATCGCCCCCGAGGAGGAGCGGCTGCTGCGCGACCTCGCGACCGGCGGCCCCTCGGCCTACGAAGAACTCTGGGGCGGCGTCGAGGGCCGCGAGACCTTCGCCCACCACCTCGCGCGCTACGGCCTCGTCGAGTTCGAGGACGAACGCCCCGCGGTCGCGTTGCCGGTCATCGCCGACGCCATCCGCCGGCCCGCCCCGGGCGAGTTCGAGGAGCAGTTCAGGCTCTTGAAGGAGCTGGCGGATTCGGTCGAGGACGCGATGCGCCGACGGCTCGCCGCCGACCTCTCGGTGACGGTGCCGCAGGCCGAGGCGGAGCACGAGGGCGCGCGCGTCGGGCACGGCGCGGGCGACGCGCTGCACGCCCTGCTCAACGCGATCCCCGCCGATGCCAAGAACCGCGCGCTCACGCGTCAGCAGCTCCTCGACATCGGCGAGTCGTCGGGCCTCGGCGCCGTGCTCGAGTCCCTCGGCTGGAACGACTACGAGATCCTCCTCGCGAAGTTCTACGACCGCGTCGCGTGGTTCGGCCCTTCGATGGAGCGGGCCGACCGGCTGCGCGCGATCCACGACCGCGCCAACGAGTGCCACCTCGCGCGCCACAACAACCGCATCGAGCTGAAGGCGCTCATCGCGCGCGACGGCTTCGCGGAGGTGTTCCGACGCATCACCGAGGTGCGCGAGATGTGCTCCGGGTAGGGCACCGCCCACCGCCCACCTACGGGGTCGACGCCATGCAATGGATCTTCTACGCCGTCGCGAGCCAGGCGGTCTACGCGGCCGTCAACCACCTCGACTCGCACATCGTCAGCCACCGGGTGAAGGGCCCCGCCGCGCTGCCGCTCTACACGGCGCTCGTGGTGCTCGCGATCGCCCTCATCGCCTTCCTCGCGGGGGGTTTGCCCCGCCCCGGGCTCGCGGGCGCCTACCTCGTGGCCTCGGGCTTCATCCTGATGATGGCCTACGTGTTCTACTTCCGCGCCATCGCGGTCGGCGACGCGGCCTTCGTGTCGGCGATGTTCCAGGTCAACGCCGTCTTCACGCTGGTGCTGTCCAACGTGTTCCTGCACGAGCGCTTGAGCGGGGCGCGGTGGATCGGCTTCTTCCTCATCGTGGGCGCGGCGGTCGCGCTCGCGCTGGAGCGCGTCGAGGGGCGCCTGCGCCTGGGCCGCGCCTTCGGGCCCATCCTCATCGCCGACCTCTTCTGGGCGACCGCGACGGTCATCGTGAAGCAGGCCTTCATGACCCGATCGCTCCTGCCCATCGTCGCCTACGAGGGCTTCGGCGTCGCGCTCGGCGGCGCCGCGGTCGCCCTCTCGCCGACGGTCCGCCGGGCCTTTCGCACGAGCCTGCGCGAGTCGGGCGCCGGGGTCATCGCGCTCGTGTGCGCGAGCGAGGCGCTGGGCTTCCTCGGCAAGGCGCTCTTCTTCCTCGCGGTCTCGCTCGGCCCGGTGGCCATCGTCTCGGCCCTCGGGGGCGTGCAGCCCTTCTTCTCCATCGCGTGGGCGTGGGCCCTGGCGCGGCTGCTCCCGCGCGTCTTCCCGCTGCAGCGGGGAGGCGCCCACCTCGCGCAACGCCTGCTCCTGTGCGCCGTGTTGCTCGCCGGAATCTGGCTCTGCCGATGAGGGCCGTCCGACGGATCTACGGAACGCAGCGCCCCTGCGCCGCCGCGAGCAGCTCGGCCTGCGAGAGCGCCCGCGCGATGAAGCTGACCTCGTCGATCTGACCCCGGAACCAGGGCCTCCCGTCGGTGGTGCCGTTGTTGCCCGGAGCGCGCGGGACGCATCGACCGACGCCGAGGTAGATCGGTGTGTTGCTCGGGTCGTCGAAGCTCCCGCTGATCGCCGCCGACGCGACGTCCACGCCGTCGACGTCGAGGACGGCCATGGTGCCGCGACGGAGCAGCGCCACGAAGTGCCACCGCCCGTCGTTGAGCCCAGCCTGTGAGCGGAGCGTGAAGTAGGAAGAGGCGGGGTTGAAGACTTCGACCGCGACGATGCCTTCCCCGGTCAGGTCGATGTCCTCGCCACTCCCGGGCGCCCCTCCCCAGCAGGCCCCGCGCTTGACCAGCATCGCCCCGTCGTGGGTCGAGTTGAACCACAGCGCGATCGTGAAGTCGCCGGTGCCGAAGTTGCCCACGGCCGCCGGGATCGAGACGTACTGGGCCTCGCCGTCGATGTTGAAGGCTTGGCCGAAGCGCCCGCCGCCGAAGGTGACGCCGCCGTGGGTGCTGCCGTTGCTCCGACCGGTGGCGTCGTTGGCGTTGCCGTCGCCGTGGAAGACGTTCGCCACGGGCGCGACGCAGGCCGCGTCGTAGCTCGCCACCGCGGCGTCGCTGGCCCCGGCGACATCGACGAGCGCTGCGTCGTTGCCGACGTCGATGACGGGCACGTCGTTGCCGACGTCGATGACGGGCACGTCGTTGCCGACGTCGATGATTGGTACGTCGTTGCCGACGTCGATGACGGGCAAATCGCTGCCCGCGTCGAGCTTCGTGGAGAAGGTCCAGCCGTCGGGCACGCACCCCAGCGCCACCATCGAGAGGAGCAGCGCACGACCGGCGGGCATGATCACACCCCACGGTATCGTCGATCCGGCGTTGGGGGGGCCCGAACGCGCAGAAGATCGCGGAGAGGGTGACGCCCGCGGCCGCCCGGCCTACCGTCGCGGCTCGATGGCGCCCGCGACGGGAAAGGACGAGGAAGAGGCCCGCGCGCTGGTGGGGCGGCTCGTGGGCGAGCGCTACCAGATCGAGCGCTACGTCGCGCGCGGCGGCTTCGGGAGCGTGTACCGCGCCACGCACGTCGGGCTCTCGGCGCCGGTCGCGCTCAAGGTGCTCTCGACGAGCCTCGGCTCCCCCGACGACGCCGACACCGTCGAGCAGTTTCGCCGCGAGGCCCGCACGCTCGCCGCGCTCAAGCACCCCGCGATCGTGCGCGTGCTCGACATCGGCCGCCTCGATGCGGCCGACGGCGCCCGCGTCTGGATGGCCCTCGAGTGGATCCACGGCGTGACCCTCGACGAGGACCTCCGCGCGCGCGCCGGTCGCGGGCGATCGCCGCGCGAGGCGCTCGACCTGCTCGCCCCGGCCTTCGACGCCATCGCGAGCGCGCACGGCCGCGGCGTCGTGCACCGCGACCTGAAGCCCGCCAACCTGATGGTCTCGCCCGGCGATCGCGGCGACGTCCGGCTGCGGGTGCTGGACTTCGGCATCGCCAAGGAGATGCTCCCCGACGAGGCGCCGGGCTCGGGGCAGACCGAGACGCACAGCACGACCTCGGCCTTCTCGCTCCAGCACGCCGCCCCCGAGCAGGTCGGCCGCGCCCGCACCGGCCCGTGGACCGACGTGCACGCGCTCGGGCTCCTGCTCACCGAGGTGCTGACGGGGCGGCGGGCCTACCGCGGCGACACGAGCTTCGACCTCTACGCCGAGGTGATGGCGACCGGGCGCCCCACGCCCGCCGCGGCGGGCCTCCTCGTGGGGCCGTGGGAGACGGTGCTCTGCAAGGCGCTGGCCCTCCGCCCCGACGAGCGCTTCGTCGACGCCGGGGAACTCTACGCGGCGCTCGCGGCGGGCCTCGACGAGGCGCAGGCCGCGTGGTCCCGCCTGCCCGTCGACACGGTCGTCGCGCCCCCGGAGGCGCCCCCCGCGGGTCGGCGCGGACGTCGGCGCGTCGCCTTCGCCGTCGTCGCCCTCGCGGGCTCCGCCCTCCTGGCCATCGCCGCCCTCCGCAGCGGACACCCGGCTCCCCACCCACCGACCCACGCGGCCGCCCCGACGCCGACCCCGATCGTGGTTCCCGCCGTCGCCTCGCCCGCCGTCCTGGTCAGCGACGACGTCGCGGCGCCCGCGCCGACGCCGCCTGCAGCGACGCCGCGCCCGGGTCCGCATCGAGCGCGACCGACGAACGGAGCGCGGCCGATTCGGGGTGACGGTGACCCCGAAGTGATGGTCGAATGACGTCTTGCGGATCTGGGAGTCCCTGCCATCGCGCGCCCGGGCGGCGCTGATCGCGTCCCTCACGTCGACGGCCGTCTACGCCCAGGAGACGCCCGACGAGATCGTGCGGCGCGACCTGATCGCCCAGGCCGAGCAGGCCCGCCGCG
>CAIMWA010000201.1 GCA_903845045.1 uncultured delta proteobacterium | reverse complement strand
GCCTCCTCGTGGACCTCGGCGCGAGCACCGTGGCCCTGCGCGACGACCTCGTGAGCGCCATCGCCGCCGACGGCCGGCGCACGCTTCGCATCGCCGAGGCCGCGCAAGGAGGCACGAGCACGCACACGCTGCTGCGCGTTCGCTCCCTCGGCGCCCTCGGGGTCTCCCGGGACCGCCTCGCCGTGCTCGGCATCTCGACGGCCGCGATGCAGTCGCTCTCGATGGAGACCGGCGTCGCCGTCGACGGGCTCCTCGGCGTGGAGTTCTTTCGCCCGTGGCTCAGCACCGTCGACTACCCAGCGCTGCGGCTGCGCCTGCGGCACTACCGCGACCAGACCCACGTCACCGACCCATGGACCCGCGCCGGCATGCTGCTCGCGGGCGACGGCAGCGGTGCGACGACGGTGGGCTACGTGGCGCCCGGAAGCGCCGCCGAGGCTGCGGGGTTCCGCGCGGGCGAACACCTGGTCTCCGTCGACGCCCGTCCGGTGGACGGCGTCGGACACGACGTCGTCGACGGATGGCTGCGCGGCGCCGTGGGGGAGACCCGGCGGGTTGCGACCGATGCGCGTACTGCCGCGGTGGCCGTCGAGGATCTGCTGCCGTTGCCGTGACGTCCCGCGAGGGACGGGGGTAGGTAAGTAGGTTGGGCGGGACTCCGGAGCACGTCCGACCGCTGGGCAGGTGGCGCCCAGGTAATTCGAGGCATTCGACGACGGCCTGATCCGGACGGCGGGAGAAACCTACTTTCCTACCCCCGTCCCCGGTGGCCTCTCTGTACCGGTAAGATTGGCCTGCGCTTCGGTCACGCACGCGGTCGCCGCTTCGCAGGCTTCGATCGCGTGACCCATCGCCTGCTGCTCCTCCGCGATGGACATGCGAAGCCCCGGACGCATCTGGATGCGCCCCGCCTGCTCGAAGAGGTCGAGGGCCTGGGCATGCTGCCCGGCATCGCGCGCCGCGATGGCCTGCTCGACGAGCCGCCGCCGCGCGGTCGCGTCCGGCGCGGTCTGCGCGAACACCGGCGCGGTGCTCGCCAGAACCATGAGAATCGAAGCGAAACGGGGCGGGTGCTTGGTGATCATGACGTCAGATCTCGTCGGCGTTGAGCCTGCGGGAACCCGGTGCGGGCGCGCCGGGCAAGGTGACCACCGGAGCGTTCGACGGTGCCGCCGCATCGGGACGACGTGGCGCTCCGGGGCGCGGCGTCGGCGTGATCGCTGGCTGGGCTGGGGGCGCGGCAACACGCGGTGCAGGAGCAGCCACCGCCACGACCGGCGCCGGTGCGGCGGCGACCGGAGGCGGAGGCGGAGGTGCGGCGACGACCGGAGGCGCGGGTACGACGGTTGGCGCAGGCGCCGCTGCCGGCGGTGAAGTCGGTGATGCGACGGGCGAGACGGCGTCGGTCTGCACGGGCTCGGTCCTTCCGCCGAGCAATGCTGCCGCGGCCACGACGAGGCCGAGCACCACGACCACCGCGCCCGCGACGAACCATCGCCTGCGGGCAGGCATCGCCACGGGCCCGGTAGGCGCCACGACACGAGCGACGGCGTGCATCGTGTCGGGCTCGGGTTTCGGCGGCGGCGACGGGTCCGACGCAGGCGCCTGCATCGGCGGCGTCGCGACGGGTCGAGCGAGGTCTTGCAAAGGCGCGGTGCCGTACGGCCGAACGGTCCCATCCGCGGGGTCCGTCACGTCGTCGCCGATCGCTTTGACGGGCTCCGACGAGCTCGAACCCCGCTCCGGCGACGGCATCGAAGCGGGCGGTGGAGGCTTGCCAGCGGGACGGACCGAGGCCCCAGGCCCCGCCGGACCCGCGCTGCTTTCCAGCAATGCCGACTGCAGCTCGCGAACACTGCGAATGCGCCCCCCGCGCTCACGACACAGGGCTTTGAGGATGATCTCCTCCACGTCGCCGGCGAGGTCGGAGCGGTGCACGGCCACCGGCGTCGGGGGCTCGAAGAGAATCTTCGCCATCAGCACGTTGGCGTTCTCCGACTCGAACGGCAGGTGCCCGGTGAGCATCTCGTAGAGCACCACGCCGAGCGACCACACGTCCGTCTGTTCGTCGATGTCCGCCAGGCCCGACACCTGCTCCGGCGACATGTACGCGGGCGTCCCGATGGCCGCTCCGGCCTGCGTGTGGCTCGTCGCTTCGGCCGCACGGTCGATGTTCTTCGCGATGCCGAAGTCGATCACCTTCGGGACGATCTCCCCGCCGCGCGCACGCGAGAGAAACAGGTTTGCGGGCTTGAGATCACGGTGGACGATTCCGCGCTCGTGGGCGGCCACGATGGCGCTCATCACCGGCATGAGAATCGTCAGCGCCTCGGCGGGGTCGACCCGTGAATCGTCAGCGCCTCGGCGGGGTCGACCCGTTCGTGCGGCTGCGACGCCAGGTGCGCCTCGACGGTCTCGCCTTCGAGAAACTCTTGCACGATGTACGGCGTCCCGTTGTCTTGATCGACGTCGAGGTCGAGCACCTCCACGACGTTGGGATGCGCGATGCTGGTCGTCGCCCGTGCCTCGCGGAGAAAGCGCTGCACCACCGAAGAATGCCGCGTCCACTCGCCGTGGAGCACCTTCACCGCGACGCGACGGCCGGTGTTGAGGTTTTCGGCAGCGTAGACCGCGCCCATGCCGCCCTCGCCGAGCAGGCGATCGATCCGGTACTTCTTTCCGATTGTGTCGCCAACGGATGTCGGCCGGGCTGCGGGGCCTGCCATACGGCAGATTTACCGCGAAAGAGCCCTCCGATACAAGCCTTCGCGCGAGCCGAAGACGCATTCACCGGGGCGCCCACGCCCATCAGAGCTGACCATTGATCACCTCGCTGCGTCGGCGTGTGGGTTCGTTCGTCGTTGCGATGAATTCCCCCGCCGCGCGGCAACAGGCGCCACCCGCAGCCACGGAGGGGGCGTCACGTGCGTCGCCGAGAGCTGCGCGGAGCCGACGTTCCGTAGAGGGCGCAGGCCCAGCTGCGACGACCGTAGAAGAGCAGGCTCTCCCATCGCTCTTCGTATGCGTTCGTCGAAGGCCTCGATTGCATGAAGGTTCACGGGTCGGGCGCAGGAGTTTCCATTCGATGAGCCGCTCACGCCGCCGCGTAGCGCCGAAGAGCTCGCGCGCGTGCGATGCGTGAAGAGATCTCGAGGGTTTGCGGCGGACGGCCCGTGAAACTCGGGTTTGCCCGCCCGCGCTACGTCAGGGCGTGAAGCCCGCGCAGAGGTTCGGGCTGCCGATGCCGGTGATCGTCGCCGGGACGGCGATGGGCGTGGTCGTGTCGTCGATGGACGACAGGAAGGCCACGAGCTGGCGGATCTGCGTCGCGCGGGTATCGGCCGGCAGCGACGGGTCGAGGAAGTTGGCCGCGAAGGCCTGGTAGTGCGCCGCGAAGGTCGCCGTGAGCAGCTCTTCCAGCGTGCGGGCGTTGCCGCCGTGGAAGAACGGAGCTCCCGTGCCCATGCCGACCAGCGACGGCGGGTTGAAGCCTGTCACGCCCTGCGCTGCGGCGCCGAGGGTGCCGAGGTCCGCGGCCGCGGCGGTGTTGCGGTTCTCGAAGAGCGCCACGCCCGAGGGGACCACCGCGACCGGCGCCGTGGTGGTGCCCGTCAGGGTGCCCACCGCGCGGAGCACGCAGCTGATCTGGTCGCCGCCGCCGGCGCCCTGCGCGGTGACGTCGGCGCCCAGGATGCGGAACGTCGCGGCGTGGCCGTTGGAGGCCGGGTTGATCGCCGCGAAGGCCGTGGCGAAGCCCGTATACGTCTGCGTGCGCAGGGTGCCCGCCGCGGCGTTGTGCGCCTCCGTCGGGTCGTAGAAGCGCCGCGAGATCGTCCAGCTGTTCGAGGTGCCGAGGGAGCCGTGGCAGCCGTCGCAGTGGTTGGTCGTGAAGATCGCCTGCCCCGCGGCGACATCGGCGGCCACGAGCGTGGTCGGCGCGCGCGGCGGGCGGATCGTGCGGACGTAGAGGTCGATGTTCTCCCAGTCGTCCTGCGTCGAGCGCAGGGCGTTGGAGCCGAGGGCGCCGGGCATCATCGAGCGCGTGGAGCCGTTGAGGCCCGCCTGCGGGGTCGCGGTGGCGACCTGACCGCCGGTGGTGGCGGTGCCGTCGAAGATGATCCGGTCGTCGTTGGAGACGACCGGCGGGGTCGCTCCGTTGTTGGCCTGGCGCACGATGGCGCCGACGCCGCCGGAGGTGCCGCGCGTGTTGTTCTCGAAGTCGTGCACCTCGTCGAGGATGCCCGTCCAGTTGAGGATGCGCTGGTTGACCCCAGCGCTGTCGAAGGTGCCGTCGAGGGAGATGGTCTGACGTGGACCGGCCGCGAAGGTCCAGGTGACGTTGTCGGTGAGGCCGTCGGGGTGGCAGCCCTCGCACGAGCCCCAGCCCTGGCCGTTGCGCGACCAGCGCGCGAGGCCCGTCACGAAGAAGCGACGACCCGTGTTGGCGCTCACGTCCGCCGCCACCGTCGGCGCAGCGGAGGAGACGACGGCCGCCGCGGTGGCCTGCACGCTCAGGTCGATGAGCGAGAGGTTGCGGGTGTTCTCGTTGAGGGCCACCGCGCGGGCAGCGCCCGTGTTCGACACCGCGACGCCGATGGGCAGGCGACCCGGGATGGCCGCCGCGGTGCCCGCCGCGGGAACGGTCAGGTCGATGAAGTGCTGCGTCGTGCCATTGCCGACTTGGGTGAAGGTCCCGTCGGCCGCGAAGGCCACGCGGAACACGGCGTCGGAGCCGTACGACGACACGTACGCGACGCTGCCGCCATGGATGAACGCGATGTCGTTGGGGATCAGCGGGAAGCGCCGCGCGTTGGTGTCCGCGACCACGGGCGTGGCGGGCGTCGGCCCGTCGTAGCGGTCCTGGTACTTCCGCGTGAGCAGGACGTTGTTGGCCGCCGAGGGGGTGCCGTCGGTGGCATTCACGACAAAGATGGCGGAAAAGACGTTCTGCTGGGCGTCGACGGGGCGCCGGGGCGACTCGCAGACGGCCGTGACGTAGAGCCGGTTCTGGGCGATGGCGGCGGCGTAGAGCTGGTTGGGGAAGCAGCCCGAGGCGCCGAAGCCCGTGGCGGCGAAGGGCGCAAGGGAGATGGCCTCACCGGTGACGCCGGTGCCCGCGTTGAACCGATACACGATGCCGCGGTGGTCGACGTCGAGCCGCGCGTCGGTGGTGCCGGGGAGCGCATCGCCGGCCGCGGTCTGCTGCGCGAAGAACTCCGTGACGTACACGGTCTCGTCGCCGTCGTTGGCGTCGTTGGTGTTGCTGGTCACCACGAGGGCGCGCGGGTGCGCGAGCCCGGGGCGCGTCGTGGCGGAGGTCACCGTCGGCCCGAGGGCACCGGTACCCGCGAGCACCGGGTTGAGGTTGATGGTCCGCGCGAGGGACATCGTGGCGCCGCCGACGTCGACGTCGGTGACCGTTCCGTCGGCCCAGTTGGCGACGTAGACGTGCGCGCCGGAGGGCGAGATCGCGATCCCCGTGGGCTCCGAGCCGACGCTCAACGTCCCCGAGATCGCCGGGGTCGTGCGGAGGTTGCTCACGCGCACGAGCTGCTGCGCGTGCCGCAGGATCACGTACGCCGTGTTGTCGTCGTTGCCGATGACGGCAGCCCAGGGCTGGCCGTCGGCGGTGGGAATCTCGATGGTGCGCGTCGCGCCCGGCGTCGCGGCGGCGAGCGCGTTCGCGAAGACCGAGATGGAGTTGGCCGTGCGGTTGGCAGCCACGGTGATCGCGTCGTCGGCGGTGAGCACCACCGCCGATCCGTTGGTCGGCGTCGTGCGCGCGACGAAGGGCGTCCCGGCGTCGGTCACGCCCGTGTCGGGGCTGCCCGCGTCGACCGCGACCGCGTCGGAGGTTCCAGCGTCCGTGGCGCCGGTGTCGGCATTGCCGGCATCGGTGGCGCCGGTGTCCGCATTGCCCGCATCGACCGCGCCGGTGTCCGCGGCGCCCGTGTCGGGGGTACCCGCGTCCGTGGCGCCGACGTCGGTCGCACCGGTGTCCGCATTGCCGCCCAGGTCGCCCGACCCCGCGTCACCCACGAGCACCGAGGCGCCCCCGCATCCCGCCGCTCCGAGCGATGCGCCGACCACCAGTCCGCCGAGCCAGAATCGTTTCGTCATGAGCCTCCTTCGCGTGAGGGCTCCCCCAAGAGACACTGCGACGACGATGCGACGCGACCCATGACGGTCGCGGCACCCAGCAGCACCGCTGCGGAGCCAACGCCGCGACCGTACGCGTCTGCGTCGCAGGGCTACAACAGACTTCTGCGCAAGGGATGCGCTACGACAGCTCCTGCCGAGGTTGGCGGGCGCACGGCAATACGCGTGGTATCGCTGGAAATTCGCGGCGAAATCGCCTGTCGAGGGCGCCGCGCGCGGCTCGTTCCGGCAGCTCGTCCGGCGGGCGTGTACGGCGCAGGTCTTGCGCCGCGACCCGCCGGCAACCGTCGCCGTCGAGCACCTGATCCCGCCGCCATGGCAGGCGGGGCGGGATGACCCCGTTCGCAGTGACCCATCCACGGGACGGTCCATCCTGCGAAGCATGGCTTGTCCCGAAGCGACGGAGTGTCGAGTGTAGGCGTCGACGGCCGCCGGCACTGGCGCGTGGCGCACGAAGGAGCATCGAATGAACACGATCGAGGGAACGAACGGGTCGGCCCGGGTGGCCAAGGCCGCTGCGAGCCTCTGGGCGCTGTGGGGCGTCCTCCACGTCTGGGTCGCCGGCAACGGAATCCACCTGTACCCCGGCGGTGCCCGGCCGCTGTGGGACTCGCTCCTCGGCGGCGCGAACGCCCCGCGCGACGCGTTCCAACACACGACGGACGCGGTCACGGCGAACGTGCACGCGCACCTGCTGCTGAACTTCTGCCTCGACGTCGGCGGCTACGGACTGCTCGGGCTCGCCATCGCCTGGGCCCTCTGGAAGCGCCCGGCGTGGGGCTGGCCGGCCTATCTCCTCGGCGTCGTCATGATCGGCGTTGCGGACCTCTCGTTCCTGTTCCTCCAGGTCGTGGCGGGGACCATCGAGGCGAACGCGGGAACGGTGGGCGGTCCGGTGATCTGGTTCGTCGCGTGCGTGCTCACGCCGTTCGGGCTGCCGTCGGCGCGTCGCGGTGTCGCGGGCGCGGCGTAGGCCGGCCATCGACGGGTCCCCACGGCGGCAGGGTGAGTCACCTGCGCAAAATCACCGGACCGTCCAGGGGACGGTTTCAACAAGTTGCCATGCGACGCGTCGAACCGCCGAGCCCGCGAACGCAAGGCGGGGCGAGCGTTGAAGTGTTGAAACCGTCCCCGCGGGTCCGCTCGGCAGGTCAGCCGTCTTCGAAGACCGCGCCGAGGGTCGCGGCGCGTACGGCGCGGGCCGTCCAGCGGTGCAGCTGCGCGCGGTCGGCGCTGGCCTCGATGCGGCGGTCGTCGTCCGGCGAGAGGTCGAAGCCGCGCTCGCGGAGCACGAGGCGGAGGACGTCGCGGTCGGCCTGAAGCAAGCCTTCGACGCGCCCTTCGACACGCCCCTCGGCGCGAAGCTCGGCCTTCCACTCCTCGATCACCGGGTTCTTCGGGAGGCTGCTCAGGTCCACCATGGTGCTCCTCACGAGCGCCGCGAGGCGCGGTGTCAGTCGGTGCAGAATGCCCTCGATCAGAAGCTCTCGCAACGCCGGGGCCTCGACCTCGGCGACGCGCGCCAGGGCCCGCCGCACGACCCGCTCGGCGCCCTCGTCGTCGCGACCTTCGACGATCCACGCCGCCACCGCGGCGAGCTCCGGTGGGCCGTGGTCCAAGAGTCGCAGCGCCTCGGCCTCGCCCAGGTGCAACACCGCCGGCACCACGCCCCAGACCGCCCCGAGGCGCCCGGGATGCAGCCCCACGTCGAGGGCCCACGCCGCGACCGAGGCGCTCCGCGTGATCACCACGAGCTGACCGTCGACGCCGTGGCGATTGCCCATCACCGCCATCATCAGCGGCCATCGCCGGGCCTTGTCGGCGTCGGGTTGGAGCTGCACCTCGACGATCATCCACCTCCCCGCCGACGCGTCGCGCAGCACGAGGTCGGGGTGCACCTCGACGGGGTACGCTTCGCGCAGCGCCGAGTCCTCGAGGGTCCAGCCCGCGTGCGGCACGCCGCCCCCTACGCCCGCCACGAG
>CAIMWA010000200.1 GCA_903845045.1 uncultured delta proteobacterium | reverse complement strand
GAACTCGCCGCGCTCGGCGTGCAGCGCGCCGAGCTCCGAGACCACCATCGCTCGGATCGCCCGATCCCCCAGGAGCTCTGCAATGGTCATCGCTCGCTCGAGCTGACGGATGGCCTCGCCGGCCTGCTGCCGACGGCCGTACAGCCGGCCCAGGGCCAGGATCATGCGCGCGATGGCCGTGCGGTCCTTGCGCTCCTCGGCGAAGGCGACGCCTAGCTTCAAGCGCTCGAGCGCCACGTCGGTGGAGCGCGCCAGCAACGACGCGTCGCCGAGGGCCACGTAGAGCGAGAGCAGCAGCGGCGCGTCGGTGGGGTTCGCCGCGAGCGCGAGGTCGATGGCCCGCACGTAGCTCTGCACGGCGCCGTCCGGGGCGTGCTCGCGGAGCTGGCGCCGGGCGGCGCGCATCCAGCAGTCGATGGCGCGGTCGCGGTCGCCCGCGAGGTCGTAGTGCGTGGCCAACCGCTCGGCGAACTCGTCGACGCGTTCGGGCAGGAACTCGCCGGTGACCTCGGCGACCTTCGCATGGAGCCGGCGGCGCACCTCGGCGGGAAGGCCGTCGTAGAGCACCTCGCAGAGCAGCTCCGAGCGGAAGCGGTACTCCTTGGGGCCGGTGCGCTCGAGGAGGTCCTGCGCGACGAGGGCGTCGAGGGCGTCGGACAGGGCCTCGCCGGAGATCTCCGCGGAGCCCAGGAGCTGCTCGAGCACGAGCCTCGGACCGATCACCGACGCCACCTGCAGCACCCGGCGCTCGCGGTGCGGGAGTCGTGCGACGCGGCTCGCCGTGAGCCCGCGAAGGGTGCGCGGGAGCTCCCGGGGCACGCGGTCCGGGCGGTAGCTGGCAGCGTCGTCGCTGATGCCCAGGGCCCCGGCCTCGCGCAGGGCCTTCACGAGCTCGATGAACGCGAAGGGATTGCCTCCGGAGCGCGCCGAGAGGTCGTCGAGGAGGTCCGCCGGCCACGCGCGATCGACGCCGAGGGTGAGCCCGAGGAGCTGGCGGAGCTCTTCCTCGCCCATGGGTTCGAGCGCGACGGTCTCGGCCCCCGGCCTCGCCTCCCACGGGAACGACCGCCCGGGGCGGCGCGCCATGAGCATCACCGCGCGCGCCGCGGAGGTTCCCGCGATGACGTCGTCGATGAGCGTCACCGAGAGGTCGTCGAGGTACTCGGCGCCGTCCCAGCAGAACACCGTGATCCGGTCCTCGGCGAGGCGCTTCACGATCTTCTGGAGCGCGGTGCGCAGCGGCCGCGACGCGCTCTCGAGGGACTCCATGGTCGCGCTCACGATGCCGAGCACGACGCCCATGGCGAGCATCTCCTCGGGGGTCAGCCCGAGCTCGCGCACGCGACGCGCCTTGTCGCGCATCACGCCCTCGGCGTCGCCGTCCTCGATGCCCAGCAGCGCGCGGAGCATCCCCTGGAGCCCGCTCAGCGGCACCTCGCGCCCGTACGACAGGCACGTCGCGCCGTACCACGTCACCGGATGGTTCATGCGCCGCAGCCGGTAGCGCAGCTCCTCGAGGTAGCGGCTCTTGCCGATGCCCGCCTCGCCGCTCACGGTCACGGCCACGAGGCCCTTGTTTGCCGCCGTCGCCAGCAGCTCGCCGAAGCGCCGGAACTCGTCGCGACGGCCCACGACGCGCTGACGCCCCGGAGTGCGCGAGCCCAGCACCTGCACGCCGTCGATGTGGTCGAGCTCGCGCAGCTCGAAGCGCTCGCAGAGCTGCCCCTCGGCCGACGCATCGCCCACCACGGCCCCGGGCATCGCCGCAGCG
>CAIMWA010000199.1 GCA_903845045.1 uncultured delta proteobacterium | reverse complement strand
TGGCATATCTGTTCAAACCACCAACAGTCGAAGAAGGCCCTGCGGGCTTTGGGCGTCTGTTCTGGCGTTACAGAATTACTCGTGCCGACTCTATCCTTGTTTATGGACAAACCACTGTGCGTCGTCGGCATCGACGCCGTCGCGCAGCGCCGCGCCAGGGACCACCGCGACGTGCGCGTCGGGATGCAGCGCTACGGCTCCGAGCGCAGCGAAGGCCGCGCCGGGCGCGAAGGAGAGGTCGAGCTCCGGGGCGCGCGCGGCGAGGTCCACGACGGCGAAGGTGTCGGGTCCGTCGGCGGAGCGCAGCAGCACGCGGTCGGGTCCGGCGTAGACGATGTCGCCGACGGTGCGTCCGACGGCGCACACGCGGCGCGGGGGGCCTCCGTCGGCGGGCTGGAGCCACAGCGACCCCGGCTCGGCGTGGCCCGGCGACTCGAGCCACACCGCGAGGGCGTCGCCGTCGGGGGCGAGCACCGCCGCCGCGGCACGTACGTTCGGGAGCCGCGGGAGCGCCGTCCACGCGTCGGGCTCGAAGCGCGACACGACGTCGAGGGAGGGCAGCGCGAGCACCCACCCCGCGCGTTGCCGCATGCCCTGGCGCAGCCCTCCGGGCCACCGCGACGGCATGACGAAGACCCGCGCGGCGCACTCGTCGGGGTGCCGCGTGGCGCTGCGCGAGAGCTGCACCGCGACCCTCGGAACGTTCGCCAGCGGCGCCGTCGCCAAGGCCGCGCCGTCGGGCACGGCGTGGAGCACCGCGCGCGCTCCGAGCTCTTGCGCGCGCACCACGAGCAGGTGCTCGCTCGACGCGAAGACGACACCCAGCACCTCGCGTCCGGGGATGCACAGCGCCTCGCGTCCGTCGGTGGGATCGAGGACGCGCACCTCGGCGCGGCCGTCGGCGTCGGGCACGTCGGCCACGGCGAGCCACGCGCCGTCGGGGCTCCACGCGGCGTGCGCGACCTCGCGACGAAGCGCGCGCATGCCCGGCAGCGGGCCGTCGACGAGGGCGGCGAGGGTCGTCATGGAAACAGTCAGTCTGGTCCGCGTGGTCGTAGCCCGTCCACCTGGGAATGGACCGCGCGCGGCGGCGGCGATAGAGCACGCTCGTGAAGCCCGCGCAGCCAGCCCTCTTCGCGCAGGACCCAGGGCCGCGGCCGGCGGTCTTCGTCGCGGTGGCGGTGCCGCTGCCGCTGCGTCACGCGCTCACCTACGGCTGGCACGAGGCCCTCGCGCCGGGCGTGCGCGTCGTGGTGCAGGTCGGCGGTCAGCGTGTCGTGGGCTACGTGCTCGGCTGCAGTACCGAGCCGCCCGCCAAGGTCGACGCCGCGCGGGTGCGTCCGCTGAGGCAGGTGCTCGACGCGGAGCCGGTGTTCCCCGACGACCTGCTGCGGTTCCTGCGCGAGGCGGCGGACTACTACCTGCACCCCCTCGGCGAGGTGTTGCGTACGGCGGCGCCCGCGGTGGACCGGCGGCGCGCCGACGACGACGCCGAGGATCCGCGCAAGGCCGACGGCGCCAAGGCGTCGCTCAAGGCTCGCTGGGCGCGGGTGCGCGAGGAGACCTTCGTGGCGCTGACGCCCGCGGCGCGGGAGACGAAGCCCGTGCTGCGCGGTGATCGCCAGGCGCAGATCGTGGCGATGCTCGAGGCCCGCGACGAGATCCCCATGAGCGAGCTTCGCGTCGTGGCCAAGGGCGTGCGCACCGTCGTCGCGGCGCTCGAGGCCAAGGGGCTGGTGACCACGGAGCGGCGCGAGATCCCCGACGATCCGTTCTTCGGCGCGCCCGTCGCGCGGGACGCCCCGCCGCCGCTGAACCGCGCGCAGCGCTCCGCGGCGGAGGCCATCGCCGGGGCGGTGACGCGGCGCGAGCGCACGACGTTCCTGCTGCACGGTGTTACGGGGTCTGGTAAGACTGAGGTGTACCTCGCGGCCATCGCGGCGGCGCAGGCGGCGGGGCGCGGGGCGCTGCTGTTGCTGCCGGAGATCTCGCTGACGCCGCAGCTCGTGGGGCGGTGCCGAGCGCGCTTCGGCGACAACCTCGCGGTGATGCACTCGGGCCTCAAGGACGCGGACCGTCACGCCATGTGGCGCCGCGTGCGCCGGGGTGAGTGCGCGGTGGTCATCGGTGCGCGCAGCGCAGTGTTCGCGCCGCTGCCGGACCTCGGGCTCATCCTCGTCGACGAGGAGCACGACGGCTCCTTCAAGCAGGACGACCACTTTCGCTACCACGGCCGCGACCTCGCGCTGCTGCGCGCGCATCGCCTCGGCATTCCCTGCGTGCTCGGCAGCGCGACGCCGTCGGTGGAGAGCTACCAGGCCGCCCTCGACGCCCGCTACGAGCTGCTGCAGCTCCCCGAGCGCGCCACGCCGGCCCTGCTCCCGTCGGTGCAGCTCGTGGACCTCAAGCGCATGGGTACGCGCGGCCCCACGGGGCACGAGCTGTTGTCGTTGCCGTTGGTGCGGGCCCTCGAGGGGGCGCTGCAGCGCGGCGAGCAGGCGATCCTCTTCTTGAACCGCCGGGGCTTCGCGCCGACGGTGCAGTGCGCGGGCTGCGACGCGGCGCTGTCGTGCCCGCAGTGCAGCGTGGCGCTGGTGCTGCATCGCCGCGAGGGCGCGCTGCGGTGCCACTACTGCGACCACAAGGTGCCCTTCGACGGCGCGTGCACGAAGTGCGGGAGCACCGAGGTGCTGCTCCTCGGCGTGGGCACGGAGAAGCTCGAGCGGGCCCTCGCCGAGGCGTTTCCGTCGGCGCGCGTGGGGCGCCTGGACCGCGACGTGGCGAGCGCCGCGGGCAGCGAGGCGGTGCTCGAGAAGCTGCGCGACGGCGAGCTCGACATCCTCGTGGGGACGCAGATGGTGACCAAGGGCCACGACATGCCCGGCGTGACCCTTGTGGGCGTCATCGCCGCCGACGCGTCGCTCACGTTCCCCGATTTTCGCGCGGCCGAGCGCACGTTCCAATTGCTCGCCCAGGTGGCGGGGCGCGCGGGGCGGCGGGAGCTGCCGGGCACCGTGGTGATCCAGTCGTTCCAGCCCGAGCACCCGGTGCTGCGCCGTGCCCGCGACCACGACTACGAGGGCTTCTTCGCCGACGAGATCGCGGCGCGGCGGGAGCTCGGCTACCCCCCTTTCGGCCGCCTCGCGGCGCTGCGCATGGACGGCCCCGAAGAGCCCGTGCTCCTCGCCAACGCGCAGCGCATCGACGGGTGGCTGCGGGACCAGCCGGAGGTCGTCGCGGGCGCGGTGCGGGTGCTCGGTCCGGCGCCGTCGCCGCTCGCACGGCTGCGCGGGCGATGGCGCATGCAGTCGCTGCTGCGGGCCAAGGAGCGTCCACCGCTGCGCGCGGTGCTGCAGCGCCTCGCGAGGCACCTCGACGCGACGGTGCGCGACGGCGTGCGGGCGTCCATCGACGTCGATCCCGTGCAGATGCTCTGAGGGCCGTCGCCGAGGTTGCTCAGAGCCGCGCCGCGCGGCGCAAACTTCGCGCGTTGCCAGGCCCGTCTTGCCACCGTCCAGGTGGTGGTCGAACCTCGCTCCAGGGTGGCAATGCACCGCACCGGGCCCTCGCCAGAAGCGCCGGCAACGGCAGCGCGCGGGGGGCGTCGCACCGCGGTCGGGACCGCCGGCACGCTGGCCGTGCTCGCCGTCGTGGGCGTGGGGACGTACCGCCATTTCGCGCGGGAATCCCGGGAGTACACGAAGTCGCTGCTCGTCGGCGTGGCGAGCAACCGGGCCACCATGCTGCGCACGCACCTCGACGAGCGCGTCTCCGACGCGACGCTCCTCGCCGGGCACCGCGAGGTCGAGCAGGCCGTCGACGGCGCGCTCTCCGACGCCGCGCGCGCCGAAGCGCGGAGCGCCGCCCGCGCGGCGCTGCAGCAGTCGTTGGTCGCCTACCGCTACCACACGGCGCGGGTCTTCGACGCCGCCGGCGCCGTCGTGGTGTCCGTCGGCAGCGGCGAGCCTGGACCCGTCGCCCGCGCGGCGGTCGCCGCGACGCTGCGCACGCGGGCGTCGTCCCTCGTTCCCATGGCGCGCGCGCCGGACGGCGAGATGACCTACGGCGCGGCGGCGCCCGTCGTCGTCGACGGCGTCGTGCGCGGGGCCGTGCTCCTCGAGATGAACGCCTCGCGCGTGCTCCATCCGCTGCTGCGCGACGCGGCGGCGGGCCCGGCGACCCTCGAGGGCGAGCTATTTCAGTGCGCCGACGACACCGCGATGCTGGTGGTGTCGACGGGCGAGAACG
Organism: uncultured delta proteobacterium; assembly: GCA_903845045.1. GTDB lineage: Bacteria > Myxococcota_A > Polyangia > Polyangiales > SCUS01. The sequence goes on along the minus strand of CAIMWA010000199.1, from coordinate 5,724 downwards.
TCGCGACGAACCTCGTCCCTACGACGCGGCTTCGCGACCCGAGGTTGCTGGCCGCGCGCGCCGGGACCGTCTCGCGGCTGACCGTCGCCGAGGCCCGCGACTACCGCGACGTCGACGTGCTCGCGGCCCTCGTTCCGGTGCCCGGAAGCCCCTGGGTCGTCGTCGCCAAGATCGATCGCGCCGAGGCCGAGGCGCCGGTGCTCCAACTCGCGTTCGTCGTCGCCGGGACCGTGCTCTTCGTCGCCGCCCTCGTCGCCCTCCTCGCGCGGTCGCTGTGGATCCAGCGCAGCGCCATCGCCGCGCGGGCGAACGCGCGGCTCGCGGAGCGCACGCAGCGCGTCGTGCAGGCCTCCACCGACGGCTACGGGGTGCTTGATGGCGACGGACGGATCGTCGAGGTCAACGGCGGTCTCTGCGCGATGCTGGGCTACGACGAGGCCGAGCTGCTGGGGCGTCCCCTTGCCGAGCTGCGCGTAGACACCGCGGCGAGCGGCGTCGCCGAGCACCAGCGGGCCACCGTCGGCAGCGGCACGCTGCGCTTCACCACGCAGTGGCGGCGCAAGGACGGCATGGTGCGGGACGTCGACGTCAGCACCATCGCGCTCGGCGACGGCGGCCAGGTAGCGGGCTTCATGCGCGACGTCACCGAGGAGCGCGCCGCGAGGGAACGCCTCGAGCGCCTCAACCGCGTCTATGCGTTCCTGAACGAGGCCAGCGAGAGCCTCTTCGTCGCGCCCTCGCCGCAGGAGGCCTACGAGGCCGTCTGCCGCCTCGCCATCGGCGATCCCGACCTCGTGCTGGCGTGGATCGGCGTCGTCGACGAGGCCCTGCAGGAGGTGCGCGTCGTGGCCGTGGAGGGCGCCGCGGCGGAGTATGCGCGCAAGCTCCGCGTCACCACGGACCCGGCGCTGCCGACGAGCCACGGTCCGTCGGGGCAGTGCGTGCTCGATAACGCCACCGTCATCGCCAACGACTTCGCGAACGATCCGCGCACCGAGCCGTGGCGGTCCGTCGGCCACGAGTTCGGCCTCCGCGCCTCGGCGAGCGTGCCGGTGTCCATCGGCGGCGCCGTCGTGGCCATCGTCACCGTGTACTCCGGTATCATCGACCACTTCGTGCCCGAGGTCGTCGGGTTGCTCGAGCAGCTCGCGCGGTTCCTCGCCGTGGTCCTCCAGCGCAACGCCGAGCACGAGCGCCTCGCCGCCGAGGAGCGGCTCCGCAGGGAGAGCGAAGAGCGCTTTCGCGGGCTCTTCGACGCCGTCCCGCTGCCGGTCATGGTGGCGCGCGTCGACAGCGACGCGATCCTCGACGTCAACGCCTCCTTCACCACCACCTACGGGTGGACCGAGCAGGACCTGCCGTCGCTCGAGCGCTTCTACGTCCAGTGCTTTCCGGACCCGTCGGTGCGCGCGCGGAGCGTCGGCCTCGTCGCCGAGGCGTGCGAGGTCGTCGCCGGCGGCGGTCGCGCGCACATCCCCGAGCTCGCGATCACGTGCCGGGACGGCGGCGTGCGCAGCGTCGTCGGCCACCTGTCGCAGGTCGGCGGCGAGCTGCTCCTGGCCTGGGTCGACATGACCGAGCTGCGTGCGAGCCAGGCGCGCGCCCTCGAGGCCCAGGCCATCGCCCGCCTCGGCGCGTGGGACTACGACTTCGCCTCGCAGCGCATGCACCTCTCGGAGTCGGTGCTGCGCCTGCTCGGCCTCTTCGCCGACGGCGGCGCGCGGGAGCAGCCGCTCTTCGCCATGCTCCCCGACGACGAGCGCCGGCGCCTGCTCGCGCTCTGGGAGGGCGCGCTCGCGCGGCGGGAGCCCTTCGACGAGATCGCGCGCGTCGGCGCGTCCGAGGGGACGGTGCTGTACGGGCGCTTCCGCGCGCAGATCGTCCACGGCGCCGACGAGCGTCCGCGGAGGGCCATCGGCTCGCTGCAGGACGTCTCGCGCGACGTCGAGGCGCAGCAGGAGCTCGATCGCCACCGCCTGCATCTCGAGGAGGTCGTCGCAGCGCGCACCGCGGAGCTCGCGCGCGCCAATGCGATCCTGCGCCGCGCCGACCGGCGGCTGATGGCCATGCTGAGGCTCAGCCAGCGCGCGAGCGGCCTCGACGAGCACCAGATCCTCGAGCTGTGCATCGACGAGGCGGTGGAGCTCACGGGCAGCGACATCGGCTACCTGCACCTCGTCGACGAGGCGGCCGGGTGCGTCGACTGCGGCGCCTGGTCGGCGTCGGTGCGCGCGACGTGCGTGGTGACCCCAGGGCAGCGCTTCGGCCTCGCGACGCCGGCCGTCTGGACCGACGCGGTGCAGTCCAGCGGCCCGGTGATCCAGAACGACCTCGGTGCGACGCCGATGCGCGCCGGGCTCCCCGAGGGGTGCGTCGAGCTCCGAAGGCACATCGCGGTGCCCTACGTCGACGGCGGCACCACACGCCTCGTTCTCGGCGTCGGCAACAAGCGCGCGGCCTACGACGAGGTCGACGCCCAGGAGCTGCAGCTCATCGCCATGGACGTCTGGACCATCGTCCTGCGTCGGCGCAACGACCTGGCCCTCGAGGAGGCCTATCGCCAGGTGCACGCGAGCGACGAGCGCTTCCAGTTCGCGATGGACGTGGCGTCCGAAGGGCTGTGGGACGCGAACCTCGTGACCCGCGAGGTCTACTTCAGCCCGAGCTGCTTCAGCATGCTGGGCTACGCGCCGGACGCCGTCCCGGCCTCCTACGAGGGCCTTCGATCGATCATGCACCCCGACGACGCGGCGACGGTGCGGGACACGGTGAGGGCGGCGCTGGCCGCGAAGCGCGCCGCCGACGTCGAGTATCGCCTCGTCGACGCCCGCGGCGAGTGGCGATGGATCCGATCGCGGGGCAGGGTCGTGGCGTACGACGGCGCCGGCCGCCCCACGCGCATCGTCGGCACGCACTCGGACCAGACGCTGCGCCGCGCGCAGGAGGCGCAGATCGTCGCTGCGATGGAGGCTGCGACGCAGGCGAACACGGCGAAGTCGGCGTTCCTAGCGACGATGAGCCACGAGATCCGCACGCCGCTCAACGGGGTGCTCGGCATGGCCGAGATCCTCGCGCGGTCGCACCTGCCGCCGCGGGAGCTCGACGCGGTGCGCACGATCCAGGCGAGCGGCCGAACGCTCCTCGCGGTCATCGACGACATCCTCGACTTCTCGAAGATCGAGGCCGGCCGTTTAGAGCTCGACCCCACCGACGTCCCGCTAAACGACCTCGTCGAGGACCTCTGCGCCTCGCTGGTCGGCATGGCCCACGCACGCGACGTCGACCTCTACGCCTTCGTGGCGCCGGAGCTCGTCTCGTCGATGCGCGTCGACCCGGTGCGCCTGCGCCAGGTGATCTACAACCTCGCCGGGAACGCCATCAAGTTCAGTGGCCGCCGGGCCGGCCACCGGGGCCGCGTCGAGGTCCCCCTGGAGCCTTCCGACGACGCCGCGAAGGGGGTCGTGCTTCGGGTCATCGACGATGGCATCGGCATGACCGCCGCGGTGCTCGGCAAGCTCTTCACAGCGTTCACGCAGGGCGAGACCTCGACGACGCGGCGCTTCGGCGGCACCGGGCTGGGCCTCACCATCACGCGGCGCCTCGTGGAGTTCATGGGAGGCTCCGTCGAGGTCGCCAGCACGCCCGGCGAGGGCTCGACGTTCACCGTGCGGCTCCCGCTCGAGGCGTCGGCGGAGCAGGTCGCCTCCACGCGCCCGGACCTCGGCGGCGTCGACGTGGTGGTGCTGCGCGGCGCGCGGTGCTTCGACGCCGGGCACGTGGCGCGACACCTGAGGGCCGCGGGCGCGCGGGTGCACCTTGCGGAAGACGAGACCACGGCGGAAGGCCTGGCGAAGGCCCTGCGGAAGCTCTGCGTCGTGGTCCACGGCGAGGGCTTCGCGCCGTCGACGCTCGCGCGCTCCGGCGACGGCGACGATCTCCTGCGGCGCCTCGTGTTCGTGCCGGGCGCGCAGCTCGGCGAGCACGTCGCGCAGGACCGCGTGGTCATCGTCGAGTGCGACCTGCTTCGCGCGTCGCGGCTTCTGGATGCCGTGGCCGAGGCGGCGGGGCTACGGCGCCCGGGGTCCGGGTCCGTCGCCGACGGCGCGGCGGACACCGATGGACCGACGCCGGCGAGCGTGGCCGCGGCGCAGGCGAGCGGCGCCATGATCCTCGTGGCCGAGGACGACCCGGTGAACCAGAAGGTCATCGTGCGACAGCTCGAGCTCCTCGGGTACGCGTACGAGCTGGCGTCGAACGGCGTCGAGGCCCTCGCCGCGCATCGCCGCGGCCGCCACGCGCTGCTCCTCACGGACCTGCACATGCCCGAGATGGACGGCTACACGCTGGCGCAGGAGATCCGTCGCGCCGAGGTCTCCGGCGAGCGCATGCCGATCGTCGCGCTGACGGCGAACGCGCTCCGCGACGAGGCGACCCGCGCCACCGAGGCCGGCATGGACGGCTATCTCACGAAGCCGCTGCAGCTCGCGACGCTCGCGTCGGCGCTGCGACGCTGGCTCGGGAGCGCCGCGGACACGCACCCTGCGGTCGTGGCCACCGAGCGCTTCGGGACCGCGTCGCCACCGGAGGGCGACGCGGTCCTCGATGTCTCCGTACTCGAGGCCCTGGTCGGCAGCGACCCCGCGGTGCTCCGAGACTTCCTGGGCCACTACCGGGCCAGCGCGGAGGGTCTCGGACGCGACCTCGTCGCCGCCCACGCCGCCGGCGACGCCGCCGAGGTCGGAAGGCTGGCCCACAAGCTCAAGTCGTCGTCGAAGAGCGTCGGGGCCCTCGCGCTCGGAGCGCTGTGCGCCGACCTCGAGGCCATGGCGAAGCAGCCTCGGCCCGCGGGCCTCGACGCCGCCATGGGGGGCTTCGACGCGGAGCTCGCAGCGGTGCTGCGCGCCGTCGACGCCGCCGCGAAGGGTCCCTAGCGCGCGTCAGCTCCCGACGACGACGGTCCGCTGCGCCGCCGCGAGCCCGCCGCGGCCGTCCTGCACGAGCACCCAGACGCGCACCGTGCCCGCGGTGGAGGGCGGCGTGAACGCGTCGCGGTGCGGCGGGTTCGGGCCCGGCGCGAGGTCCGCGTCGCCGTCGGAGCGGAACGATCCGTCGAGGTCGCCGCCGTCGACGAGGAACTCCGTCACGAGCGCCTCGGGCACGCTCAGCGTCGTTCCATCGGGCTGGATCTGCGGCGACGGCTCCCGCGCATTGGCCGCGAACTCCACGACGATGGGGAGCGCGCGGCACTGCGTGCGATCGCCCACGCACAACGGTGCGGTGCCCGGCGTGCCGTCGTCGAGGGTGCGTCCGTCGAGGGTGATGCGCGCGATGCCGGGGTTGTGGTTCGGCGTCGAACCACGCACCCGCAGCGTGCGCACGAAGGCGAAGCCGTCGCCGCCGGTGCACGTGGGCGCGTGCGTCGCCGCGTCGAGGCCGAGGGTTCCACCCGAACACGCGTAGCCGAAGAGGCCCCAGGGGTTCGCGCCGTTCGCTGCAGGGACCGTGAGCGTCGGAGCGATCCCGGTGAGCAGCACCGACTGTGCAGGATCGCACGCGCGCTGTCCCGACTCGGCGTCGACGACGAGGTGCGCGCACACGGCCCACGCGACGCTCACGGGACGCGCCGCGCGCGCCGGGGCGTCGCCGACGATGGCCGTGAGGCGCACGGTGTCGCCGGCGCGGGCGTCCGGCGGATCCTCGACGACGCCGAGGACGCGGAAGGTC
>CAIMWA010000198.1 GCA_903845045.1 uncultured delta proteobacterium | reverse complement strand
GCGGGTCTTGGGATGGCTGGGATCGCCGAAGCGCAGGGCGATGAGGTTGGCGATGGGCCGCGCGCCCATGGTGAAGACGTCGCGCAGGATGCCGCCGACCCCGGTCGCCGCGCCCTGATAGGGCTCGATGAAGCTGGGGTGGTTGTGGCTTTCCATCTTGAAGATGATGGCCTGACCGTCGCCGATATCGATCACCCCGGCATTCTCGCCCGGGCCGCAGATCACCCAAGGCGCCTGGGTCGGCAGGGTCTTCAGCCACTTCTTCGACGATTTGTACGAGCAGTGCTCGGACCACATCACCGAGAGCACGCCGAGCTCGGCGAAGGTGGGGGTGCGTCCGAGGGCTTCGAGGGCGCGGGCGTACTCGTCGTCCGAGAGTCCGTGGTCGCGGGCGACGTCGAGGGTGACCGCAGGCGAGGGGTGCACGGTGGATCCTGTCAGCGGGCGAGCGCGGCGCGCACCGCGGAGTTGAAGAGAAGGCGGCCGTCGGTGCCGCCGAGGAGGGGTTCGGCCATGCGCTCGGGGTGAGGCATGAGCCCGAGGACGTTGCGCCGCGGGCCGCCATAGAGGCCGGCGATGTCATGCAGCGAGCCGTTGGGGTTCGCCGGTGTACGCGGGTCGGGCGTCGGGCCCGTCACGTAGCGGAACGCGACGAGGGCCTTCGTCTCGAGGTGCTCGAGCGTCGCGGCGTCGGCGTGGTAGCGGCCCTCGGCGTGGGCGATGGGCAGGCGCAGCACGCGGCCGCGGAGTTCCTGCGTGAACGGGCCGTCGGCGTCGACGCGGACGTACACGTCGCGGCACTCGAAGCGCAGGTGCGCGTTGCGCGCGAGGGCTCCCGGCAGCATCCCCGACTCGGCGAGGATCTGGAACCCGTTGCAGATGCCCAGCACGAGCCCGCCGCGCTCGACGTGTCGGCGTACGTCGGCCATCACCGGGGCGAAGCGGGCGATGGCCCCCGCAGCGAAGGTAGTCGCCGTAGGAGAAGCCTCCGGGCAGCACCACCAGATCGGTGCCCGCGGGCAGCGTCGGCTGCTTGTGGAACACCATGGACGTTCGAACGCCTACGACGTCGCGCAGCGTGTGCAGCGCGTCGAAGTCGGCGTTGGAGCCTGGGAACTGAATGACGACGGCCTGCACGCGTTATCTCGTCTCCACGGTTCGACCGGGGCGCACGCTAGTGGGAGGTTCCACCCGCGCGCAAGCCGTCGCCGCCGACGGGGGAATGCGCTAAGGGTCGCGCGCCGCATGGACAGCCCCAGCGCCGACGACCGGACCCGCGACCGGATGCTGCACGGTCCGCTCGGGCTCGTGGTGCTGCGCCTCGGGCTGCCGGTGGCCGCGTCGATGGCGCTGCAGGTGCTGTTCAACCTCGTCGACCAGTACCTCATCGCGCGGCTCCCCCGCGACGTCGCCGACGCCTCCCTCGACGCCCTCGGCATCTGCGACATGATCGCGGCGCTCGGGACCATCGTCTCCTACGGCCTCTCGTCGGCGGCCGCGACGCTCGTGGCGCAGGCTCGCGGACGCGGCGACGACCGCGCGGCGTCGGAGGCGGCCTGGGGAAGCGTCGGGCTGGTCACCGTGCTCGGTCTCGTCTTCGGCGCGCTCGCGCTCGTCGGCGCCGACTTCTTCGTCGGCGGTGTCATGGGCGCCAAGGGAGCCGTGCGCGTCTTCGCCGCGGGCTATCTCCGCGTCATCGTCGGCGGCATCGTCACGGTCTTCCTGATGTTCCAGGTGACCGCGGTGCAGCGCGCGCTGGGGCAGACCAAGCGCGGGCTCGTGCTCTTCGCCGCGGGCAACGTGCTGAACCTCCTCTTCGCGGTGGTGCTCGTGTACGGACCGGGTACCGCTCCGGCCGTCTTCGCGTGGGGACCCCCCATCGCCCGCGCGCTCGGGCTCCCCGCCATGGGCGTCGTCGGCGCGGCGTGGGGCACGGTGCTGGCTCGCGCCGTCGTCATCGTGATCCCCGTGCTGCAGCTCCGGCGCTCGCTGCGAGTCGACGCGTTCGGCGCCAAGTTCCTGCCGGCGCGCGCGGTGATGAAGCGCCTCGTCGACCTCGCGTGGCCGACGAGCACGCAGCTCGTGGTGCGCATCGGCGCCGTGCTGCTCGTCATCGCGCTCGTGCATCGCTATTTCACCACCGACGCCGACAGCGCCGCGGGCACCGCATACGCGCTGTGCTTGCGCATGGAGACCCTCGCGCTGTTCGTCTCCATGGGCTGGGGATCGGCGGCGCAGACCGTCGTGGGCACCAACGTCGGCGCCGGCAACCCGCTGCGCGCGCGGCGCGGCGCGTGGACTGCGGCGGGCTTCTGCGTCGCGACGATGGCGGGGCTCGCGGTGCTCTTCGTCGACGAGGGCGAGCGGTTCCTTCGGTTCTTCACGCCGGAGGCGGGCATCGTGGCGCGCGCCATGGCGTACCTCGTGCGCGTCGGGCCATCGTACACGTTCTTCGGGCTCGCCATCGTCCTCGCGAACGGCCTCGTCGGCGCCGGCGCCACGCGCCTCGCGCTGAAGATCGACGCTTCGCTCGTGCTGCTTGTGCAGCTGCCGCTGACCGTCTTCGTGGCCTCGCGATCCGGTGCGCAGCCGACGCACCTGTGGACCGCGCTGGTGCTCACCAACGTGCTCAGCGCCGTGGTGTATGCGCTCGTCGCGCGACGGAGGGCGCCGTGGTCCACGTCCGTCGTCTGACGGTGCTGGCGCTGGCGGGGCTCGTCGCCCTCGCGCCGGCGTGCCGCCGCCATCGACGGCACCGCGCGCCGGGTCGCGTACACGCTCCGACCGTCGCCGCCACGCGGTGCTGGGACGTTCGCTTCGTGACCGGCGTGCGCGCGCCAGAACGCGTCCTGACGCTCCCCGCGGCGCCGCCCGGTGCCGCCGACGGAGCCGCGTTGGCCCGCGTCGTCGAGGGACCGGACGGTGCGACGCTGACGTTTCTCGGTCCGTCGGGGGCGGTGCCGGTCACCCGCGCGCCGGGTCCCATCGGTCCCGTCTCCGTGGCCCGCGGCGCGACGAGGATGGTCTTCGCGTGGAGCGACCACCGCAACGGCGACACCGCGCTGCAGGCGATCACTACGGACCTCCAAGGACGCGACGCGGGCGATGTGCAGCGCCTGTCGATCCGCTTCGTCGAGGGCGCCGTGGCGAGCGTCGTCGCCGCCGGCGAGGGCTTCGGCGTGGCGTGGTCCGAGCCCGTGGGCGGGGCGGTGCCGCGGTCGTACCTTGCGTTGCTCGACGCCCGCGGGCGGCGCGTCGGGTCGGCGATGCGCGTCGCCACCGAAGACAACGTCGCCCTCACGAACCCCGCGCTCTGGTACGACTCGCGGAGCGGCTTCACCCTCGCGATGGCGCGCGCCGGCGGCGGCGTCGAGGTGCGGCGCACCGGTCCGCGCGGCTGCGACATGCCCCTGGAGTGAACGATGGCGACGAAGTCCGACCGGCCGGTGTGGAGGCTCATCGCGGTGCTGCGCAGCAACCTGCCGCTCGGCTCGGGGCTCGCGGCGCTGCTCTATGAGACCGCGGCGCGGCTGCACCTCGCGCGCAAGGAGTCGGAGAACGTCGCGACCGATGACGGCGTCGGCACCGTGCGCGCCGTCGGCTCCGAGCAGCTCATGGGAACGATCGGGGGACCGGGGTTCCTCGCCACGCTCGACACGCCCGCGGGGCGATGCGAGGTGTCGTTCATCGTGACCCGCGAGGGCGTCGACGTGGCCGAGGGCGAGGCCGCGCGTCGGCGCGAAGAGGCGCAGAGCTGGAATTGACCCGGGTGTGCCCCCGGAAGTAGTGAGACCAACCCCGCTCAGCCGGGGCAGCGAACGGAGCCACGGCGTGTCGGGCGTAATCGAGATCAAGTCAGCGCGCGAGGTCGACGACCTCCGGGTGGCCTGCCAGATGGCAGCGGAGACCATGCTCCTCGTGGGCGAGCGGCTGCGGCCCGGCATGACCACCGACGACATCAACACCCTCGTGCACGAGGACACGCTGCGCCGCGGCGGCCGCCCTTCGCCGCTGAACTACCACGGGTTCCCGAAGTCGGTCTGCACGAGCGTGAACGAGGTCGTCTGCCACGGCATCCCGGGGCCGCAGAAGCTCCGCAACGGCGACATCGTCAACGTCGACGTGACGACGCTCTTCAACGGCTACCACGGGGACACCTCGGCGACGTTCTACGTCGGCGAGCCCAGCGCCGAGGCCCGGCACGTCACCGAGGTCGCGCGGCGCTGCCTCGAGCTCGGCATCGCGGTGGTCAAGGACGGCGCCCGCATCGGCGACATCGGCGCGGCCATCGAGGAGTACGCCGAGGCGCAGGGCTGCTCGGTGGTGCGCGACTTCGTCGGCCACGGCATCGGGCGCAAGTTCCACACGGACCCGCAGGTGCCGCACTACAAGCCCAAGCGCGACACGCCGAACCCGCGCATGCGTTCGGGCATGACCTTCACCATCGAGCCGATGATCAACCTCGGCACTTGGGAGGTCGACGTCGACACCAAGGACAAGTGGACCGTGCGCACCCGCGACCGCCGGCTGAGCGCGCAGTTCGAGCACACGCTCGTCGTGACCCGCACGGGCTGCGAGGTGCTCACGCGCCGCGCGCGCACCCTCGCCAACAGCGAGAACGTCGACCTGCTCCTCGCCAGCGGTTGAGCGCCATGGACCCGCGCCTCGCCGCGTACGTCACCAACACCGACCGTGACGTGTTCGCGCTGCGCAACCTCCCCGAGGAGGTCGTGGCGGTGCTGTTCGCCTACTACTCGCGCTCCCGCGAGGACCTGCGCACGAACCTCGCGCGGCTCCTCGACGACGACGAGCTCGACGTCGTGGCCGCGGCTCCCGGCGCCGCGCTCGGCACCGCGAAGGACAAGGCCCGCGCGTTCCACCAGAAGTGGGTCGTGGGCTACGGGCACTCGTCCGTCGCCGAGCACGCCGTGCTGCATCTCGCGGTGGAGCGCTGCTCGGTGCTCGCCGCCAAGGCCCTGGAGGAGGCGCGGCTGGGCGCGTACACCGAGAAGTCCACGCGCTACGTGCGCTTCGACGAGGGCACCCTCGTCACCGACATTGGCCTCGCGCCGCCGCTGGCCCGCGAGTACGAGGCCGCCGCGCGCGCCCTGCTCGGCACGTACACGGGTCTCGCGGACCGCGTCGAGGCCGCCCTCGCGCTGCGCCACCCGGCGGAGCCCGGCGTGAACCCCAAGGCCCACGCGGCGTCGCTGCGGACCCACGCGTGCGACCTCCTGCGCGGTCTGTTGCCGGCGGGTGTTCCGACGAACGTCGGCATGACGCTCAACGCTCGCGCGCTGGAGCATCACATCGGGAGGTTGCTGGGCTCCCCGCTGCACGAGGTTCGATGCATCGGCCGAGGCCTCCTCGCCGAGGGCTCGGTGATCGTCCCCACGCTGCTGAAGTACACCGCGCCGAGCGCGCATCGCACGGGCGCGTACGACCGCGTGAAGCGCGCCCACGGAGCCCTGCACGCCGCGCCGGGCCCGCGCGAGGACGCCCTCGTGCGCCTCGTCGACCTGAGCGACGCACCCCTTCGCACGCTGGCGACGGCGGTGCAGTGCGAGCTCTTCGGAGCGTCCTGGGATCGCGCTTGGCACGCCGCCCACGACGCCGATCACGCCCTCGAGCTCGTGCGCGCCTACCTGATGGAGCGCGGTCCGCACGACGCTCCGCTGCGCGCACTCGAGCAGGTGCAGTTCCGCTTCGAAGTCTGCTGCGACTACGGGGCGTGGCGCGACCTGCAACGGCATCGGATGCTCTCGGCGACCACGCCTCGCCTCGGCGTCGCCGACGGCTACGGCGTCCCCGAGGACCTCGACGCGCTGGGCTTCGGCGACGAGGTCCGCGCGGCGCTGGACGCGGTGGTGCCGACGCATCGCCTCATCGCCGCCGAGGCGCCCTGGGAGGCGCAGTACGTCGTGCCCCTCGCGTTCCGCGTGCGCTGGATGTTCCAGGCCAACCTCCGCGAGCTCTTTCACCTCACCGAGCTGCGTTCGGCGCGGCAGGGACACGAGGCCTATCGGCGCGTGGCGCAGGCCGTCGCGAAGGCCGTCACCGGCGCGTGCCCGTGGCTCGAGCCGCACCTGCGCGTGGATCACGCGTCGTATCCGTTCGCGCGGCACTGATCGATCGTCGCAAGGCCAGCGCGACGTGCGCGGCCCACCACGCGGCCACGACACCGAGGCACCAGCGGGAGAGCGCGACGTAGGTGCTGGTGATGCGCGCCTCGTCCCAATGGTGCTGGTCGCGGAGCTTCGTCATGTCGCCGTCCTCGCCGAAGGCGCCGCCCCAGGGGATGCGCGACCAGTCGGCGGCACACTGGTGCCAGAAGACCGATGCGTCGACGAGCACCCACGCCCCGAGCGCGAGCGCGGCCCAGCGGAAGAAGTCCCAGCGCACGCGGTCGGGCATCCGATGGTGAAACGAAACGACGAGCAGCGCTCCGAGCACGAGTTCGCCACCGCAGCCGCCGAAGGTCACGGAGCGGTCCTGGGTGTGCGCGTCGAGGCCGAAGGTGCCGACACAGAGCGTCGCGAACAGCACCGCTGGAAGCGCCACCAGGAACCACGCCCGCCGCGCGATGCCCAGCAGCACGAGGGCGACGTCGGCAGCGGTCAACCCGAAGAACACCACCCACGACCGCCCGGGGAAGGTCAGCGTGAAGCCCACGGGCAGCGGCAGCGCGCGCCACGAGCACGCCCACGCAGTCATCGCGTGACCGAGCTCGTGCAGCGACACGCGGACGCCGAAGAGGAACACCCCCGGGAACGAGAACGGCCGCAGCGCCGCGCACACCGCGAGCGTCACGGGCACCGCCAGCAACGACTGCCGCAGCGTGAGCGGGCTCCACGGCGTCGAGTCGAAGTCGACGCGCAAGGGCTCGGCGACGGGGGCCGGCGGTGGCGGCGGCGGCGCACGACGACGCGCGGCGGCCTCGCGCATCGCCGGGAGGAGCTGTGGGTCGAGGAGAAGTCCCGCGCAGTACGGGCAGCGGTCGATCCACGGTCCGCGGATGCGCGCGAAGGGCACGCGCTCGAGGCACACGCCGTCGCAGCGCGGGCACGGCGTCGCGTCGGGGAGGACGTCCACGCTCGGAGGCGCCTCGGGCACCGGGTCGAGCAGGTCGTCGGGCCAGCCGGTGATGCGCGCCACGGCCCCGGCTTCGCACCAGAGCAGCGCGCAACCCGGGCAACGGAACACCACCGACGGCGACGCCACGGCCGAGGGCTCCATGGGACCGCGACACCGAGGGCAGCGTGCGGCCAACGGCACCGCGGCTACTCCGGCCCGTCGCCGGAGCCCATGGGACACCACGCCTCGCGCGCGGGAACCCAGCGCAGCCGACGCGCGCGCTCCTGCGGGTCCGCAGGCACCCTCTCGCCGTCGTCGAGCACCAGCGACGTGAGCTGGCGGCCGTAGCAACAGCCCGTGTCGAGGCCCGTCGCGAAGGCCTCGAGCTGCAGGTTGCGACGCGCATCGTGGCCGAAGACGATCTGCGTCGGTCCGCGCCAGAGCCGCGCCCACGGAACGCCCCCGAGCTTGCGCGAGATCTTGCCGTCGTCACCGACGGAGCGCGCCGTGAGCAGCGTCTCCTCGTCGCAGGCCACGGGGGGACGCGACGGGTCGACGCCGGCGTGCACCACGAGCAGCCCGTGCTCCGGGAGCGAGAGCATCAACGGGAGCGCGTCGAGGTAGCCGAACTGCCGCTCGGTGAGCGCCTCGGCGACGGCGCGGTGCCGCTCCGACAGCTTGATCTTGCGGTCGGCGCTGCGCTTGCCGTGCGCGCGCTCGTGCCGCCACCACGAGAGCACCTTCTCGTCGTGGTTGCCGCGCACCGCCCACGCGCCGCACGCCCGGGCGATCTCCACCACCGCGGCCGAGTCCGGGCCGCGCGCCACGAGGTCGCCGACGAGCACGAGCCGATCCGAGGACTGCGAGAACGACACCGCGCGCAGCAGGTCGTCGAACTCGAGCGCGCACCCGTGAATGTCCCCGACGACGATGGTCCTTCCCAACCTGCTCCTCACTCTCCGTACGGAAGGATCTCGACGCTGCGACCCTTCCATTCGTCCTTCGCCCAGCGCCACACCATCTGGTGAAAATTCAGCCGCGCACGGGCCCGCGAAAAGTACTCGTAGTACCCGAGCACCACGCGAGTCATGAACAGCATGTCGCGCTGCGAGGGCGGCAGCCGGCGCATCTGGAGGAAGTACGTGATGAGGTCCTTGGCCCCGCGCACGTAGCTGAACTCCGAGAAGTCGAAGGGCTCGTCCTTCTGCAGGCCGACGCTGAAATAGTCGGCGATGCGGCGCATGTCGGCGAGCTCCTGCGGGTCGTCGCGACGCGACACGAGGCCGAGCGCGAACATCGCGTCCTTGAGGCGCTCCTGGTCGCCGGTCATGCGCGCGCGGACCATCGCCGAGAAGTTCGCGACGAACGCGTCGTCGAAGATCTTCACGCAGCCGAAATCGAGGAGCCCGAGGCGGCCGTCGGGGAGGATCCGGTAGTTGCCCGGGTGCGGGTCCGCGTGCAGCAGCCCGCCGCGGAGCATCTGGAACCAGAACACGTCCGAGAGGCGCTCGACGACGCGCTCGCGGGCCGCGCGATCGGGGTCTCGCAGCGCCTCGTTGAGGTCGATGCCTTCGATCCAGTCGTAGGTGATGGTGCGGAGCCCCGAGTACTCGAGGTGCACCTTCGGGATCACCACCCAGTCGACGCCCTCGAAGAGCCGGCCGAGGAGCTGCGCGTTGTAGGCCTCGCGGCAGTAGTCGGTCTCCTGTGCGAGGTGCTCGGCGATCTCGTCGGCCACCGGCGTGAGGTCGAGGCGCTCGTTGCCCACCGTGTCCGCGAGCAGGCGCTTCACCAGCGACGCGCCGAACTTGAGGTTCTTGAGGTCGCCCTGCACCGAGTCGACGGCGCCGGGGTACTGCACCTTCACCGCCACGGCGGTGCCGTCGCGCAGCCGCGCGCGGTGCACCTGCCCCAGCGACGCCGCGGCCACCGCCGTGCGCGAGAACTCCAGGAAGAGCTCCTCCGGCGGCGCGCCGAGGTCCCGCGTGACCGCGTCGCGGATGGTCTCGTAGGTCATCGGCGGCGCAGAGCTCTGCAGCGACCGCAGCACCTCGCCGTATTCGCCAGGCAGCGCCTCGGCGTGCGTCGAGAGGAGCTGGCCGACCTTCATCAGCGGCCCGCGCAGCTCCTTCATCGTCGTCGCGATCCGCTTGGCGTTCTGCAGGTGCCGGTGCAGCTCGGCGTCGGCGCGCCCCTCGTCACCGCGCAGCCGGTCCAGCAGCTTGCCCCCGAGGTAGCTCGACGCCACCGCGCTGCCGAGCCAACCGGTCTTCAGCGTGCGCTCCAGGCGCCCAGGCATCTTCTCGTCGGGGTCCTTCGCCATCGGGCGACGCGAAGAGTAGCGCGTCAGGGCGACGCTGCGAGGAGCGCTTCGACCTGACGCTGCGCTTCGCCGAGCGCTGCCGCGCTGCCAGCCCCGCGCCACACGATGCGACCGAGGTCGTCGGTGAGGATCCATTGCGGCAGCGCCACCCCCGCGATGTTCGCGCGGAGCATGCCGCCGAGGTCCAGGGCCATGGGGTGCGCGAGGTGGTTGTCGGCGATCCACGACGCGCAGAACGCCGCCGTCGGAGGGTCGCCCGGCGAGGCGCCCTCGGTGAGCACGCCCACGACGCGCAGGCCGGCGTTCCGATACGGCGCGGCGATGCGCTGCTGCACGAGCTGATCGTCGGCCGCGCAGCCGGTGCAGTACCCCGCGGTCACCACCAGGAACGTCGCCCGCGCCGCCAACCAGTCGGCCCCGTCGAAGCGGTACGTCCCGCCCGCGCAGTCTGCGAGCTGAAATGGCAGAAGCACGGCCCCCACGCCCTCGCCGTAGGGCGGCGACGGGTACCTGCGAGACGGATCGGGCCCATCGCTGCGGGGCGCATCCACCGGCGCGTCGGGGAGCGCGATGACGTCGTGCGCGGCCTCGCGAGGCATGTCCGCAGGCGCGGCCACGTCGTCCGCCGGCGAGCCCGCGTCCCACGCGACGGCGTCGAAGACGATGGGTGGGCCGCTGTCGAAATGGCCGTTGGGGTGCTGCGGCGCCGGGAGGCACCCGGCACCCGCGGCGACGATCGCGGCAGCGGCAACGTGACGAAGCCCCACGGTGACGGTGTGATACAACCGCCCGCCGCATGGAGCCACTGGCGGAGCGAGTTCTTCAGGGCGACGTCCGTGCCACGGCGCGGTTGCTTCGGTGCATCGATGACCGCAACGGACCGTGGCGTCGGGCCCTCGCCGACCTTCACCCGCACACCGGCCGCGCGTGGGTGCTCGGCATCACCGGCAACCCCGGGGCGGGAAAGAGCACGCTGACCGACCAGCTCGTGACGTACTACCGCCGCGCGGGGCTCCGCGTCGGGGTCATCGCCGTCGATCCGTCGTCGCCGTTCACCGGCGGCGCGATCCTCGGAGACCGCATCCGCATGCAGCGGCACGCTCTCGACGCCGAGGTGTTCATCCGCTCCATGGCGACGCGGGGCGAGCTCGGCGGGCTGTCGCGATCCACCGCCGACGCCGTGCGCGTGCTCGACGCGTGGGGCGCCGCGATGGTCATCGTCGAGACCGTCGGCGTCGGGCAGGACGAGCTCGAGATCGCGCGCCTCGCGCACACGACGGCGGTGGTGATGGCGCCCGGCATGGGCGACGAGGTGCAGGCCATCAAGGCAGGTATCCTCGAGATCGCCGACGTGTTCGTGGTGAACAAGGCCGACCGCGACGGCGCCGACGCGACGGTGCGCGACCTCGAGATGATGATCGCGCTGGGGCACGAGATCCTTCACTCGGGCGCGCACAGCGTGGGCCACCGCGGCGCTCGCCTCGACCTCGCCGAGGCCAGGCACCGCGCGGCCGCGAACGAGTGGCTGACGCCCATCGTGAAGACCGTCGCCTCCCGGGGCGAAGGGGTCGCGCAGGTCGCCGAGGCCGTCGCGAAGCATCGCGCCTGGCTCGCCTCGACGGACGCCGGCGCCGAGCGTCAAGTGCTCCGCGCGCGCGACGAGCTGACGGTGGTGTTCCGCGAGGCGCTCATGGCCGACGCCATGGCCCGCGTCGGAGCGTCCTTCGACGTGGCCACGGCGCGCGTGCGTGACCGAGCGCAGGACCCGTACGAAGCCGCCGCGGCGCTCCTCGAACAATACCGGGGTTCGTAAGAACCGGCTCAGCCGGCCTTCGGAAAGGCCATCACCTCGGCGAGCGACGCGCTGCCGGTGACGACGGCGACGAGGCGATCGAAGCCCACCGCGTTGCCCGCCGACGGTGGCAGCCCCTCGTCGAGCGCCGCGAGGAACGCCTCGTCGACGGGGTACACGGGCAGGCCGATGGCCTCGCGATGCGCCTGGTCCCGCGCGAAGCGCGCCCGCTGCTCCGTCGGATCCGTGAGCTCGTCGAAGGCGTTGCAGAGCTCCACTCCCGCGACGTAGAGCTCTGCGCGCAGGCACACGGTGCGGTCGTCGTCGGCGAGCCGCGCGAGCGACGCGTGACGAGCGGGAAAGCGCGTGAGGAACACCGGGGCGTCGGAGCCGAGGCGCGGCTCGACGTCGACCGAGAGGCGGCGGAAGTACTCGGCCTCGTCGCGCTCCGCGAGGGCGATGGGATCGTCGACGTCCGGGGCGAAGCGCGCGAAGGCCTCGCGCACGGTCACGCGCTCGAAGTCGGCGTCGAGGGAGACCTGTGCGTCGCGCATCGTGACCATCCCGGGCGATGCGGCGGCCTCGGCGGCGGCGCGAAGAACGCACTCGGTGTCACGCAGCACGTCGTCGAGGCCGGCCCAGCCCCGATACCACTCGAGCATGGTGAATTCGGGTTCGTGACGCCGCCCACGTTCGCCTGCGCGGTGGCAGCGCGCCAGCTCGACGACGCGGTGCATGCCGCCGGCGACGAGGCGCTTGAGGTGCAGCTCCGGGCTCGTCGCGAGCCAGCCCTCGAGCGCACCGTCCTCGGGCCGTCGCACCGCGAACGCCGAGAGGTGCACATCGAGGCCGGGGCACGGCACCGTCGAAGGGGTCTCGACCTCGACGAAGCCCTGCGACGCGAAGTACCCGCGCACGGCCTCGCGCACCGCGGCGCGGGCTTCGAGGCGCCCTGCGACGCCGAGGTATCCGAGGCGGAAGGTCTCGCTGCCCCGCGCGAACGGCGAGCGCGTCGGCCGGTGCACGAGGGTCGCGGCCAGCGCCGTGAACGCGCCGTCGACGGGCTCCGCGGCGACCAGACGCGCGAGGTCACCCGGAAGCAGGGTGTCGAGGCACGCGCCGCGGACGGAGACGGTGCGGGATCCTTCGTCGAGGAGCAGCGTGCCGACGTCGTCGCGGCGCAGGACGCGGCCGCGAAGCTCGAGCGGTGAAGGGGAGGCGGGGTCGTCGTCCCGGGCGGAGGGCACGGGCGGGGGAGGGCTCAGCGGGTCTTGGCGACGCGCTCGGCGTACTCGCCGGTGCGGGTGTCGATGCGGATGAAGTCGCCCTGGTTGATGAAGATCGGCACGGGCACCACGACGCCGGTGGAGCACTTGGCGGGCTTCATGACGTTGTTGGCGGTGTCGCCCTTGAAGCCGGGCTCGGTCTCGATGACCTCCATGTCGACCCAGGTCGGGAGCGTCACGCCGATGGGGCTGCCGTTGTAGAGCAGGACCTGGCAGATCGCGTTGTCGAGGAGGAAGCCCCGCTCGTCGAAATGCTTCGCGTCGACGTGCGCCTGCTCGTAGGTCGCGTTGTCCATGAACACGAGCTGCTCGCCCTCGGCGTAGAGGTACTGCATCTCGCGCTCCTCGATGTCGGCGCCGATGAGGCGCTCGCCAGCCTTGTAGGTGCGCTCGAGCACGTTGCCGGAGATCATCGACTTCATCTTCACGACGGTGGAGGGCGTGCCCTTCCCCGGCTTGCGGAAGTCGACGTTCACGACGAGGTACGGCTCGCCATCCATGTCGAGCTTGTTGCCGCGGCGGACTTCGTTGATTTCGTAGATCTGTCCCATGGAGAACGGCTTCCCTTCGGCGGCCGCGATTACCAGAGTGCACCGCGCGTCGCAAGCCGCGCCCGCTTGCGTTCGTCGACGCCGCTGGACTAAGGCCACGGTCCCCATGTCCAACCGCGACGCCGAGGACGAGTTCCGGGAGATCAAGCGCGAGATCGTCGAGAGCCGCGGCTTGCTCATCAAGTCGAGCAATCTCACGGCTGCGCTCTCGGCCGACGTGAAGAGCATCGCGCGGCGCCAGGCGGGCTACGAGCGGCGCATCACCGTCAACAGCGCGACGGCCTACGTGCTGTTCGTCGTCGTGATCTTCGGCGGCATCAAGCTGTGGCTCGACGCGTCGATGCGCGAGCGCGACGCCGAGGTGCGCACGCTACGGCGGGGCGAGGAGCAGGCGCGCCGCGAGCTCGGCGCCGTCGTCCGCGAGAAGGAGGAGCGCACCGCCCTCGATGCCCGCGCGCAGACCTTCTACGACCTCATCCGTGACGGGCGGCAGCAGGAGGTCGTCGAGGCGTGGGAGCAGCTCCGCCGCGAGCGGCTCACCGCCGTCGAGCTCGCGATGTTCCAGGACGTCGTGGATCGCTTTCGCACGAACCTCTCGGCGACGGCGTACCAGCGCGGCCTCGAGCACGCCCGCATGGCCCGCTACGCCGAGGCCGGCGAGGCCTACGAGGAGGCCATCCGGCTCAAGGAAGACGCGGGGCACATTCCGTTCGTGCGCATCGCGCAGGCCGATGCGCTGCGGCACCTCGGGCGCCAGCGCGAGGCCATCGTGATGCTCCAGGCGGTCTCCGACGGCAGCGACCGCGAGGCGGCCGACGACGCCCTCTTCAAGATGGCGCAGTGCCAGGTGGACCTCCAGCTCTTCGGCGACGCGCGCACCACGCTCCGCAACCTGCTGCGCCGGTTCCCCTTCGGCTCCGTGGTGAACGAGGCCCGGAACTACCTGTTCCAGCTCTCGCTGCCTACGGCCGTGCCCCGCCGCTGACCGCGGGCCGCGGGCCGAGCGCGGCGACGATGTCGTCGTCGAGGCCGGTGACGACGGCCACGCCGTCCCGCACCGACACGCGCAGCATCCAGGGAACCACGCGGTCCGTCGGGGCCCCTCGGGGACGCGCGACGCCTGCACCTCGCGGCCATGCCACGAGCCACTCGCCGGGCTCGAGGAGCACCCCAGGCCGGCAGCGGGGCGCGCACTGGGCGTGGGCCGTGAGCGCCGGCATCGCGTCGAGGGCGTCGGCACCGGCGTGGAGCGCGTCGAGGTGCTGCAGCCATGCCTCGCGGCTCATCGCGAAGGCGGGGCGATCGATGCCGCCGAGGACCGGCGCGAGCAGTCCCCGGAGCGCACCCGCGTCGCGCGCCCCGATGGCTCCCCGCAGCGCGACGACGAGAGATTCGACGGCCACGCGCCCAGGCTCCGGCGCATCGATCGTCACCGAGCCTTCGCTGCGCGTCGGCGCGGGGAGGTCCGCGGGCGGGAGCCACGTCGCGGGAAGCGGGCGCGCGGCGCTGCACCCCGCGAGCGCGAGCGCCATCAACGCAGGTCGGACCACCGCGCCTCACGCACCTCGAAGCCTCGGTCGACGGTGACGAACGCGCCGTCGTCGTGGCCTCCCCAGGGGCGCCATCCAGGCATCGACGGTTCGCCGTCGGCGAGCAGCGCGTACCGGAGGGTCTCGTGCGCGACGGGCTGCGCGGTGCCGCTGCACACGGGGCAGCGCGCGATGCCGACGCGACGGAGCCACCGCATCGGCGTCGAGCGCGCGAAGCCGACGCAGCCGGCGCCGTCGCTCAGCAGCAGCGCGAGGGGCGCCCGCGCGCCCAGGAGATCGTCGAGCGACGCAAGGCCCGCCGCGAGGTGATCGCGCAGCGCCGACCGCTCCAACCCCTCGGCGTCGAGGGCGCCGGCGCGGAACAGCGCGCCCAGGAGGTGATGGAACAACGCCTCGCTGTCGGTCTCGCCCCGCAGCGTGTCCGAGAGGAACGAGGGCATCGTCGACGCGAGGCGCGCGCGACCGTCGGCGCCGCCTGGCAGCGTTCCGAGGGCCGCGAACATCCACTGTCGAAAGCGGAACGGCTGGGTGTTCTCGGGCAGGCGGCCGCCCACCGTGGCGCGGCGAACCTGCGCGAGCACCGAGCCGCTGCGCAGGTCTCCGGCCACCTCGGCGAGGTCGAGGGGGTGCGCCAGCCCCGTCGGCCACCGGCGAAGGAGCACCTCGCGTCCCTGGTGGCTGCCGACGCCGAAGCCGTGCCGCGCGTCGCGCTCGAGGCGGGCGCCGTCCTCCGCCGCGCACACGCAACGAAGGCGGTCGACCTGGCTCGCGAAGTACCCGAGGATCCTGGCCATGGTCCCGATGGTACCGTTTGCCGTCGCGCTCGGTGCGGCTTGACACGGACGACCCTTCTTCTCTAGGTTGCCGCCCCTTCCGACAACCGCTCTGTTCGAGCGGTCACGGCGGCCCTCCCACGATGAAGCTCCCGGTCATCCATATCGACCAGATCCCCGACGGCGGGCTCCAGAAGGAGCTCGTTCTCGACCCGGCGTGGCTCGACGAGGTCCTGGGGTCCGCGGAGCTCACGACGTTCCCCGGGGTGAAGGCGCACGCGTCGCTGCGCCTCGACCGCGACGAGCGCAACGTGTTCCTCAGCGGCATCGTCGAGGCTTCGGCCCGGGCGACCTGCGTGGCCTGTCTCGAGCCCGTCGACCTGGCGCTGCGCGCCTCGCTGAAGTTGAACCTCGAGCCCGCCGTGGCCAAGCCCGGCCGGCCTGCGCACGACGAGGTCGAGCTCACGCGCGATGAGCTCGACGTCGACGTGTACGCCGACGACCTCATCGACCTCGGATACTGGCTGCGTGAAGCGCTGCTGCTCGAGGCGCCGCTGCACCCGCGGCACGACGAGTGTCCCGTGAAGATTGAAATGCCCGCACAACCGCGGGCCACCGTTTCCGTCGACCCCCGACTGGCGCCTTTGGCGCGGCTGATGAAGAAGGAGTGATCCCGTGGCAGTTCCGAAGAGGAGGACGTCGCGCACCAAGCGCGACATGCGCCGTGCGAACCATGACAAGGTGTCGGCCCCCGCGCTGACCCGCTGCTCGAATTGCGGCGAGGTGTCGCGCCCGCACCGCGTCTGCGCGGCATGCGGCTTCTACGGCGGCCAGGCCGTCGTGGAGAAGCCCGCCCCGGCGACGCCCGAGAGCTGACCGGCACATCGGTGGTGCGATGAGCCTCGCGCTGGTGTTCCCCGGACAGGGGGCGCAGGCGGTGGGCATGGGTCGTGCGCTCTTCGAGCGCTCCGCCGAGGCCCGTCGCGTGTTTGAGACCGTCGACGCTGCCCTCGGCGCGCCGCTCTCGACCCTCTGCTTCGAGGGGCCCGACGCGGACCTGACGCTCACGGCGAACACGCAACCCGCGATCCTCGCGGTGAGCGTGGCGTGTCTGCGCGCCCTCGAGGCGGCGGTGCCTTCACTCGCACCGTCGTTTCTCGCGGGGCACTCCCTCGGGGAGTACTCCGCGCTCGTGGCGTCGGGCTCGCTCGCGCTCGAGGACGCCTCCCGGCTGCTTCGTCTCCGCGGCGAGGCGATGCAGGCGGCCGTTCCTCCGGGCGAAGGCGCCATGTCGGCCATCGTCATGCTCGACGGCGAGACCGTCCGCGAGCTCTGCGGCGAGGTCATGGCGTTGTTGCCTGGTCGCGTGGTGCAGCCAGCGAACGACAACGCGCCGGGGCAGGTGGTCGTCGCCGGCCACGCCGACGCCGTGGCGAAGGTCGAGGCCCTCGCGGCGGAGCGACGCGGCCGCGGCATGCCGCTGAAGGTGAGCGCGCCGTTCCATTGCGCGCTCATGGAGCCCGCGGCGCTGCGGCTCGCGGCGGCGCTGCGCGAGGTGCCGTTCGGGGCGCTGCGCGTGCCCGTGGTGGCCAACGTCGACGCGCGTCCGAACGCCGATGCGAGCCGCGTCGCGGGTCTCCTCGAGGCCCAGGTGCTGGGCGCCGTGCGGTGGCGCGAGAGCGTCGAGGCGATGGTCGCGGCGGGTGTCACCACGGTCATCGAGGTCGGGCCCGGCAAGGTGTTGTCCGGGCTGATCCGGCGCATCGACAAGCGCGTCCGTACGCTCCAGGTGAGCGATCCGGAGTCCCTCGACGCCACCGTCGCGGCGCTCGCCAAGGAGTCCGACGATGTTTGATTTGAAGGGCCGGACCGCGCTCGTCACCGGGGCGTCGCGAGGCATCGGGCGCGCCATCGCGGTGACGCTCGCCAGGCAGGGCGCCTGGGTCGCGGTGAACTACGCGACGAACGCCGCCGCGGCCGAGGAGACCCTCGCCGCGATGCGCGCGGCGGGAGGCGACGGCGAGCTGCTGGGCTTCGACGTGTCCGACGTGAACGTGGCGGCGGCGGCCGTCGAGGAGCTCTCGAAGCGTCGCGGCGGCCTCGGGATCCTCGTGGCCAACGCGGGCATCAACGTCGACGCGCTGCTGCTGCGGGCGCAGCCCGAGGACTTCGACCGGCTGCTCGCGACCAACGTGAAGGGCACGCTGTTCCTCGCGAAGGCGGCGGTGCGACCCATGATGAAGGCTCGCTTCGGCCGCATCGTGGCGATCTCGTCGGTGGTCGCCGACATGGGAAACGCGGGGCAGACGATGTACGCTGCGACGAAGGCATCGCTGGGCGGGATGATGCGCTCCATCGCGCGGGAGTACGGCGCGCGGGGCATCACGGCGAACGTCGTGGCGCCCGGCTTCGTGGAGACCGACATGACGGCGTCGCTGGGCGACGAAGCCCGCAAGAAGCTCGTGGAGATGACCCCGGCGGGCCGCATGGGCCGGCCCGAGGACGTGGCGGCGGCGGTGGCGTACCTCGTCTCGGACGAGGCGTCGTGGGTGACCGGGCAGGTGCTCGGCGTGAACGGCGGACTGCGAACGTGACCCTGATGGTTCGAAACGACGGAGGAGGAACTCGATGACCGGAAGTGACGTGACCGAGCGCGTGCGCGCGCTCATCGCGAACAACCTCGACGTGCCGCTGGAGCAGGTGGTGCCGGGGGCTTCGTTCGTGAACGATCTCCAGGCCGACTCGCTGGCGATCGTCGAGCTCGTGCTCGCGCTCGAAGAGGAGTTCGGCGTCGAGATCCCTGACGAGGCGACGGAGAAGATCAAGAGCGTCCAGGACGCCATCGACTACATCGCGCACCGCGTGCAGCCGAAGGCCTGAGGCGGCGAAGGGTCCATGCGCCGCGTCGTGATCACGGGCGTCGGCGCGGTCACCGCGTTGGGGGCGACGGCGGGTGCGTCGTGGGAGGCCCTCTGCGCCGGGCGCACGGGCGTGGCGCGCATCGCATCGTTCGATGCGTCGGCCTATCGATGCCAGATCGCGGCGGAGGTGCGCGGCTTCGACGCCGACGCCGTGCTCGGCAAGCGCAAGGCTCGGGAGCTCGACCGCTATGGTCAGCTCGCGTTGGTGGCTGCCGACGAAGCGTGGCGCGATGCGGGCCTCGAAGGTCCCCTCGCCGGCGAGGCGTCGCTCCGGGCGGGCGCCATCATCGGATCGGGCATGGGCGGCCTCGGCGCCATCGAGCGCACCCTCGAGGTCCTGCGCACGCGCGGACCATCGAAGGTCACCCCGTATTTCGTGCCGCAGGTCGTGGCCAACATGGCCGCGGGCCAGGTGGCGATGCGCCTCGGTCTGCGCGGCGTGAACTACTGCACCACGAGCGCGTGTGCGTCGGGCGCGCACGCCATCGGCGAGGCCTTTCGGCGCATCCGCGCCGGTGACGAGGACCTCGTCGTCGCGGGCGGGGCCGAGGCGACGGTGACGCCGCTGGGCCTCGCGGGCTTCGACGCCATGCTCGCGATGTCGACGCGCAACGACGATCCCGAGCGGGCGGTGCGTCCGTGGGACCGCGCGCGGGACGGCTTCGTGATGGGCGAGGGCGCGGGCGTGCTCGTGCTCGAGGAGCGTGCCGCGGCGCTTCGTCGCGGCGCGCGGGTGCTCGCCGAGGTCGCCGGCTACGGCGCGACCGACGACGCGCATCACCTCACGCATCCATCGCCGTCGGGCGACGGGGCCGCGCGTGCCATGCGCCGCGCGCTCGACGACGGATCTTGCGCGGCGTCGGCGGTGGGGCACGTCAACGCCCACGCGACGGGAACGCCCCTCGGGGACCTCGCCGAGGCCGAGGCGCTCGCCGCGGTGTTCGGCGACGCGGTGCGCTCCCTCGCGGTGTCGGGGACGAAGGCCGCCACGGGGCACACTCTGGGCGCCGCAGGTGGCATCGAGGCCGTGTTCACCGCACTCGCGCTCCGCGATCAGCGCGTGCCGCCGACCCTCAACGCCGACGACGTCGACGAGGCGGTGCGCTTCGAGATCGTCCGCGGCGCCGCGAGAGCGGCCGACCTCCGCGCCGCGCTCTCGAATTCCTTCGGCTTCGGCGGAACCAACGTCACGCTGCTGTTTCGGCGCGCGGACAACTTGGAGGCATGACGATGCGGTGGGTACTTGCGAGCGATCACGCGGGCTTCGACCTGAAGGAACACCTCGAGGCGCGCCTCCGGGCGCTCGGTGACGAGGTCATCGACCTCGGGCCGCACGACGCATCGTCGACGGACTATCCCGACTGGGGCCACCTGCTCGCGACCCGCCTCGTCGAGGGGGTCGCCGACCGCGGGCTGCTCGTGTGCGGGTCGGGCATCGGCATCTCCATCGCGGCGAACCGGCACGCCGGCGTGCGCGCCGCGCTCTGCCACGACGAGTTCACGGCGCGTGCCTCGCGGCAGCACAACGATGCCAACGTCCTCGCGCTGGGTGCCCGGGTCGTGGGCGTGGGCGTGGCCGAGGGCATCCTCGAGAGCTTCCGTAGCACCGCCTTCGAGGGCGGGCGCCACGCCGCGCGCGTCCAGAAGATCGACCGCTGATCAGACCCGCACGAGGTCCACGGCGAGGTCGCGGAGCTCTCGCTTGAGCACCTTGCCCGTGGGGTTCGACGGAAGCCCGTCGACGAACGCCCACTCCCGCGGAACCTTCGCCCCCGACGACCGCGCGCGACACCAGTGTCGAAGCTCCTGCGCCGTGGCGACGGGGTCGTCCGGGGCGCCGTCCCGTAGCACGACGAACGCGCGCAGCCGCTCGCCCCACTCCTCGTCGGGAACCCCGATGACCGCCGACTGGGCGACCGCCGGGTGCGCGTCGAGCACGCCCTCGACCTCCGCGGGATACACGTTGACCCCTCCGGTGATGACCATGTCGCGGCGTCGCCCGGCGATCATGTAGCGCCCGGCGGCGTCGACGGTGGCGAGGTCGCCGACGCTGAAGTGTCCGTCGCGCATCGACGCGCGCGTGGCGCCCTCGTCGGCGTGGTAGCCCTCGACGAGCATCGCGCTGCGCGTGAAGAGCTCTCCCACCGCGCCTTGCGCCACCTCGGCCCCGTCGTCGCCGAGCAGACGCACCGAGACGCCGTGCAGCGCGCGGCCGATGGTGCCTGGCGCGGCGCGGAGGTCCTCCGGCGTCGCGACGGTGACGAGGCCCGTCTCCGTCGATCCGTAGAAATTGTAGAGCACGTCGCCGAACGCATCGAGCGTGCGGTTCGCGAGCGGAGCCGGGAGCGCCGCGCCGCCGCACACCATCACCCGCAGGCTCTGCGTCGCGTGCGCCCCGAGCACGTCGGCGTCGAGCGCCATGAGCCTGTGCAGCAGCGTCGGAACCACCGCCGTCGTGGTGATGCGCTCCCGCTCGATGGCGCGGAGAAAGCGGATCGGTTCGAACTCGGGCTCGATGACCACCGCGCCGCCGACCATCAGCGTCATCGCGGCGAAGCCGAGACCCGTCGAGTGGTACAGTGGACAGACGCACAGGTGCCGGTCGCTCCGTCGCAGGGGCACGCGCTCCATGAACGCCGCGAAGCCCAGCGCCTGTCCAGCTCCGAAGCGGCGCACCGCCCCCTTGGGCTTGCCCGTCGTGCCCGAGGTGTAGATCACGACGGCGCCGTCCTCGGCGTCGTCGACGACGGCCTTGCGCTCTGAGAGCAGGGCTTCGTACGCGGTAGTCCCCGGCGCGTCGCCGCCGAGCGCAAAGCGACCCTCGGGACCGACGGCGACGCCCTCGCGGCACGCCTCGGCGACGACGTCGGCGAGGTCGTGCTCGAAGAACACCGCCTTCGCGCCGGAGTGCCCGAGAAGGTACCGAAGCTCCGGCGCGGTGCTGCGCCACGACACGCTCACCGACGATCCGCCGAGCCGTGCCAGCGCGCCCTCGACCTCGAAGAACTCGGGGCGGTTGCGCATCACCAACGCGACCGCGTCGCGGCGACCGATGCCGCGCCGGCGGAGCGCCGTGGCCAGCCGGTCGATGCGATCGTCGACGGTGGCGAAGTCCATGCTGCGCCCGCCGAAGACGAACGCCGTGCGATGGGCGTCACCGACCGCGCGGATGCGAAAGATCGCCGACACGCCGACGCGCCCCGAGGCCAGCAGCCGCGCCGCGACCAGCGTCGCCCGCGGATGCGCTCCCGCGGCGAGCTCGGACTGCACCGCCACGCGACGCAGCACCCGCGCCCAGCCCGTGACATCGCGGACCGCTTCCATCACCATGCCGCAGAGTTGCCATGCAACCGCACCACCGCGTCAAGACGGCGATGTTCCTGTGCGCGCTCGCCCTCGGCTGCGCGTCGTCGCGTCGCGTCGCCGGCCCCGCGACGTCGACGCCGCCGACCCAGGCCTCGGCGGCCGAGGCGCCGGTGCGGCATGTGCTGCTGCCCCCGTCGCCGGAGTGGCTCGCGGCGCTGCGGCCGCTGCTCTCGCGAGGTCCGGCGTTCGTGGTGCGGGACGCCGACGCGGGACCCGATGCGCGCATCACGCTGCTGACCCGCTCGTCGGTGCCATTCGAGCGCGTGCGGCAAGTCGTGACGACGCCGGCGGAGTACCCGACGTTCATGCCGATTCTCCGAAGCGTCGAGGTGCTCTCGCGGCACGCGTCGCGGACGGGGTTCCGCTTCGAGGTCGCCGCGCCGATCTTCAACGTTCACGCGCTCTGCGAGATGCGCGAGGCCGGCGAGCGACGCGTCGACGTGCTCGTGACCGAGTCCGAGACGGGCCCGGGCGGATCGCGGTGGGACTTCTTCCCCGACGCCGACGGCACGGGGGCGGTGGTGTCGCTCACCACCGGGGGGGATCCGAGCGAGGGGCCCTGGCTCCTGCGTCAGCTCGCGCGCCGCTCGCCGTCGGCCATCGCGGGCATGAACATCGCGACGGACAGCGTGCTGGCGCTGGGGGCCGTGCGTCGCGCCGAGATCCTGGGCGGGCGCTCGCTGCCGATGCGGCCGTCCGTGGGCAGCGTCGATCCCGGACCGCTCGCACCGCCGCCACCGGGGGATTGGGTCGCCCTGGCACGCGACGGGACCGTGCTCTCGATGCAGCTCGAGCCCGAGGGGGCCGTGCGGCAGGTGACCGTGGCGGCGTGGACCCGCGCGGAGCCCGCGGTGGTGCTCGAGCGGCTCCGCGATCCAGCCGGCTACGGCAACATCTGGGGCTCCTACCGAGACATCGCGGTGATCCCCAGCGCCGCCGACGACCCCGCGGGATCGGTGCGCTTTCGGAGCGTCGTCGAGACCCCGCTGAGCCGCCTCGAGGGCGAGCAGCGCGCGCGCGTCGAGGGCAACGTCGTGTGGCACGAGGGGCTCACCGGCAGCTTCGCTGGGGCGGCGCACCGCTGGGACGTCGTCGCCGATCCGCGCGGAGGCTCCGTCGTGATGCTGACCGGCGGCTCCGACTACAACCGCGCGGGGTGGATCACCCGGCGGCTCATGGAGCAGGACCCGTGGCTCATGGCCGGCTTCGCCGGGTCGTGGAAGATCGTGTGGCTCCGTAACCTTCTGCGGGTGTTCGGGTGAGGCGCTCGGCCGTCGCGGCGGGGGGCGCGGCGCTGGCGCTCGCATCGGCGTTGGCGTGCGCCCAGGCGGCGCAGCCCTTGCCCGGGGCCGTGCCGGCGCCCGCGGTCGCAGCGCCCCGCGTCGACGAGGCGCAGCGTCACATCGCCGCCGCCGTCGATCGCTTCCGCCGCCGCGATTTCAGCGGCGCGATCCAGGAGTTCGAGCTGGCCAATGCGGCGGTGCCGACGCCAGAGCTCTGGTACAACATCGCCCGCGCGCGGGAGATGCTCCAAGACTACCACGGCGCCGTCGACGACCTCCGGCGGTACCTCCGCGACAAGGTCGATCCGCCGGACCGCGCCGACGTCGAGCGCCACATCGGGGAGCTCGAACGCCTCGACGAGATCCGCCGCGCCGCGCTCGCCCGCAACGTCACCGGCCAGACGCTACGCCTCGAGGTCGAGGGCAGCGCCGAAGGCACCGTGGTGGTGCTCGACGGTCGCTCCGAGGCCGCCGCCGGGTTGCGCACGCCGCGCAGCGTCGCCGAGGGCGTGCACCGCGTCGAGGTGGACCGGCCGGGCATGCAGCCGTGGGTGGCGCAGGTTCGCGTGCGGGCTGGCGAGAGCGCCGCGGTCTTCGCGACGCTGGCGCCGCGGACGACGTACGAGACGCACCCGGCGCCGCACATCGCGAGCGCCGTGCTCGGGGGCCTCGGCGTGGCGGCGCTGGGCGTCAGCGGCTACTTCGCCGTGCGCTCCGCCACCGAGGGCTGCAACGGCTGCAGCGCGCAGTGGGACGCGGCGCATCGGTCTGACATCTTGCTGGGCACCGGCGCGGCGCTGGCCGTCGGCGCCCTCGTCGCGTTCTTCGTCGAGCGCGCCTCGTCGACGTCGGTCACGCGGCGCTGATCGCGCGGCGCTGGGCGTCGTCGCGCAGGCACCGCCACCAAGGCGCGCCGGCCCGCACGACGCCGTCGAGGATGCGCTCCGCCGAGGGATGAACCGCGCTCCGCTCGTTCCGTGGGAACGCCGCGGGCGCCGTCGCACCGCGAAGCGTCGCTTCGACGCTCTCCTCGATCGCCGCGAGGTCGTAGCCGCCCTCGAGGAAGAGCCCGAGCCGTCCGCCCGCGTGGGACTGCGCCATCTCGCGCAACCGCGCCGCCATCCAACCGTAGTCCCGGGACTGGAGCTGCATGCTGGCCAGCGGGTCCCGGGCGTGGGCGTCGAAGCCTGCGGACACGAGGAGAAGGTCCGGGCGCGCCTCGTCGAGCACCGGCAGGACGACGCGCTCGAAGGCCTCGGCGTAGAGGGCGCCGTCGCCTGCCGCGGGGAACGGCAGGTTCAACGTCGAGCCCGCGGCGTCTCCGCCGCCGACCTCCGTGACCCATCCGCTGTCGGGGTACAGCGGGGCCTGATGGAGCGAGATGAAGAGCACCGAAGGATCGCGCCAGAAGATGTCCTGGGTTCCGTTGCCGTGGTGCACGTCCCAGTCGACGATGGCGACGCGTCGCGCTCCCATCGCGCGGGCCTGCGCCGCCGCCACCGCGACGTTGTTGAGCAGGCAGAAGCCCATCGCGCGGGCACGCATGGCGTGGTGCCCCGGAGGTCGCGCGAGCAGCATGCCGACGTCCGTCGAGCCGTCCATGAGCGCCGTCGCGAGCTCCACCGCGCCGCCCGCCGCGAGCACCGCCGCCGCGTGGCTGCCAGGACCGAAATAGGTGTCGGGGTCGAGCTGAGCGCGCGCACCGCGAGCGTCGAGGTCGGCGAGGTGGTCGAGGTGCGCGGCGTCGTGCACGCGCAGCAACGCCTCCCTCGAGGCCGGCGCCGCGACGGTGCGCTCCTCGGCGCCGCTCGCCTCCGCGACCGATCGAGCGCCTCGCAGCGCCGCCTCCAAGCGCGCCGGACGCTCGGGGTGATAGCTGCCTGCGTGGTGTTCCTGGAACCGTGGATCGGTCCAGAGCGTGAGCTTCACGGGACGTTCGGGGGGAGCGGTCATCGTGACGCAGGGCCTCGCAGCGAGTCTTGACCCCGGAGAAGCCCGGGTGTTACCTGCCCTGAGTATCGCCAACGAGCATCGCGCGTGGAAGGGGTCGTGGCGGCTCCGGCTCGTCGATCGGCGCACGTCGGCGAAGAGGCTGTCACCGTTCCGGCGGAGCGTACGATGCGTTGGAAGATTCTCGCGGGCAACCTGTTCACGGTGCTCCTTGTCTGTCTGGTGGGCTACTTCATGGTGAAGGGCCGCGCATCCGAGGCGCTGCAGCAGGACGTGGAGCCGTCGGTCCGGCGCTCCGTGGCGCTGCTCGAGGCGGTGCGCAACGAGGACGGCGATCAGCTCGGCGGCGCCGTCGAGGATCTCGCGAAGACGCCCGACGTCGTCGCGGTCTTCGCCAACGACAGCGAGAGCTCCCAGCGCGCGGCCGGCTTCGCCGTGGTCCAGGCCGTGTCGCGGCAGCTCGGAACGATCCCGCGGCGCAACCGCCCGGCGGACCTCGTGGTGTTGCTCGGGGCCGATGGGCGCGTGCTGGTGCGCAACGCCGAGGTGAACCTCGAGCACGGCCGCGACCTGCGCGCTGAATTCCCCGCGGTGCGCCGCGCCCTCGAGGCGCCCGGCGGCGACGCGGTGCGCGACTTCGTGCGCTACGGAGACCAGGGCTGGATGGAGATCGCCGCCGTGGCGATCACCGCCAACGGCCAGGTGCGCGGGGCCCTCGTGGCGGGATTCTCCATGGTCGACAGCGCGGCGCGCAGCGACGCCGAGCGGATCCATGTCGGCGTCGGGTACCTCGTCCGCGAGGGCGGCCGCTACGCCGTGCAGTCGCTCTCCGTCGGCTCCCAGCGCGAGAAGGAAGAGCTCGTCGCGTGGGCCAATTCGCCCGCCGCCGGCGGTGACCAGCTCCTCCGCGGCCGATCCGAGGCGCACGTCTCCCTCGGCGGCCAGGACTACCTCGCGCGCACCATCCCGATGCCCGGCACCTTCACCCAGCAGGCGGGGGCCATCGTGCTCCGCAGCTTGTCCGAGGCGCAGGCGCCGGCGGGCGGCGTGGCGTTCCCGATCCTCGCGATGATGATCGTCGGGCTGCTCGCGTCCATCGGCTACAACCTCTTCATCGCGCAGTACCTCGAGAAGCCCATCGAGCAGATCGAGGCCGACCTGCTCACCATCGTCAACGGCAACACGCAGCACCGCATCAACGTGGTGCACCCCGAGCTCGGCGGCATCGTGTACCGCGTGAACCAGCTCGTCGCGTCGCTCACCGGCGAAGGCGACGAGGGCGGCGAGGGCGGCTGATCGCATCTTCGCCGCCGCGGCGCGTGCGCGGCGGCAGGTGATGGAGTAGCGTCCGCGCCCGCATGGGCCTGTTCGACTTCCTCCGAGGCAAGAATTCCAACGCCGTCGACCCGCTGCTGAAGCACGCCGAGCGCGTGCTCGACAAGCGGGCGATGAGCCCCGACCGCTTCGCGTCCATCGAGTACCTCTGCAACGTCGGCAGCGACGAGGCGTGGCGCGCGCTGCTCCCGCGCTTCAACTTCACCGTCGACCCGTCCATCACCGATCGCGAGGAGAAGCAGTTCATCTTCGAGCGCATCAGCGAGGCTGGCGACGCCGCGGTCGAGCCCGTGAAGGAGTTCCTTCGCAAGGCGCAGGCGGTGAACTGGCCCATCAAGATGCTGCGCGCGCTGCTGACGCCGGAGGCGTTCGTGGCCGAGCTCGTCGACGTGCTGTCGGGCGAGGAGACGGCCTACCAGAAGAACGGCGATCGAAAGAACGCGGCCATCATCGCCCTCGAGGACTGCGTCGACCCGCGCGTCGCGCCGGCCGTCGTGCCGTTCCTCGAGGACGTGAGCGAGGACACCCGCTTTCACGCCGTGCGCACGCTGCTCGCGCAGGACGACGCCACCGCGGCGGGCCCGATGTTCGAGCTCCTCGTGCGCGACGACTCGCTGCGCATCCGCACCACCATCGCCGAGGGGCTCGCCGAGAAGAGGTGGACGTGCGCCGAGGAGCTTCGCGAGAAGGTCGTCGCGGTGGTCCCTAGGATCCCGACGGGACCCTACGTGCTCGACGCCGGCGTCCTCACGCGGCCGGGACGTCGGGCGTGAACGACACGCGGTCCTGATCGCCGCGGCGCTTGCGCATGCGGTCGATGGCCGCGCGCAGCTTGGCCACCGCGGCTTCGTCGGGGTGGTCCTTGGCGAGGGCCTCGAGGGCGGCGTCGAGGCCGACGAGGTCCGTGGCCTGCTGGGCGCGCAGCGACGACACCATCGCCGTGAACGCCTCGAAGACGTCCACGAGCTCGTCGCCGGCGCGAAGGCGCTCGGTGATCTCCAGGTCGCCGCGGCTGACCTTCCAACAGAGCTGCCGCAGCCGGTACGACGGTCCGACGATGCGGTGCGAGAGCACGATGCCGACGGCGAAGAGCGCCACCGCCATCGCGAGGCCCGCGAGGAGCACCGCCCAGACGATGCGCTTGCGCAGGCGCTCGATCTCGGCGCGCTTCACCCGGGCCTGTTCGCGCTGCCGCTGCACGGCTTGCAGCGAGGCCCGGCCCTGTCCGTCGATGACCTCGAGCTCCGCCGCCATGGCGCGAGACACCGACGGGTCAGCGGTCTCGGCGAGGCGTTGAAGCTGAAGGATGCGGGCGCTGGACTGGCTCTCCTGCAGGGCCCGCTCGGATTGATCCGCCGCGACGCCGGCGAGGTCCACGGCCTGGTTCGAGACGTCCGCGGTGATGCGGCCGGTGCGCACGATCACGACGCCGAGCACGGCGAACACCAGCGTCGCCACCCCCGCCAGCAGCGACGCATAGCGAAGCTGGAACCGCGCATCGAGGAGGTAGTTGCGCACGTGCCGCTTCGGCTTGCCCCCGGGCACGACCTGCGGCTTCGTTGTTTCGTTCGCGGACGGCGCGACCATGGAGTCCTCCAACCCTCATCGTAGCCTGCCCCGCCGGGGATCACCGCATTGCTGCGTCGGTTGCGCGCCGGCGCGCGAGCGGGTCATCCTCGCAGCGGTGCGTAGGACGGCGATGCAGTGGGCCGCGGCGGTGGCGATGGCGTCGAGAT
>CAIMWA010000197.1 GCA_903845045.1 uncultured delta proteobacterium | reverse complement strand
CCGCGTCGGGAGCTTGATCGGCGCCGCGGTCTGGCGCGCGACGGTGGGAGCGCGCGGGCGCGGCGGCGCGGCGGCGGGGGCCGCCGAGGGCAACGGCACCGGTCCCGAGAGGATCTGCGTCTTCTTCGACGCCGCGCCAGGCGCCAACGGAGGCTTCGGGATCGCCGGCGACGCAGCGCCCCGCTGCGGGGCATTGGTCGGGCGCGGCGCCGACGTCGCGAAGGGGTTCTCGATGCGGGTCCGTGCCGGCGTCGGCGCGGGCGCCTCGGCGCGCGGAGGAGGCGGTGCGGGCTCGGCGTCCGCAAAGTCGTCCTCCCACGTGAGCGCGCGCTGGGCCGGCACCGGCGTCGGAGGCTTCAAGAGGTCGTTCCACGACCCGTCCGAGGGTGCCTTCGCGGCGGCCGGCGGGGCCATGGATCCGCTGATGGCCGTCACCGCCGCGCGCGGCGCCTGCGTCTCGCCACCGGTCTTGCGGGGCGGCCCGAGCGACGCGAGGAGACCTGCGGGCGCCTTGGTGCCGGGACGACGCGGCGGGGCCAACGTGAGACCACGTCCGCCCGCAGCAGGAGGCGGAATCGATGGCGACGCGGCGGGCGGCGGGCGGGTCGGCCTCGCCGATCCCTCGTCCTTCGAAGGCGGCTCCGGAGACTCGGGCTCGTCACTGCCGGAATGGTCACGGTTCGACATGGCGCACGGACCCTTCTTCGTCGAGCCGTATGCGAACCTTCGCGCGGAGGCAAGCTTTCCCGGGTCCAATCGTTCGCGCTTCGCGAAGCGCGGAAAACGCGGGCGATGCGGGTCAGTAGTCGACGATCTCGTCGACGCCCGGGTCGTTGCGGAGGGGCAGCGTCAGGGGGGCCTCCCCGGCACCTCGAAGGTAACGATAGCGAGCGAGGTTCTGCACCACGCGCCGCACGTACGTGCGCGTCTCGTCGAAGGGGATGGCCTCGACGAAGGCGTCGGCCTCGTCGGCGCCGTGCTCGCGCAGCCAGCGGTTCATGGCCCCGGGACCGGCGTTGTAGCTCCCGATGGCCCGCGGAAGGACGCCGCGATACTGGCGAAACAGCCGGCCTATGTAGTGCCCGCCGACGACGATGTTGTACGCAGGCTCGAAGAGCCGATCCTCGGTGAACGGGATGCCGAGCTCGGCGGCAACGCGCCGGGTCGTTGGAGGCACCATCTGCAGCAGGCCGATGGCGCGCGCGCTCGAGACGTCGCGGCCGTTGAAGCCGCTCTCTTGGCGCATGATCGCGTAGAGGTAGTCGCGCGGGAGGGCGTTGCGGGTCTCCGACGCGGCCACCTGCGCCGGCAACGGCCGCGGAAACGACGCATCCCAGACCCACCGGGTGGTGGCGTCGGGCAGCGCGTCGAGGGCGTCGGCGTGATGCGAGGCCAGCACGAAGGCACGGCGCGCGTCGCCGAGGGCGAGGTACGCACCGGCGAGGCTCTCGTCGGCGCGGTCCCTCGGAAGCGAAGCCCGCAGGCGGTCTTCGTCGGCGGCCAGCACATCGGCGGCCTCGCGGTCGAAGCCGAGCACCGCGAGCCAACGCACCCGGGCCGGCAGTGGCACCGGGGGCCGCGGGCGGGCCTCCGGCGGCGCGGCGAGGGGCTCCACGGTTCCCCCCTGGGCGCCGATGCGCGCCTCGGCGAGGAGCGCGTACCAGGTCAGCGGACGATGCGCGTCGAGGGCGCGCCAGGCCTGCACCGCCCCCGCCGCGTCGCCCGTTCGGGCCCGACAGACACCGGACCAGTACCGCCCGCGCCCGCGCTCGAGGTGGTGCGTCGCCCAGTCGCCGGATCGCGCGAGCGGCTCGATGGCCTCGGCGAAGCGGCCCGCGCCGTAGAGCGTCCATCCGAGGTGCCACGCGGCGTCGACGCGCAGGTGCGCCGCGGCGTCCGGGCGATCGCGAAGGAACGTGTTCCAGCGCCGCACGGCGTCGTCGACGCGGGCGTGCCGGGACGCGAGCCACGCTGCCCGGAACGCCGCCTCGTCGGCCCAGCGCCCGCGGGAGCGCATGGCCACGGCGTCGTAGGCGCGCACGGCCTCGTCGTCGCGGTCCGCGCGGGAAAGGGCTCGCGCAGCCAGGAAGGCATCCTCCTCGCGGTCGGGGTTGGCCGGGTCCTGGGATGCGAGGGTGAGCCAGCGGTGCGCCTCGACGTAGCGGGTGCGGGCGCCGAAGGTCGCGCGACCCCAGAGGTGCACGCGCCGCGTCTCGTCGCGTCCGCGCGCCGCGGGGATCGCCGTCAGCGCCTCGATGGCCTCGGCGTGCCGCGCCCGCTCCAGGAGCGTCGCGACGCGCTCGAGCGCCGACGCGGTGGTGAGCGGATGCCCTGCCTGCTGCAGCGCCGCGAGGGCCCGCTGTCCCGCGGCGGTGTCGGGTTCGTCCACGGCCAGCCGGCGTCGCGCCTCGAGGGCCAGCACCCCTTCGCCAGACTCGTCGAGGGCCTCGGCGGCGAGCCCCCATGCGCGCGATCGATCGATGGCCGCCGGCGGGTGCGCGACCCAGCTCCGCATCGACTCCAAGGGCTGCCGGTGATCGCCCGCGGCCCAGGCTTCGAGCACGGCATGCGTGCGATCGCGGGCGCCACCCCCGCGCGCGGCGAGCGCGTCGAAGGCCACGCGAGCCTCGGCGTGCCGGCCCGCCGACGCGAGCGCCGCGGCTTCGATGCGCCGCACGTCCACGTCGAGCGCCGGGAGCAGCGCCGCGAGGCCGTCCACGGCGCGCAACGCCGTGCGGCCATCACCGTCGTCGAGAGCGAGCTTCGCGAGGACGAAGCGCGCCTCGGGCGTCCGCTGCACCGACGACGGAAGCCGCTCGAGCGCGGCGCGGGCCGCCGAGCGATCGCCATCGCGAACCAGCGCGACCA
Source organism: uncultured delta proteobacterium (assembly GCA_903845045.1). Lineage (GTDB taxonomy): Bacteria > Myxococcota_A > Polyangia > Polyangiales > SCUS01. Next base: position 1,354 of record CAIMWA010000197.1, on the reverse strand, counting down.
CCGCGGCCAGCGACGGCGGCGCCGGCGGCGTCTCGTCCCCGGCGTCGACGGACGCATCGGCGCGAGCGGGCGCGGCGAAGGTGCGCGACATCGGCCGCGCGGGCGGCGCCGTCGGCGAGCGCGTGCATGCCAGGAACACTGCGAGGCACGGCAGCAGCAGGCGTTCGTGGGGCATCGGAGCGCGCTCGTTGCGGTAGCACAGCTCCCCGGAGAGCGCGCGAAACCTGCGCGAGGCGCTCGGTCCGCCCGTGCTACGGTTGCGGCACCGACGAGCGATGAGCGCACCGCCCGACGCGCCGCCGACGCGCACCGCCCCGAACGCCGACCCTTTCGGGTTGGTGGGCTCGCGCCTCGCGGGCAAGTACGACGTCGACCGGGTCGTGGCCGAAGGTGGCTTCGGCGTCGTGTACCGCGCGCTGCACGTAGGACTGAACCAGCGCGTCGCGGTGAAGATCTTGAAGGTCCCGGAGCACCTGGCGCCAGCGCCGCGCGCGGAGTTCTTCCGTCGCTTCGCCAACGAGGCGCGAACGCTCGCCCGCATCGACCACCCGGCCATCGTGCGCGCCCTCGATTTCGGCGACGCCGCGCTGCCCGTCGGCGGCACCGCGCCGTGGATGGCCCTCGAGTGGATCGACGGCGTCGAGCTCGCCGACGACCTCGCCGAGCGCGCGCCGTCGGGCTTCGCGGGGCGGGGACCGGACGAGGCCTGGGCGTTGCTGCGCCCGGTGGTCGAGGCCGTCGGCGTCGCGCACCAACAAGGCATCGCGCACCGCGACATCAAGCCGGGCAACCTCATGCTCGTGCGCGGTGCCCGTGGCGGCGCACGCCTCAAGCTTCTCGACTTCGGCATCGCGAAGGTGATGGCCGACGACGACAACGTGCCCGCGAGCGGGCGCACGGCGACGCGCGCGCATCTCCAGATGTTCTCCCTCGATTACGCTGCGCCCGAGCAGGTCAGCGGCACGCGCACGGGCCCGTGGACCGACGTCCACGCCCTCGCCCTCGTGCTGACGGAGCTGCTCACCGGGCAACGTCCCTACGACGGCGACGACAGCGTCGAGGTCTTCGCGCAGGTGCTCGACCGGCGCCGTCCGACGCCCGCGCGCCGCGGCCTCGACGTCGGGGCGTGGGAGCCCGTGCTCCAGCGTGCGCTCGCGCTGCGCCCGGGCGATCGTCACGCCGACGCGACGGAGCTCTTGCGCGCCCTCGACGCAGCGATCCCCTCGCAAGGGGTGTGGCGCGCGTCGCTCGTCGGGCCCGCGCGGCTGGTCACCGTCTCGGATCGTCCGCCGGCGCCGCCGCCGGAGCCCCGTGCGAAGCCCACGCCGACGGACCGCGGCGACGAGCCCCCGAT
>CAIMWA010000196.1 GCA_903845045.1 uncultured delta proteobacterium | reverse complement strand
GGAGATAGGCGACGAAGCCCTGAAGGTCTCGCATCGTCACATGGTGGCCGCGCTTCGTGACGAGCTCGAGAACGCGGAATAGTCGCTCGCGGACACGCGGTTGGTCGAGCGCCCGGCGGGCACGCGGAACGTCGCAAGTGCTCTGCGCGGGGCAGCTCCTGCACTCTGGGTAGAACCGGTCATCGGTGAGCGTGGTGAGCAGTCGCTTGAAGACGTCGATGCTGACCAGGTTTCGGTTGTTGAGGTCTACGACCACAACCGTCTGCGCTTCGAGAGATGGCCCGTAGACGATGCCGTTCTCGACCTGCTCGCGAACCTCGAGGAGCGGAGGAAATGACGGGCCGTGCGTCCGAACGAACTCAAGCAGCGGCCACTCGTTGATCGCGAGGCAGAAGGGCTTCTTTCGCTTCCGCGCCTTACGCCACATCTCAAGCAGGACGTCGTAGGACTCCTCGGCGGTGGCGTCTGCGTGCTGCTCAGCGCCGACGGACTTCAGCGCGGTCTGCAGCTTCATGATGAGGTGTGTCTTCCCGTCCCCGGGGTTGCCCGTCAGGATGACGTCCTTGCCGGCCCTGAGCCGATCGATGATGAAGCTCTCGAGCGGGGTCTCAACGTGGATCGCAACAAGCTGTGCGTCGGTCAGCCGATCCGCGTAGCAGCTGCGATGGTTGTAGAGCTGCTGAATGAACCTCACGCCGATGTCGCCGGCGCTCGGAGGAGGCTTCCTGCCCCCGCCGTTGCCGCCAGGACCATGAGCGGGCTCGTCAGCTACAGGCACCAACTCGCTCGCCTCTCGCTCGCCGGCCGACGCCGACGCCGAGATGAGCAGTTCCTGGCGGGTCGTCGCCGCGACCCGTCCCAAGACGTCGTGGTTACGCGCGCGCGGCGCCATCCAGCGACGCACCCAGTGCGCCGCGATGTCCCGGGTGCAGCTCTCGGCTTCCTCTCGGCTCTTCGCGGGCAGGATGAAGTCGGGGGTTGTCGCCTCGTTCCGCAGATACTGCGCCGCGTTCTTCGCGAGCGGTACGCCGTAGATGATTCGTCGGCACTGGTGCCGCAGAAAGTGGTCCTGATCGACGCCGATGGCAGTAAGGCCCTCGCGGACCAGCCGGAGCTTCGGATTCACGCCTTCGCCGAACGTTCGAGTGATGAACGTCGCGCCCTGGTCGTCGCGGACGACCGCCTCCAAGAGCGACCGCGTGCGCTCGCTGAAGTGGACCGAGCCGTATCCACGTGTCTCGCCCAGGCGCTCGTAGCGAACCTCACCCGTCGCGCCCACCAGGCTGGCGGGCACGCGGACGCGGTTATACTGGCTGCTGCCAACGTGGTAGAGGCTGGTGGTCCCGAGGAACACGAGGGCCGCAGGCTTCGCGTGCTGGGCGCCTCGCATCTTCGAGGCGATCTCGCTCGGCATCGACTCGTATCGATCGCGGTAGTCGAGTCGCACCTGAGGACTCGTCAGCAGCATGCAGACGAGCTTTCCTCCGAGGAGGTGGGAGTACGGCGGGATCGCACCGCAGATGATGATGTCCATCATGCTGGAGCCGATGTGGTCCTGCTTGACGTTCTTGATAGCAACGCTCAGTGCGCGGCGGCCGGCTTCGTCGAGCAGCATCGGCTCGATCGACGCCTCGGTCGCCGCTGCAAACGCGAGCTTCGCCCTGACGAGATCCGAGTACTGGGCAGCGCGCTTCTGCTTGAACAGCTCGTCCACGCTGTGGTCAGCAAGTGTGCGATCGGCAGGAGCTGCGAGCATCATCTGCGACGGCTCGAGGGGGCGGGACCGCTTTGCCGGCTTCCCGTTCGTCTTGTCGGTTCGCGCGTCCGCCTCGTGCCGCTTTAGGAACTCGCGCCGCTTCTGCGCGCTGTCTCGCGCGACGTGCGCCAGCCGCAGGACCGTCTCTTCTGTCGGGTTCTTGAGCTCCGCCGCGGTAACAATCCCGGTCGGGTCGAGGGACGCGATCGCAGTGTCAATCACCCCACGAAAGTGGCGAAAGAGGCTCGCGGCGAGCTGACCTCGATCTGCGTCGGGCGCGTTCTTGAGCCGCTCTTCGAGGCTCGCGACGTCCCAGCCGATCCAGTGCTCGCGGTCTGCGAGGCGCACCAGGCTGTTTCCGAGCGCCGCAATGCCGATGACCGGATGGAACGGCCGCGCAGCATCCCTCACCAAGTAGAAGAGGTTGCGGCCGGGCGTCGAGAAGTACGGAAGCGACCAGAAGTAGCGAAAGTACCGCCAGATATCGAGCAGGCGAAAGCCAGACTCCGGACACGCCTCCTCACTCGCCAGCTGGATGTAGGGCTGAACGACCTCGAGAACCCGCTCCTCGTACCCGCTCGTCAGGCGCTGTGCCTCTCGGAGCTCCCGAGCAAGCCCATCGCCATCCGCGACAAGGTCGAGAACGGAGCACCGCGCTTTGCCGGCGCGGCTCTTCTTCTCCTCCATGTCTCGCAGGAACCGTCCCACCGACTCGGGCTGAAGCTGTGCCAGCCGCTCCGCGCGCATCGACCTACGAATGGACGCCTTCTGCCGGCTCACGTCTTCGGGAGTTCGCGGAGCCTCCGTGAAGTCCGGGGGAGCAAGCTCAAGCTGATGGTCTCGAAAGCGGAAGACCCAGTCCTGACTGATGAGGTCACCGACGACCGAGAGCGCTGCTCGATACTTGCGAAGTGAGCGGGGGCGGAGAGATGGCTCGAAGCCGCTCTCGAGGTTGTCCGCCCAGGCGATCTCGAGTTCCAGCTCCCGGCGCGCGCCGCTTGGAGACAGCGGGGCAAGTCGTGCAGCGAGCGCCTGAAAACGCTCGAGGTGCGCGCCGATGTTCGCGGGCGTGAACGCTCTGAACGAGTTCTCGCGGACAGGCGGTGGGACTCGCTCTTCGTCGAGAGTCAGCTCAAAGCCAGGAACCTCCACCGGAGCGTCCGGCTCGCCGCCTGATTGACGACGCGGAGCGCGCGGCGCGGCCCCTTCTTTGCCCGTCGTTGGTCGGGCGCTCAGCTCAGACATTGCTCTTCCCCTTGGTGCCGGCTGGCGAGGACGCGGCAAGGTCTGCTGCTTCCGTCGACGACATGACTGGTGGCTCGATGCGGTGCTCCTCCGCCATCCGCTCCAGACGCTTTCGCTGGGCCCGCAGCGGCCGATGGCGACCGTTCTCCCACCCGTTAAGCGTGCCGACGGTGACGTCTAGCTCGCGGGCCAGGTCTTCCTGTGTCAGCCCCCGGTGAGTCCGGATGAGGCGCACCAAGACGCCGTAGTCGATGTCGCGCATGGGTTCTCCGAGCCGGTCTCCGCAGGCGACTTTATATGCGAAGTTGTGGGCGACCTCAAGGGGAGAGCCTGTACGAACGCTCAGCGGGAACCGGCTCGCCGCTGAAGCGCCAGGGAGATCCGCTTGATCAACGCATCCCGAGACCGAACCGAACTGGCAACCCCAAGCACTTCAGCGCTCGCCAAAATCAGTCCACCCCTGCTCGCGAGAAGTGACCCACCCTCGGATCACTTCCGGGCAGCGTGATCTTGATCGTTCAGGGGGTGTTCGTCGATGGGTTGGTGCCGCAGGCGCCGGCCGACGTCCGGACCGCTTCTACGCCTTCACCGGTTCGTCGGCGTCGTGAGCGCCGCGGGCGGCGGCGGGCCTCCGGGTCTTCATGGCGGCGGGGGGCGGCGCGTTGTGGTCGCCGGCGACGGCGGGGGCGTGCAGGCTCTGACCTCCTGACGGCGATCGAAAAATCCGTGGAAATCGCGGGCAATTTCACCACGATCTTGCGTCGAATCCCGGAAATTTCGCCCGGCCGCGGCGGCGAGCGTGGCTACGAAACTAAAGGATAATTCGTCGATGACGCCGGCGACGACGTCGAAAACCTCGGGTTCCGTCCCCCGACGGATTCCATCGCTGACACCTGACCTGGCAGGAGGTCAGAGGCTCGGTCCCTGTATGCGCACGGTGTGGCACTGGTGGAGCAGGCGCGAGAGCAGCGCCTCGACGAGGGGCTTGTTGCCGAGGAACGTGTGCCACTCGTCGAACTCGAGGTTCGTCGAGATGATCGTCGGGCGGCGCCGGTACCGCTCTTCCATGAGCTTGAAGAAGATGTTGGTCTGCTCGGGTCGCAGGTTGAGGTACCCCATTTCGTCAATGCAGAGGACGTCCACGCGGGCGAGCGCGGAGACGAGCTTGCGCGACGAGCGATCGGCGAGCGAGGCGTACATCTCGTCGAAGAGGTCCTGCGCGCGCACGAAGACGCCGCGGTGGCCGTTCTCGATGGCCTTCACGAGGAGCCCGGTGGCAGGGAGAGCTCTCCTTCCGCCCCGTGATCTCGTGGGGTTACACACCGGGGAATGAAGCCCTCCGCCGACCTCGAGAAGGGCGCCGTCGGCGCCTCCAGCATCCAGCGTCACTTCGGGACGCTGCCTGATCCGCGCGTCCAACGAGGGCAAGCGCACCTGCTGCTCGACGTCGTCACCATCGCGATCCTCGCCGTGATCGCCGGCGCGAAGGGATGGGACGACATGGAGGTCTACGCGAAGGCTCACGAGCCGTGGCTCCGCGGGTTCCTCGAGCTGCCGGGTGGGCCGCCGAGCGACGACACCTTCCGGCGCATCTTCGTTCGGCTCAATGCCAAGGCGTTCCGAAATTGCTTCATGGCCTGGATGAGCGCGCTCGCGGGATCGGTCGCGGGCATGCTCATCGCGATCGACGGCAAGACGCTTCGACGCTCGTTCGACTGCGCGAGCGGTCGGACCGCGCTGCATCTCGTGCACGCGTGGGCTGCGGAGAACCGGGTGCTGCTCGGGCAAGTCGCTACCGCCGAGAAGTCGAACGAAATTACGGCGATTCCGGAGTTGCTCGATCTGCTCGAGCTCAAGGGCGCCATCGTCACCATCGACGCCATGGGTTGCCAGCGGAAGATCGTGGAGAAGATCGTCGAGAAGGGGGCGGACTACGCGATCGCCCTGAAGGGCAACCAAGAGAAGCTTCACGACGAGGTCGCCGGATACCTCGACGCAGCCATCGCGGACGGCGGCGCTCGGATGTTCGAGACGCGCGACGAAGGACACGGGCGTGTCGAGGTGCGGCGCCTCTACGCCGTCTCGAACGTGGCATGGCTCAGCGCCATCGACGCATGGCCGGGGCTGCGAAGCCTGGTGTGCGTCGAGCGTGAACGCACCGCGAACGGGAAGACGAGCGTCGAGCGCATCCACTACATCACGAGCATTCCTGCGCATCACGTTCGGCGCCTCGCCCGGATCATCCGCGGCCACTGGGGCGTCGAGAACGCGCTGCACTGGAGCCTCGATGTCTCCTTCAACGAGGACGCGTGCCGGATCCGGTCTGGCGATGGACCTGAAAACTTCGCGCTCCTTCGGCGCATCGCGCTCATCTTGCTCAGACGCGAGTCCTCGATGCGCGCGGGCGCTCCAACGAAGCTCTTTCGCGCTGCCGCCGATCCGCGCTACGCGATGCGGGTCCTGCTCACAGGTATCCCTGCGGAATCAAACGAGGGAACGTGAGCTTGCCCTGGCGAACTGCCCGACCGTGCT
>CAIMWA010000195.1 GCA_903845045.1 uncultured delta proteobacterium | reverse complement strand
TGGCGCCCGTCGAGGGCTTCCGAGGGGGACATGACGCGCGTCAGCGGGCCGACGTGCTGCGTACTCTGGAGATTCTGTAAACTTTCGAATTTGCTGGACCCATTGCTTGCCCTATCCACACGCCGCCGTAGATAGTCGCGGGGGCGTTCAGACTCGGCAGGTGAACTCGAAGACCGCGCCGCCCTCGGTGCGGGCGACGATCTTGCCCTTCAACTGCCGGGCGAGGCCGCGCACGATCTGCAACCCGAGGCCTCGTCCCTTGGCGACATCGAAGTCGGGCGGGAGCCCGCGGCCGCGGTCGCGCACCACCAGGCTGAGCAGCCCGTTCGCCAGGGAGAGTTCGATGGAGAGGTCGTAGCCCCCGTCGTCCGGTGCGTTGGCGCGCACGCCGTACTTGAAGGAGTTGGTGACCAGCTCGTTGAGAATCAGGCCGAAGGGCACCGCGTTCTCGACGGTCATCTCCACCGGCGCCGCGACCAGGTGGAGGCGGACGTGCGGGGCGAGCGCGTGGCTGAGCGAATCGACGAGCTCCCGGGCGTAGGTCGCCAGGTTGATTCGATCGAGCGTGGCGTTGCCATAGAGCTGCTCGTGAATCATCGCCATCGCGTGCACGCGGTGCCCGCACTCCCCGATCAGGTCGCGCGCCACGTCGGACGTCATGTGCGACTTCTGGAGTGACAGGAGACTCGAGACGATCTGGAGGTTGTTCTTCACCCGATGGTGAATCTCCTTCAGCAGGGTCTCCTTCTCGGCCAGGGACGCCTTGATGTCCGCCCCCAGGCGCTCCTGCTCGGCCCGGGCCCGCTGCTCCCGCGCGCGGAGTTCTTCCTCCGTCCGGAGGCGCGCCCCGAGGTCGTCGAGTCGCGATTCGAACAGCGCGTGCAGCCGGTCGAGGCTCGCGTTGAGCGCGGCGCCGCGGCCCTCCGAGGCCTGATCGTCCGCGATGAGCGCCTGGGCCAGGGCGCGCGCCTCGGCCAGGCGCCCCGCGAGCTCGTGGCGCACCTCCGTCCCGACCTCCGCGGGCGACGCCCCGCGCGCCTCCTGGCTGAGGTCCCGGAGAACGCAGATCACCTGATCGTCGAAGCCGGTGAGCGGCGAGAGGCTGGCGCCGCAGCGGACGACGTCGCCGCTCGGACGCTCGAAGCGCACCTCGCGGTACTTCGGCGCGTCTGCCCAGGGCAACCGGCCGGCCAGCATCGCCGAGAGCGCGTCGCGGTCGGCGGGCGCCGCAAACGACCCGATCGACCGCGGGGCGACGCTCTCCAACGGCACGCCGGTCAGCTGCGCGAACGCCGGGTTGACGCGCAGGCAGCGCCCCTCCCGATCGAGCACCGCGAGCGCGAGCGGCGCGTCGTCCCAGACCCGCTGAGAGGCGAGCCCCTCAAGGTAGTTCTCCACGATCGCCGAGAGGGACACGAGCTGCTCCTGCTCGGCCGACGTCCACGTGCGCGCCTGCTGGTCGATGAGGCACAGCGAACCGATGGCGCTCTCGCCGGCTCCGCCCAGCAGCGGCACGCCGAGGTACGCGCGCACGAAGGGGGCGTCTACCACCAGCGGGTTGTCGGCGAAGCGCGGGTCTGCCATCGAGTCATCGACCACGAGGGGCGCCGGCGAGTGGAGACCATGACCGCAGAAGCTCTCGGCGCGGCCCGTCCCTTCCGCGTCGAGGCCGAACTTCGCGAGGAAGATCTGGCGCTCGCCGTCGATCAACGTGATCAACGCGATGGGCGCATGAAACAGCCCGGCGGCCATCGCGACGAGCTCTTCGAGCGGTTGGTGCCGCTGCCCTGCGCGCAGGCCGAACCGCGCGATGCGACGCGTCCGCTGGAGCTCATCGATCGGCGTTGGTGAGGGTATCCAAGACTGTTGTTGCAAGCGAAACCTCGCCCAAAACTAGAACCGCCCGTATGTTGAACGAGGGAGGCGCTGCCCGCAATCTTGATGGGCGCATAGGGCATCCTATTGGCCGCCGCCGTCCTCGCGCTCGCAGGGTTCCCTGCCGATGAGGGTGCGGCTTTGGTCGACCGATACCCCCGGACGAAGCGACGACGACGGGGATGGCTGGTCGCCGGGTTGCGGATAGGAAATGCAACGCGTCAAGAGAAATCGAGAGTTGACCGAATTCCTCGTTCCACGCAGCTCCCGGCCCCCCTGACGCCCGTCATGCCGCCGGGGAGCCCTCGACAGGCGCCACGCTGGCGAGCGCGTCGTAGCGCCGCATGAGCTCGTCGTGGGTCGCGGCATCGGGCGCGGCCACCCACACCGGGGCGAGCTCCTTGCGGGTCTTGGTGAACGCCTCGAGCTTCATGTTCCGGCAGATGGCCAAGAAGAGCCAGCGTGGCGCCCGTCGAGG
>CAIMWA010000194.1 GCA_903845045.1 uncultured delta proteobacterium | reverse complement strand
GTCTCGACGCGCACGCCCTCGCTGCGCACCTCGGCGCGATCCCGCTGCGCACGGTGCTCGCGGCGGCCGCGTGCGTGGTGCTGTCCCTCGCAGCCTTCGGCGAGCGCTGGCGTTCGCTCTTGCGTGCCTGGGGCGCCGCGGCGCCGACGTTCCGAGCCACCGTCGCACTCATCCTCGAGGGCTTCTTCTGGAACCTCCTCCCCGGCGGCGTCGCCGGCGACCTGACGCGCAGCCACGCCGTGCACCGGTCCGTCGGCGGCCTCGGCAACGCCCTCGCCGTGGTGTGGTTCGAGCGCCTCTGCGGCCTCGCGGGGCTCTTCGTCGTCGCCCTCGCGGCGATGCCCTTCGCCCCTTCGTACCCGCGCTGGGCGCCGCTCGTCGCCGCCGTCGGGCTCGTCGGCGCGCTCGCCGCGTTCCCGCTCTCCGCCGCCGCCACGGGATCGGGAACCATCGCGCGCTTCGTCGCAGCCATCCCGGTGCTCGGTCCGCGCCTCGGCGCCCTCGCCCGTCCGTCGCGCCCGGCGTGGCTCGGCCCCGCCCTCGCGCTCTCCGTCGCCACGCAGGCCTTCGCCATCGCGAGCATGTCCATCGTCGTGCATGCCACGGCGCCGGAGGCCCGCGTCGCGTCGGTGCTCGCGCTCTCTCCGCTCGTGGTGCTGTTCACCTTCGTGCCGCTCACCCCGGCCGGCGTGGGCCAGCGCGAGGCGGTGTTCACGGCGGTGTACGCGGCGGCGGGCGTGAGCGCCGCGGCAGCCGTGGCCGCGTCGGTGGCGAGCTTCGGCGTGGGGCTCGTGGTGCCGCTGCTCGGAGGCCTCGCGGTGGTGTTGCGCGCGGGCCGTCGTCAAGCCCCTTCGCACGACGACTCGTAACGCTGGCACGGCTCTTGACCCAAAAGGGTTCGTGACTAGCTTCGCCGTCGTCCGCAAGCCAACGCAGACGGAAGGACAAAGGAGCAGCTCAAATGGGCAAGGTCATCGGAATCGACCTCGGCACGACGAACAGCGTCGTCGCCGTGATGCAGGGCAAGGAACCGGAAGTACTCGTGAACGAGGAGGGCGCGCGCACCACGCCGTCCGTGGTCGCGTGGGACGAGAAGGGCGAAGTGCTCGTCGGTCAGGTGGCCAAGCGCCAGTCGATCACGAACCCCGAGCACACGATCTACTCGGCGAAGCGCTTCATGGGCCGCAAGGAGAGCGAGGTCGCCGAGGAGACCCGTCGCGTGCCGTACAAGGTCGTGCGCGCCAGCAACGGCGACGCGGCGTTCAACGTGCGCGGCAAGGTGGTGTCTCCCCCCGAGGTGAGCGCCCACGTGCTCCGCAAGCTGAAGCAGGCCGCCGAGGCCGTGCTCGGCGAGACGGTCACCGACGCCGTCGTCACCGTGCCCGCGTACTTCAACGACACGCAGCGCCAGGCCACCAAGGACGCCGGCAAGATCGCCGGCCTCAACGTGCGGCGCATCATCAACGAGCCCACCGCCGCGGCCCTCGCGTACGGCCTCGACAAGAAGAACGAAGAGACCATCGCGGTGTACGACCTCGGCGGCGGCACCTTCGACATCTCGATCCTCGAGGTGAGCGAAGGCATGGTCGAGGTGAAGAGCACCAACGGCGACACGCACCTCGGCGGCGACGACGTCGACCAGCGCGTCATGGACTACCTCATCGAGGAGTTCCGCAAGGACAACGGCGTCGACCTCGCCAAGGACAAGATGGCCCTCCAGCGCGTGCGCGACGCGGCGGAGAAGGCGAAGGTCGAGCTCTCGGCGACGCAGGAGACGGTGGTGAACCTCCCCTACGTGTCGATGGCGAACAACTCGCCGCTGCACATGAACATCCGCCTCACGCGGGCGAAGCTCGAGCAGATGATCGACGACCTCGTGCAGCGCTCCCTCGACGCCTGCGCCAAGGCCATGAAGGACGCCGGCAAGAAGGCCTCGGAGATCAACGAGGTCGTTCTCGTCGGCGGCTCGACGCGCATCCCGCTCGTGCAGAAGAAGGTGAAGGAGTTCTTCGGTCGCGAGCCGAACAGGAGCGTGAACCCCGACGAGGTCGTCGCCATCGGCGCGGCCGTGCAGGGCGCGATCCTCACCGGCGAGGTGAAGGACATGCTCCTCCTCGACGTGTCGCCGCTGTCGCTCGGCGTCGAGACCAAGGGTGGCATCTCAACGGTGCTCATCCCGCGCAACACCACGGTGCCGACGTCCAAGAGCGAGGTGTTCTCCACGGCGAGCGACAACCAGCCCACCGTCGAAGTGCACGTGCTCCAGGGCGAGCGCCCCATGGCGCGCGACAACAAGAGCCTGGGCAAGTTCTCCCTCGAGGGCATCGCCCCGGCGCCGCAGGGCGTGCCGAAGATCCGCGTGACCTTCGACATCAACGCCGACGGCATCCTGCACGTCACGGCGAAGGACGAGGCCTCCGGGCGCCAGCAGAAGATCACCATCACCGCGGGCTCCGGCCTCGCGAAGGATGAGGTCGAGCGCCTGGTGCGTGAGGCGCAGTCCCACGAGTCCGAGGACAAGCGGCTCCGCGAGGAGGCCGAGAACCGCAACAAGTGCGAGGCCCTCTCCTACCAGGGCGAGAAGACCCTCAAGGACTACAAGGAGAAGATCACCGCGCCCGATGCGGCGATCCTCGAGGCTGCGGTGAAGGAAGCACGCGAGGCGGTAGCCTCCGGCGACGACGACCGCGTGAAGAGCGCGACGGAGAAGCTCGAGAAGGAGTCGCACCGCATCGCGACGCTGATCTACCAGCAGACGCCCGGCGAGGGCGGCGAAGGCGCGGCGCAGCCCGAGGCGAAGCCCGCCGACGACGGCGTCATCGACGCCGAGTACGAAGAGCACAAGTAGTCGGTCCGCGCACGACGCGGTGACGGCGCCGTCGGGAGCGATCCCGGCGGCGCTTCGTCATTTCGGGGAGCCGACGTGCGGACGCGGACGAGTCGTTCGCGGCTCGGCGTGCTGTGGGAAGTGAAGCGGGGGGAGCGCTTCACCCGGCGCGCCCGCCCGCCTCGAAAGGGGCGTCGCGCCGGGGAAGTGCGGAGGAGTGGAACTACTCGGCGGAGGCGGTGCGCGAGATGCGCGGGCGGCGTTCGCGGGTGCGCTCGCGCTCGCCCTCGACGACGGTGCCGTCGGAGTCGGTCACCACGGTCTCGAGCTGGCGGTACGCCGACAGACCCGTGCCGGCCGGGATCAGCCGGCCCATGATGACGTTCTCCTTGAGGCCGCGGAGGTCGTCGACCTTGCCCATGATGGCGGCCTCGGTGAGCACCTTCGTCGTCTCCTGGAAGGAGCTGGCGGAGATGAACGAGTCCGTCGAGAGCGAGGCCTTGGTGATGCCGAGAAGAAGCGGCTCGGCCACCGCGAACGACTCGTGGAACACCTTGTAGACGTTCGCGATCTCCTGACCCACCGGGCTCTCCGGCGGGTGCTTCATCTGGACCTCGGCGAGGCGCTCGCTGAGGACCGCGGTCATGTTCGACACCGGCGCGCTCACCGCGCGGCGAAGGGCATCGGCCACCTGCTGGCTCTTGACCTTCCCCTCCTCGACGAGACGCCCGAGGATCTTGCCGGCAGCGCGCAGGTTCTCCTGCTCGAAGCGCCACTTCTCGACCTGCTCGTCGATGAGGAAGTCCGTCTCGCCGACGCTGACCACGCGAACGCGGCGGAGCATCTGGCGGACGATCACCTCGATGTGCTTGTCGTTGATGGCGACGCCCTGCAGGCGGTAGACCTGCTGGATCTCGTTCACCAACCAGGCCGAGAGGTCCTTCTCGCCCTTCACGCGAAGGATGTCGTGGGGGTTCACCGGACCGTCGATGAGCGGCTCGCCGGCCTTCACGAAGTCGCCTTCGCGCACCACGAGCAGCTTGTTCTTCGGCACGAGGAACTCCTCGACCTTGCCCACGCCCTCCATCGGCATCGGAGCGGGCTCGACGACCTTCTTCCGGCGTCCGGTCTTCTTCTCTTCCTCGACCGGCTGGTTGAGGAAGGCCTCCTGGCCCTTCGGCACGATGTAGATCTGCCGCTTGCCCTTGGTCTCGCGGCCGAACTTCACGTAGCCCTCGATCGGCGAGATCACCGCGGCGTCCTTGGGCTTGCGCGCCTCGAACAGCTCCGCGACGCGGGGCAGGCCGCCGGTGATGTCCTTCGTACGGGTCGTCTCACGCGGCATCTTGCCGATGATTTGGCCCGGATCGACGTGCTCGCCGTCCTGCACCGAGATGTTGCAGCCCGGGGGCAGCAGGTAGCGGCCCTCGATGCCGTTCTCCTGCTTGCGCACGTGCCGCGTGTTCGGGTCCACGATCTCGATGCGCGGCCGCAGCGCCGCGTCGCGCGACTCGAGTACGAGCTTGCGGGACAGGCTCGTCACCTCGTCGACCTTCTCCTCCATGGTCTGACCTTCGATCAGGTCCATGAAGCGCACCACGCCGCCGACCTCGGTGAGGATCGGCACGGAGAACGGGTCCCAGGTCGCCAGCGGCGTGCCCGGCGTGACGAGGTCGCCCTCCTTCACGAGGACCTCCGCGCCGTAGAGCAGGTGGCTGCGCTCGCGCTCGCGCCCCGTGGCGTCGACGATGACGAGCTCGCCGTGGCGGTTCATCACCACCTGCTTGCCGTCCTTGCGCGACACCGTCTGGATCTTCTCCAGCTTGACGCGGCCCTCGTAGCGGTTCGCCAGCGAGCTCGCCGTCGCGCCGCCCTGCGCCGCGCCACCGATGTGGAACGTGCGCATCGTGAGCTGCGTGCCCGGCTCGCCGATGGACTGCGCGGCGATGATGCCGACGGCCTCGCCGATGTTCACGTGGTAGCCGCGGGCCAGGTCGCGCCCGTAGCACTGCGCGCAGATGCCGCGGCGCGTGGCGCAGGTGAGCACCGAGCGGATGGTGACCTCCTCGATGCCCGCGTCGACGACCTTGCGGACCGCCTCCTCGTCGAACTGCTCGCCCTCGCTCACGAGCACCACGCCGGTGATCGGGTCGATCACCGGATAGAGCGCCGTGCGGCCGAGGATCCGGTCGCCGAGCGGCTGGATGACGTCGCCGCCCTCTTCGAGCTTGGTGACCTCGATGCCGTCGGTGGTGCCGCAGTCGAACTCCGTCACGCACGCGTCCTGCGCCACGTCGACGAGGCGGCGCGTGAGGTAGCCCGAGTTCGCCGTCTTGAGCGCGGTGTCGGCGAGACCCTTGCGGGCGCCGTGCGTCGAGATGAAGTACTGGAGCACCGTGAGACCCTCACGGAAGTTCGCCGTGATGGGGGTCTCGATGATCTCGCCGGACGGCTTGGCCATGAGGCCGCGCATGCCCGCGAGCTGGCGGATCTGCTGCTGCGATCCGCGCGCGCCGGAGTCGGCCATCATCCAGATCGGGTTGAAGGACGGCATGCGCTCGGTCTTGCCCGTGAGGGGGTCGATGACGTCCTCCTTGGCGACCTGCTCCATCATCTCCTTCGCCACCTTGTCGGCAACGCCGGCCCAGATGTCGACGACCTTGTTGTAGCGCTCGCCGTCGGTGATCACGCCCTCCTGGTAGGAGTCGACCACCTTCTGGACCTGGTCCTGGGCGTCCTTGATGTGCTTGGCCTTGGTCGGCGGGATGTGCATGTTGTCCATGCACACGGACACGCCGGCCTTGGTCGCGTACTCGTAGCCGAGCGAGCGGAGCTTGTCGGCGAGGAGCACCGTGCTCTTGTTGCGGTACGCGCGGTAGCACGCGTCGATGAGCGCCGAGAGCGCCTTCTTCTCCATCACCTTGTTGATGAGCGAGAACGGCAGCGTCTCGTCGACGAGCGCCTCGTTGAGCGCCTCGGCCATGAGCACGCGGCCCGTGGTCGACTCGACGCGCACCGTGGTCGGCTCCGCCGAGGCCTGGCGGAAGCCCTCCTTCACCGCGATCTTGTTGATCGCGTCGAGGTCCTGCTGCTCGACGACCTGGCCGAGCGTGAGGCGCGTGTCGCCGGCGTCGACGATGCGCACCGACGGCATGCGCACGAGGATCTTCGCGTGCAGGTCGAGCTCGTTGGAGTCGTAGGCCATGCGCACCTCGCGCATGGAGCCGTAGACGCCGATGCGCGACGTCGCGCCGTTGACGCCGGGGCGGTAGCAGCCGCGCGCGTATTCCTTCGCGCGGGTGAGGAAGTACAGCCCGAGCACGATGTCCTGCGTCGGGTTGATGATGGGCTTGCCGCTCGCCGGGCTCAGGATGTTGTTCGTCGACATCATGAGCACGCGGGCTTCCATCTGCGCCTCGACGGACAGCGGCACGTGCACCGCCATCTGGTCGCCGTCGAAGTCGGCGTTGAACGCCGCGCAGACGAGCGGGTGGAGCTGGATGGCCTTGCCCTCGATGAGCACCGGCTCGAAGGCCTGGATGCCCAGGCGGTGCAGCGTCGGCGCGCGGTTCAGCATCACCGGGTGCTCGGAGATGACCTCGTCGAGGATGTCGAACACCTCGGCGCGCTCCTTCTCGACGTGCTTCTTGGCGCTCTTGATCGTCGGCGCGAGGCCCCGCTCCTCGAGCTTGTTGTAGATGAACGGCTTGAACAGCTCGAGCGCCATCTTCTTGGGCAGGCCGCACTGGTGCAGCTTGAGCTGCGGGCCCACCACGATGACCGAGCGGCCCGAGTAGTCGACGCGCTTGCCGAGAAGGTTCTGGCGGAAGCGGCCCTGCTTGCCCTTGAGCATGTCGGCGAGCGACTTCAGCGGACGCTTGTTGGCGCCGGTGATGGCGCGGCCGCGACGGCCATTGTCGAACAGGGCGTCCACCGCCTCCTGCAGCATACGCTTTTCATTGCGCACGATGATCTCGGGGGCCCGCAGCTCGATC
>CAIMWA010000193.1 GCA_903845045.1 uncultured delta proteobacterium | reverse complement strand
CGGCGGCGCGCTGCGCGTGGCGACCACCGGGACGCTCACGATGACATCGACGGCGCGGCTGCTCGCGAACGGTGGCGCGGGCAACGCCTTCGCGTGCGCGGGCGGCGCCGGCGGCGGCGGGTCCGGCGGCGTGGTGTTCGTCTACGCGCCGAACGTGAGCATCGCGAGCGGCGCGACGGTGAGCGCCATCGGGGGCGCCGGTGGCACCGGCTCCAGCGGCAGCGCCGGCGGCACCGGTGGACTCGGGCGCATCCGCATCTCCGCGGCCACCGCGACGTGCACCCTCGCAGGCACGTTCACCCCGGCGCTGACGTCGGGATGCACGGCGTCGACCGCGCCCGGCGTGCAGGGCCAGGCCTTCGTCGCCACGTACCCGAACTGACCTTCACTCCGGGCGCCCGCGCACCGTGCAGCGCAGCGGGCGCCGCGCCTCGCCACCCCACGCGAAGCCCTCGAGCACCCCGTTCACCGCGCGAAGAACCACGCTGCGGGCGGGCTCTTCGGCGCCCTCCGCGGAGCCGTCCTCGACGCGTTGCTCGCCGGCGCTGAAGGCGCGCACGCACGCCCCGGCGACGTCGACGTCGACGGTCTGGTCCTGCTGCCAGCTCCCGGCCTCGACGAACCAGCCGAGGCCCGACACCTGCGCCCCGCGGTCCGTCACGTGGACCTCGCCGCGCGCCGCCACGCCCGCCCCGCATGCGCTCGTGCCGGGACCGGGCGCGTGCACCGTCGCGTGCACCGTTCCCGTCGTGTCGGCGGGGTCGGCCTCGAAGAAGCGCAGCGTCGCCGACGGACCGCGCACCCACAAGCCCGCGCGCCCGTCCCAGGTGCCGACGGATGCGTCCTCGTGGGCGCCGGCGAGGGCGAAGGTGCGGCGCACGCCGGGGGCACCGTCGGCGTCGAGACGCACCACGGTCACCAGCTCCACGCCGTCGCGCACGTCGTCGACGCGCAGCGCCTCGTCGCCGCTGCGAAGGCGCTGCAGCTCCACGCCGCCAGGCCGGCCGCGTCCCAGCGCGAGGTCCGTGACGCCCGCCGTGGTCGCGCGCAGATGCCGGCAGCGTCCGTCGTCGCAGAGCTCGACGAGGGCCTCCGGAGCCGTCGCGCCCTGCACCCCGCGCACGAACACCCGCGCCCCCGCAGCGTCGGGAAGCTCCGCGCGCATCGACCCGTGCACGACGTCGCCGGTCCACGTCACCGTCAGCGTCGCGCCGTGCAGCGCCGCCGCCACGGCGTAGCCGCTCACCGCCGGACCGTCGTCGATCTCCACGGCGGGCGAGGGCGGACCCGCGAACGCGCAAGAGAACGCCGCGGGAGGAGCGTCCGGCGCCGCGACGGACGGCGGCGCATCGTCGCGCGCGAGCACCCTCGCCGACGTCGCGCCGGCGGGACCCAGGAGCAGCGAGTCGCCGAGGCGGCACCAGGGCCCCGCGCAGTACGCCGCGCCGCGCACGTCGAGCGCGAGCGTCGCGGGGGATCCGTGCACCGGCGAGCCCAGCGCCACCCTCGCGCCGTCGTGCGTCGCCGCGAGCGTCGATGCCGTCGCACCCCACGCGAACACCACGCCGTCGTCGCGCCGCACCGTGCGCACCGCCCCCGCCGGGGCCACGTCGGCGCCCTCGCGGACCACCCCCGCACGCACCGAAAGAGAGCGCAGCGGCGTCGCGACGCGAACCGTGCGCGGGGCTCCGTCGGCGCCGTAGAGGCAGACCTCGAGAGGATCGTGCGTCGGGTGCTGCGTGCACGGCGCTGCGACGGCCCACGCGCCGCTCGCGTCGTCGAAGGCCACCGGTCCCATGGGCTCCGCGCGGAGCTCGTCGCGCAGCGTCGCCCAGCGTCCCGAGGCCGCGTCGAAGCCTGCGACGAAGGTCGCCCAGCCACCGTGCCGGCACACCGCGCGAAGCCCCGCGAAGGATCCGTGCAGCGCGCATCCCTCGCCCGGGAGCTCGCGCCGTTCGAGCACCCGCAGCGTGGCCGCGTCGAGCACCGCGAGCGACGAACCCTCGACGCGCGCCAGGCGGCGTCCATCGAGGCGCGCGAGCGCCCCGCCTGTCGATGGGAGCACATCGTCAAAGGCCGCGGCGGAGCGGAGCGCCTCGACGGCAGCGTCCCCGACGTTCGCGGTGTCCGTCGCATCGGGCGCGAAGGAGCGGCCGTCCCAACGAAAGCTCCCTGCGGTGCTGCGCAACCTCGGCGCGCCGTCGACGAGAGACACCGCGAGCGGCACCCCGGCGGGCGCGCGCAGCACCGCGAAGGTGCGTCCGCCATCGATGGAGCGGCGCAGCACGCCGGGCTCGGACACGACGAACAGCTCCTCGGCCGACGCGGCGCACACCGAGAGCGCGGCGCCCTCCGCCAGCACCCGCGGCGCGTCGGCGTCGTCGAGGCGCAGCGCTCGGCCGAGGGCGTCGCGCGCGACGAGGCACCCGGCGGAGAGCGCATCGGAGCCCGACGCCACGTGCGCCGGCAGCAACCGCACCGGCGCCGCACCGCGAAGTTCGAGCGGACCGGTGAACGTCGGGGCTTCGTAGACCGAGCCGTCCTCGGCGGCGAAGCGCCAGCGGTGGTTCGCGAGCTCGGCGGCGGCGACGAGGGCGCTCGCAGGGTACGGAGGACGCGCGACGGTTCGCCCCTCGGCGCGCAGCGCCCCCCGCATCGCGAGGCCCGGGCGCACGCGACGCACCGGTCCGTCGGCGGGGCGCACGACCCACGACGGACCCGGCGGCCGATGCGCGCGGCGGCGATGGCACGCGGCGAGGGCGAGGGACGAGACGAACAGGCAGCGAAGGGCAGGCGAGGGGCGCATCGGGCGTCGAAGCCGCGGGGACGTCGCGGCGGCGGCGGAGCATCGCACGGGCTCGCGCGGCTTGCGCTCGGGGCCGACGCTGCCGCACCCTGGAGGACCGCATGAGCTCCCATCCGCTGCGCACCGCCGCGCTCGTCTTCGGCGCCCTCACGCTCGCCGCCCTCGCTGCCCCCGCGCAACATCGCGCGCGCCACTTACGAGGCGCCCCCGCCGCGCCGGCCGCACCGACGGCGAGCAGCCCGGCGTACCCCGACTTTCCCGAGCCCGGCGCCCCCGTGCGTGCGACGCCGAGCGCACCGAGGCCGTCGGACGAGCCTGCGCCGCTCGACCCGCCCCCGGCCCCGGCCGGTCGCCGCGGTCGGGGAAGGCACCGCGCGCACTGACGCCGTCAGCCGCCCGGCGCGAAGGTGAACGGGAAGCTGAAGCCGACGCTGCCGCCCTCGGGCATCGGGAACACCAGGCCGCGCAGCCGCGCCGTCACGCAGGTGCCCACCGCCGGAGCCTCGGACATGCCGTTCGTGCTCGCGTGCGTGATGCGGCCGCTGGTGCCGAGGGTGAAGCTGACCTCGAGGCGGCCCTGCAGCGCGGGGTTGTTGCGAAGCTCGCGCTGGTAGCAGTCGCGCACGCCGCCGAGCTGACCGCGGATGATCCGAGCCACGGCGTTGGCGTCGACGGTGCCGTCCTCGTCGTGGACGTCGGGCGCGCCGAGGTCCGTCGTCGGATGCACGATGCGCACGCGGAGCTCCACCGGACGCTCGCCGACGTGATCGCCGGTGGAGGCCACGGTGTCGTGCACGCCGAGGTGGCCCGGTGCCATCGCCGCCGCCGAGGCCATCGTTCCGCGATGCACGCCGACGCGGCCGTCGTTCTCGGCGATGCCGCCGACGTGCGCGAGGTCCGCCTCGGTGCCCGTCATGAGCCCGCCCTCGGCCAGCGCGTCGCGGGCGCTGCGCCCGGTGGTGCCGTTCACGCCGGTGAGCAGTGCGAGGTCGGCGCTGTGATCCAGGCCGTGCATCGCCGAATCCACCGCGCGCGTCGCCGCGGCCGCCGCAGCCTCGGCGCGGTCCACGGAGCGATCGGGACCGGGCATGGACGACGGTCGCGACGGTCGCGACGAACGGGCCGGCGGCGTGGCGGCGTTCGAAGCCCGCGGCGCGTCGGCGGCGGCCCCCTCGGCGTCGTGCGCGGGCTCTGCGGGCTCCGAGGTGTCCGGCGGCATCGCGAGCAGGCGCACGAAGCGCGGGTCGTCGAGGACGTCGGCGTCGACGAGCGGGTCCCACGCGAACTCGGTCCAGCCCACCCCCGCCACGGCGAGCACGAGGAACGCCGAGAGGCAGCCGTTGTAGGTCCAGTCGGTGCCGCGTGCCCACGACGTGCGCAGCGCCGTCGGAAGCTGCGGTCGCGGCATCGCCGTCGGCGCCGCCACGAACTGGAACAGCAGCGTCAGCGCGCCGAAGCGCACGCGGCCCCGCGCGGTCTCGGGCAGCGCGAGGCACCACGTCGCACCGTCGCGCGGCACCGACGGATCGTCGCGAAGATCACGCAGCCGACGCAGCCCCGACGGCAGCGCGACCTCGCCCTCCATCGTCGCGTCGAAGCGCAGCGCCCAGCCTCCCGGCGCCTTCGCGAACACCTCGACGCTCGCCGCGACGTCGCCCGCCGGCACCGTCAACGTGTCGCGCTCCGACGTGCCCACGCGCACCGCGCCGCGCTCCCGCAGCACGCGCTCGTGCAGCATCGCGGTGCCGCGCATCAGCCCGATGCGCAGGGCCTTCGGTCCCGCGGCGCCCTGCGCGGCGGTCATGGAACGGGTCATCGCGCCCGGGTTGGTGGTGGCCGTGTGCTTCATGCGTCGTGCTCCTCGGCGAGGTCTGACCACGGCGCGCGCCGAAGGTTCCCGCGTACTTCGTCGGCGTCAGGGCGGCGCGGAGTCCGCAGCGACGCGGCCCGGTCCGTGCGAAGGTCGCCGCGCGAAGGCGATGCGGAGCGTCCCTGCGATGCGAACCTCGGTGCGGTGTGCGGGCGTCGGTCTCGTCGCCCTCGCGGCCTGCGCCGCCGACGAGGGCACCCTCGTCCTCGCAGGTCCCGCCGCCGACGACGCGCTCGCGACGTGCCCCATCCTTCCCGCCGACGACCCGTGGAACCAGGACGTCTCGGGAGCGCCGGTGCACCCGCGCAGCGCCGCCATCGTCGCGAACATCCAGGACCACGGCGACCCGACGCTGAAGGCCGATTTCGGTGCGAGCGCGGCCTGGGGCATCCCCTTCGTGGTGGTGCAGGCGGCGCAGCCTGCGGTGCCCGTGCGCTTCGATCTCTATCCCGATCAGAGCGATCCGGGGCCGTACCCGGTGCCCGCGAACGCGGCGGTGGAGGCCGGACACGATCACCACGTGCTCGTGGTGCAACAGGGCGCGTGCAGGCTCTTCGAGATGTACCGCGCGTCGCGCGAAGGCGCGGGGTGGCGCGCGGGCGCGGGCGCGGTCTTCGACCTCCGGCGAGGCACCACGCGTCCAGCCGGCTGGACGTCCGCCGATCAAGCGGGACTGCCGATCTTCCCGGGCCTCGCGCGCTGGGACGAGGTCTCCCGCGGCGCCATCCGTCACGCGCTGCGCGTCACCTTCGCGCACACGCGCGCGGCGTGGGTCGCGCCCGCCACGCACCCCGGCGGCGACGACGACGAGGACGCGCCGGCCATGGGCCAACGCCTGCGGCTTCGCAGTGACTACGACCTCTCGGCGATGCGCGGCGCCGCCCGCGTGATCGCCGTGGCGCTGCAGCGCTACGGGATGCTCGTCGCCGACACCGGAGCGAATTGGTACGTCTCCGGCGCCACCGACCCCCGGTGGAACGACGCCGACCTCGCGCAGCTTCGCGCCATCCCCGGCACGGCCTTCGAGGTGCTCGACACCGGCCCCGTCACGACGCCCTGACGGGACGCCTCGCGACGGTGTTCAGCGCCGCGAGGTAAGGTCCTGCCGCCCGGTGCGCATCGCGCTCGGAAACGCCGCGACCTCGGCCGTCGCAATGTTCGACGCATCGACGCCCGCCGCGAATTCCTTCGAGGCCGGCGTGACCACGAAGGGTCCGCCGCGCTCCTCGGCCATGACGTGGTCGAGGTCCTCCTGGCCGGTCTCCTCGGCCGACGTCGCCGCCACCAGGAACTGCTCGGCAAGCTGCTCCGCGAGGTCGTCCTTCACGTGCGCCGGGCCCGATCCAGGATCGGCGAGGAACGCGTTGCCGTCGTCCATCCGTCCAGTGCGCGCGGGGTGCGTCTTCGGGGTCTTCATGTCGTGCCTCCACCCAGGCGAGGTGCATTCCCGGGGCCACGACGATCCCGCGGCGCCCGCGCATCGAAGCCTTCCGCGCGCGCACCGGCTGCGTCCCGGCGCGCAACCCACGCGGGCGGCGCCTCGGGTGCTAGGGTTCGACCCGCATGCGGCGCGTCGGCCTGGTCCTCCCTGCGCTCGCGGCGGCGCTGATCGTCGCGCTCGGGCCGGTGTTCGCGCAGCCCACGACGCCGGCTCCCGCAGCGCCCGCGTCGCCGACGGACTCCCTCGACCGCTCGCGCTTCGTGCAGGTGCGCGGCGCGGGCTTCACCCTCGAGGGCGAGCCCTTTCGCTTCGTCGGCGCCAACGCCGCGGTGATGCACGGACGCGCGCACCGCGAGCGCGCCGACACCACGCTCACGGCCATGGCCGCCGACGGACTGCGCGTGGCGCGCGTCTGGGCCCTCGGCGAGCAGCCTGCGGATGCGGCCCCGTGGGCGCGCGATTTCGCCTTTCGCATCGGCCCCGACGGCTGGGTCGCCGAGAGCTTCGCGCACCTCGACACGGTGCTCGAGATCGCCCGCGCGCGGGGCCTTCGCGTCATCGTGGTGCTCGCGAACCGCTGGGCCGACTACGGCGGTGCGCCGCGGTACCTGTCGTGGTCCGGCGTCGACGTGCCGGGACCCGCTGCCGCACCCCTCGGCGATGGTCTCCTCGCGCGCTTCTTCGCCGACGCCACGGCGCAGCGCCTCTATCGTGCCCACGTCGAGCACATCGTCTGGCGCGTGAGCGCCATCACCGGACGGGCCTACCGCAACGACCCGGTGATCCTCGGCTGGGAGCTCGTGAACGAGTCCGACGCGGCGCCGCGGTCCCGCGAAGGTCTGCTCGCGTGGACGTCGTCGATGGCGGCCGCGGTGCATGCCCTCGACCCGGTGCACCTCGTGGCCGCGGGGCACATCGGCTACACGTCGCGCGCGCAACGCAGCCTGTGGCTCGCGCTGCAGCGCCTGCCCGGCATCGACTACGCCGACGCCCACGCCTACCCGATGCACAACGCCGGCGTGCGCACCGTCGCCGCGCTCCGCGACTTCGTCGACGACCACGCGCAGCTCGCGCACTTCGTCGCCGGCAAGCCCCTCGTCTTCGGCGAGGCGGGCTTCTCCCGCACGCCCGCGGACCGCACCGGCGCGATGCGCGCGACGTGGTTCCGGCGCTTCCTGCAGCGCTGCGACGAAGACGGCGTCGACGGCGTGCTCCCGTGGATCTACACGCCCGCCACCAACGACCCGCAGGAGCACGGCGTCTTCGTCGACGGACCGCTCGTGACGCAGACCGCGCCGGTGCGCGCGGTGCTCGCCGACTTCGCTGCGCGATGGCGCAGTCCGGCCCCGCCGTCGACGAACGCACGGCTCGGCGGGAGCATCGGCGAGACTCCGCTGTGGTCCACCATGCACCTCGTTCGCGGTCCGGGTGCGGGCGGCGCGACCCCGCGCGTGACCGCGGACGGGCTGCGCTGGTCCATGGCCCCGGAACGCTACGCCTCGGCCGAGGCCGAGCACGTCGGTCGCTGGGACGCCTTCGCGCTCACGCACGTCTACGTCAGCGGCACCGGTCGCTTCACGTACGCGCTTCGCGTCACCCAGGCGTCGGCGCTTCGCGGTGCCCACGCGACGGCGGTGACGGTGCGCTTTCGCGGAAGCTCGGAGCTACCGGGCCGCGGCGAGGGCGCCACCGCCGAGGATGGATCCACGGTGCGCGTGACCCTCGACGGCCACGTGCTGGGTGACTTCGACGTGCCGCCCGACGACGCCCTCGGACGCTGGATCACGCTGCGCACCGACGACCCCGCCGTGCTCGCGGCGCTTCGCAGACCGGGCGTCCACACGCTCGGCCTCGCCGCCGTCGACGGTCCTCGCGGCAACGGCCTGTGTCTGTACGGCGGCCTCACGGGCCGCGAGGCGCCCCCGGCCGACGTCGGTCGGCTCCCGGGGCGCGTCGAGGTCGACGTCGATGGTCCCCGCTGAACGCGCCAGGCAGGTCATCGGATGCGCGCCGTGGCACAGCCTGCGTCACCCCGAGATCGCACGAAATGACTTTCCTGTAAGCGTTTCTACGCTGGAACACGCCGTGCTCGTGGAGCGTCCATGACCTCTCGCTCGGCCCTCGCGCTCGTGTCCGTCGCCGCCTCGCTGCTCGTCGCGTGTGGAGGCTCCGTCGCGCTCCCTGTGCCGTCGTCCGATGCCTCCGTCGACGTCACCGCGTCGGACGTGCCGGTCACCGACCGTGGCACCGTCGACGCGCCGCCGACGGACGCGCCCACCGCCGACGCACCGATCACGGACGCCCCGCCTGCCGACGTACCCGCCGACGCACCGCTCCCGATGGACGTCATCGTCCCCTCGGACATCGCGTCGCGGCAGCGCGTTCGCTTCCTCTTCAACCAGGCGCCGGGAGGCGATGGCGGCACCGCGTGGGTGGTCACCGCGGGCTGGCAGTGCGGCGGCCTCGCCATCGACGGCATCGCCTTGGGCCTGCCGTTCCAGTGCCTCTGCGAGTGCCCGAACCCGGGCGGTCCCGCGCTCACCGAGGCGCACGCGGTGCCTCTGGCCAGCGCCACGCCATACGCCGTCGAGTGGGACGCCCGCTCCCTGGTCGTTTACACGGTCCCGTATGATTGCTCGACGCACGGCTGGCCCGGCGCGGGCATCCAGCAGGAGCGCCACGCCGTGGGACAGCCCGTGGCCGCGGGGCACTACGTCGCGCACTTCGTCGTGCTCGGAGCGCTCCCGTCGGGTTGCGTCGCGAACCCCGACGGAACGGCCACGTGCCCCATGCACTTCGGCGGTCCCGGGTTCCCCTTCGGCGGAAGCTACGGACTCTGTCCGGGAGGCACGACCCTCGACGTGCCCTTCGACCTCCCCGCGGCGGGCGACGTCACGGTGCCGGTGACGGTTCGCTGAGCCGGTCCGGCGAGCAGCCCGGGTCGTCGAAGTAGCGGCGATGCACCCGCATGCCCGCGATCATCGCGGCGACGAAGACCAGCGGCGGCAGCGCGAGGCTGGCCGCCGACACGAGGGCCGGACCGGGGCAGAACCCCGCGACGCCCCAGCCCACGCCGAAGATCGCCGCGCCCGCGAGGCGCCGCGCCGAGATCACCGGGTTCTCCGGCAGCGCGTTCTGCGACGCCAGCAGCGGACGAGCGCCGCGCGCAGCCCGTCGCGCGATCCAGAAGTGCACGGCAATGGCGCCGCCCATGACCAGCGCCAGCGACGGATCCCACGCGCCGCCCACGTCGAGGAATCCCAGCACGTTGTGCGGGTTCGTCATGCCCGCCACGCCGAGCCCCAGCGCGAAGAGCAGCCCCGAGCCCGCGGCCACGACGTCGCGCGCGGTCATCGCGGCGCTCCGAGCAGGTGGCACACGACGCCCGTCGCGAGCATGCCCGTGGCCATGAAGGTCAGCGTCGAGACCACCGACGGGACCGACAGCCGCGCGATGCCGCAGACGCCGTGACCGCTGGTGCAGCCGCCGCCGAGCCGCGCGCCGAAGCCCACGAGGAGCCCCGCCGCGATGGCGCGAAGCAGCGACGTGTCGGGCGAGGGGAGCGCCGACGGAAGGGCGAAGCGCAGTACGAGGCCGCCCGCGACGAGGCCCGCGACGAAGAGCCGGCGCCAGTGGGCCTCGGGGGTGCGCTCGAGGGCCCCCGACAGCACGCCGCTGATCCCCGCCACGCGGCCGTTGAAGAGCAGCAGCAGCGAGGCGCTCGCGCCGATCATCGCGCCTCCCGCGAGGGAGCTCAGCACGCGCATGGTCGGGCCCCGGTCGTGGTTCCAGTGCAGGGGAAAAGTCTACTGGAGTGCATCGTTCGTTCAGTATGGCAGACTCCACCGAAACGTCACGGGAGGGCGGCGGCCCGGACGTGGTACCGACGAGCGCGGAGGCCAGCGATGAGCGGAGCGGCGGTGGAGGTGGTGCGGAGCGCGGTGCCGGTGGCGGACCTCGCGGTCGTCGACGCGGCCCTCGCGGGCGACGGTGCGCTCGCCGACGTGCTTCGCAAGGTGCGTCCCGCGGACCTCGGGCGCGACCTTTCGCGGCGCAGCGGGGCCGACGTGCGACGGCTCCTCGAGGCCAGCGACGACCGGCGCGCGGCGTCGATGCTGCGCGTGGCGCACCCCGCGGTGGCGGCGAAGGCCCTGGCCTCCGTCGAGTCGGCGCGGGCCGCGCGGGTGCTCGGCTTCATGCCCACGGACCACCGCGCTCGCATCGTCGCGGCGCTGCACGACGACGCCCGCGCCAGCATCGAGGCGGCGCTCGCCCCCGAGGAGCGGGCGCTGCTGGGCCGCGTGCTGGCCTACGACGAGGTCGCCGTGGGGCGCCTCATGACCCCGAAGGTGTGGCTCTGCCGAGCGCGCGACACCGCTGCAGAAGCCCTCGCACGGCTGCGTCGCGACGAGCGCGACATCGAGGTCGCGCAGAACTGCTACGTCGTCCAAGGCGAGGACGCCCCCGCCGACGCCGCCATCGTCGACCGGCGGCTGGTGGGCGTGATCGCGCTGCGCGAGCTCGTGCTCGCCGACCCTGCCGCCGAGGTCGCGTCCATCATGGTGCGCGACCCCATCGCCGTGGGCGCCGAGGTGCCCCGCGGCGACGCGGCGGAGATCATCCAGACGCACGAATTCTTGTCGTTGCCGGTGATCGACGGAGGCGGCGCGGTGATGGGCGCGGTGCGCGTCGACGACCTGCTCGAGGCCGCGCTGCGCAAGGTCGGCGCGGGGCTGCTGAACCAGGGCGGCGTGCACGGCGAGGTGGCCGCGCAGGTGCCGTACTTCCAGACGTCGCTGGTGCGCGTGGTCCGCAGCCGGCTCACCTGGCTCGTGCTGCTCTTCGTCGCCGAGACCGCCACCGGAACGGTGCTGCGCCACTTCGAGGGCGAGCTGTCGCGCGTCGTGGCGCTGTCGTTCTTCATCCCGCTGCTCATCGGTACCGGCGGCAACGCGGGGTCGCAGACGGTGTCGACGGTGATCCGCGCGCTGGCCCTCGGCGAGGTGCGCCTTCGCGACGCGGCCCGCGTCGTCATCAAGGAGGTCTCCACCGGCGTGCTCCTCGGGCTGCTGCTCGGGTGTATCGCGTTCTTCCGCGCGCTCATGTGGCATGTGCACATGGACATCGCCGCCTGCGTCGCCCTCACCATCGTCGTGGTGTGCGTGTGGGCCAACGCCGTCGGCGCGCTCATCCCCATCGCGGCGCAGCGCGCGGGCGTCGACCCGACGGTGGTCTCGGCGCCGCTCATCACCACCCTCGTCGACGCGTCCGGGCTGTTCCTCTACCTCACCATCGCGCACCTGCTCGTGGCGGGGCTGCACGGACCCTGAGCGCCGCGCGGCCATGGTATTTCGATGGCCGCCATGACGTACCTCTTCGAGACCGACGAGCACGCGGCGCTGCGCGCCCAGGTCGAGCGCTTCGCCGCCGCCGAGATCGCCCCGCACGCCGACGCCTGGGAGGACGCCGAGGAATTCCCCCTCGCCCTCTACGCCAAGGCCGGCGCCGCGGGCGTGCTCGGCATCGGTTACCCCGAGGTGTATGGCGGCAGCGGCGGCGACCTCTCGCACGTCGTGGCCGCGAGCGAGGCCATGGTGCTCGCGGGCCGGTCCGTGGGCACCACCGTCGGCCTCGGCAGCCACGGCATCGCGCTCCCTCCGATCCTGCGCGCGGGCACCGACGAGCAGAAGCAGCGCTGGATCCCGCCGGTGCTGCGCGGCGAGAAGGTGTCGGCGCTGGCCATCACCGAGCCCGGCGGCGGCAGCGACGTGGCGAACCTTCGCACCCGCGCCGAGCGTGACGGCGACGCGCTGGTGCTCAACGGCGCCAAGACCTTCATCACCTCGGGCGCCCGCGCCGACCTCGTCACCGTCGCCGTGCGCACCGGCGGACCGGGCCACGGCGGCGTCTCCCTCGTCGTCGTCGAGCGCGGCACGCCCGGCTTCACCGTCGGCAAGCGGCTTCGCAAGATGGGCTGGGGCGCTTCGGACACCGCGGAGCTGCACTTCGACGACTGCCGCGTACCCCTCGCCAACGTGCTCGGCGACGTCGACGCGGGCTTCGTCACCATCATGCTGAACTTCGCCACGGAGCGCGTGTTCCTCGCCGCGCAGTGCGTGGCCATCGCGACGCTGGCGTACCGCGAGAGCGTGGCGTGGGCGCGGGAGCGGCAGGCCTTCGGCAAGACCCTCGCGGGGTTCCAGGTCACGCGGCACAAGCTCGCCGACATGGCGACGCGCATCGCCGCCGCCCGCGCCCTCACCGGCGAGGTGGTGTCGCGCGTGCTCGCCGGCGACGCTTCCTCCGCGGGCCTCGCGGCCATGGCCAAGAACACCGCGACGGACATGTGCAGCGCGGTCTGCGACGAAGCGGTGCAGATCCACGGAGGCTACGGCTACATGCGCGGCGTGCTCGTCGAGCGGCTCTACCGCGACGCGCGGCTCTACCCCATCGGCGGCGGCACCCGCGAGATCATGAACGAGATCATCTCGAAGACCGAAGGGTACTGACTCGCGGTAGAGTCGCGGCCTCCATGGCCGATCGGTTCCGCATCGACAGCGAGAAGATCTCGCTGCACCCCGTCCGCGTCGCGCAGTGGGTGCAGGGCCGCGACGACTGGGAGACCGCGAAGGAGATCTTCCCGATCTACGTCGAGGTCTCGCCCGTCGGGTACTGCAACCACGAGTGCACCTTCTGCGGCGTCGACTACATGCTCGACCGCCCCGAGAAGCCGCACCTCGACCGCGCGCTGCTGCTCCAGGCGCTGACCGACATGCACGAGGGCGGCGTGCGCAGCGTGATGTTCGCCGGCGCCGGCGAGCCGCTGCTCTACAAGCCGCTCCCCGAGGTCCTCGCGCACGCGGGGGCGCTGGGGCTCGACACGTCCATCACGACCAACGGCGTGCTCATGACCGAGGCGTGGTCGCGCAAGGCCCTGGCCGCGCCCACGCTCCGATGGATCAAGGTCTCCCTCAACGCCGGCGACGCCGAGACCTACGCGCGCATCCACCGCGCGCCCGAGGGCGATTTCGAGCGCGTGTTCAAGAACCTCGCCGACGCCGTGCGCGTGCGCCGCGAGCTCGGATCGAACTGCACCATCGGCGCGCAGATGGTGGCGCTCCCCGAGGTGCGAGGCAGCGACCCCAAGCGTCCGCTGGTGCAGACGGTGGTGCCGTCGAACATCGCCACGGCGCTCCCGCTCGCCGAGCGGCTGCGCGACATCGGCGTCGACTACCTCGTGGTGAAGCCCTACTCGCAGCACCTCATGAGCAGCGACTCGCGGGTCTACGACGGCACGCAGTACGGCACGCGGAGCTGGTCCGACGCCGTCGAGGCCGTGTCCACCAAGGACTTCAACGTCGTGGTGCGGCACCAGACCATGGCGCACCTCGAGGACGGCGCGCGCGGCTACGACAAGTGCCACGCGACGCCGTTCCAGTGGGCCTACGTCGAGGCCGACGGCGAGGTGTGGGGCTGCAGCGCGTACCTGGGGCGCACCGAGCACGGCAAGCAGTACGGCGACGACCGCTT
>CAIMWA010000192.1 GCA_903845045.1 uncultured delta proteobacterium | reverse complement strand
GGGAGAGGTCCGCGCGGGTGAAGCTTGCGCTGGTGACGTTCGCTGAGCTGAGGTTCGCGCCGCCGAGGTTCGCGCGGGTGAGGTCGGCTCCGCTGAGGTTCGCGTCGCGGCTGAGGTCCACGTTGGTGAGGTTTGCTCCGCTGAGGTTCGCGCGGGTGAAGTCCGCGCGGGTGAAGCTTGCGCTGGTGAGGTTCGCTGAGCTGAGGTTCGCGCCGCCGAGGCTCGCGCGGGTGAGGTCGGCTCCGCTGAGGTTCGCGCGGGTGAGGTCCGCGCGGGTGAGGTACGCGCCCGTGAGGTTCGCGTAGGCGAGGTTCGCGCCAGTGAGGTCCGCGTCGGCGAGGTTCGCGCCAGTGAGGTCCGCGCGGGTGAGGTTCGCGCCGGGGAGGGACGCGCCGGGGAGACTTGCCCCCGCAAGGTTCCTGTCTCCGGCCAGTGCTCGCTCCAGGTCAGACAGCCCGCAAGCACCCACCAGCACTGACACCGCCAACGCCGCCCCCCATCGTCGCTTCATGCCGCGAAGGATAGCCCCCGGTGCCGGTCGGTCACACTCGGCTGGTGCGCGTCAGGTCCGCCAGCGGCGCGAACTCGCGCGCGTCAGGGGTCAACGCGCCGGCCTCACGTCGGCGTGAAGCTCTCGCGCACGCCGCGCAGCATCGCGAGGGTGCTCGCGAGTTGGCGTTGAAGATGCGCCTCGTACCGTTCGAGGAGATCGGCGCGCCGCTCCATCGGAACCTCACTCTCGGCGACGTAGCGCGTGCGCCGTCGCTTGGCGTCGGCGTACCGGCGCCGGGCGTGGTCCATCGCCGTCGTCGCCGCGAGGTGCACCGCCGAGAGAAGATCGTCCGCGGCGGTCTCGTCGTCCTCGAAGGCGCGGGCGAGGTCAAGCACCGTCGTCGGCGTCCACCGTCGCGTGCGCCAGTCGGGGATCGCGGCGTCGACGCTCTCGACGCCCACGTCGCTCCCTTGCTCCGCGAGGTCGTAGACGAGCCGCTCGACGTCGTCGGGGTCGAGCGCGTCGTCGGAGCCGGCCTCCTGTGCGCGGGCCATCGCCCGGTAGCGCCGCCAGTTCTTCGCCATCGTCTCGGCGTCGGAGCGCGGCGTCTCCAGCGTCTCCTCGAAGGCGTCGGGGTCGAGCATCGCGCGGAGCTGCTCGTCGGCGTCGAACTCCATCGGCGGTGGTCGCACGGGGACACAGTTACGTTGTTGCATTCGCCGCGGGGCGCACGCGGGAACTCGCGGCTCGTGGGAGCCGTCGTTGCCCGCCGAGACGTCGCTCGGCCCCGTGCGGAACCAGGTCGAAGCGGCGGCCAATCGGTCGCGTCGCCGGGTTCTGCGGGTCGAATGCAACAACGTAACTGTGTCCCCGTTCGTTCGTGACCCCGGGCGACGGCGCCACGCAACGCGGGCGCGTCGTCACCCGCCGGCCGCGCGCACCCGCTCCGCGAACCACCCCCGCACGGACTCCCACGTCGCGCGCTTGTAGAGCACCTCGGCGCAGAGCGCGTCGAGCTCGGCTGCGTCGGCGTCGAGGTGAAGCCCGTTGGCCTCCGCCTGCGCTCGCGCCACGATGCGTGCCATCAACTTCCACGCGAACGGAAACGCCCGGCGCTTCGACGCGAGCGCGAAGAACACCGCGGCAGGTTCGTCCGCGCCGCGGCCGGCCGAAGGCTCCGCGGCGGTGTCGAAGCACGCCGCGACCGCGACGGCATCACAGAGTGGAACGCGACCGTGACGGCGCGCGGTGAAGGGATAGCCGGCGACGACCCGCGCGGAGTCGAGGATCACCGGCCGGCGTCGGCGAGGAGCATCGCGATCGTCGCGTCGTCGTCGGCCTCGTCGCTGCGCGCCGTGCGCTCGCACTCCGCTTGTTCTTCGGGCGTCATCGCGAGCATCGTCTTCACGATCGGGTTGTCGCGGAGATGCTCCGGCACGTCCGCGAGGGTCACCGGCGCGGGGTAGCGCGGAACCCACGAAAAGTCGTCGCGTGCGGTCGCCATGGACCGAGGTTGCTCCGGGCGCCGGGTGAGGTCAACGCCGCCTGGCGGGGCGCTCCATCGCTCGCGTCGGCCGCCGCCTTGCGTCCGTCGTCGGTGCCGCCGTCTCCGCGGTGCCGTCGCGGAGCAGCGCCGTCGGGTCCGCTTCGAGGGCCGCGAGCCGGGCGTCGAGGGCCGCGAGGGCGAGCTTGTGCTGGCACACGATCGGCACCCGCGCCGACAGCGCCGTCAACCGCTCGCGCAGCGCGTGAGGGAGCCGCTGGTTCAGGGGTGAGCTCTCGGAGTTGGCGCCGACCCCTGTCTTCGGTTCCGTCATCGGTCTTCCTCCGCGTCGTCGTCGACGCCGTCGTCGCGTTCCCAGCGTGCGAGCGCCGCGCGCGGCTCCTCGCCGGACACCAGCCGCACCACGCCGCGGAACTCTTCCCACGACGGCCGCAGCGCCCGCGACGCGAAGGCGCCGTCGTCGAGGGCGTGCGCCGCCGAGGGCCTCGCGCGAGTCGTCGCGGCCACCAGGGCGCGAGCAGCCGCACGCCGCGGGTGAGCCGTGCGCGGGTCTACGGGAGACAGGTCGGGGGAGTGAATCCCGCGGGCCAGCGGGTCGCCGCGTTGCATCTCACGCCGACGAAGTTCGCGCCGGTGAGGTTCGCGCCAGTGAGGTTCGCGCCGGTGAGGTTCGCGCCTTGGAGGATGGCGTCGATGAGGTTCGCGTCGGTGAGGTCCGCGCGGGCGAGGTTGGCTCCGCTGAGGTCCGCGCCGCGGCTGAGGTCCGCGCGGGTGAGGTCCGCGCCGGTGAGGTCCGCGCTGGTGAGATTCGCGTCGGTGATGAAGGCGTGGGTGAGGTTCGCGCCGCTGAGGTCCGCGCTGCTGAGGTCCGCCCCATGGAGGGTCGCG
>CAIMWA010000191.1 GCA_903845045.1 uncultured delta proteobacterium | reverse complement strand
TGCGCAAGCGGCGCTCGGCGCTGGCCGACGACTTCCTCGACGTCGTCGACGCGCTGCGCACGCTGCGAGGCGAAGGGGTCTTCGAGGCGCTCGGGCGCGCGGACTTCGACGAGCTCTGCGTCCGCGACCTCGACCTCTCCGAGGCTGGCGTCGAGGCGATGCTGGCCTTCGCCGACCGCCTCGAGCGCGGCCCGGAGCGCGAGCTCGGCCGCGACCGCTCGAGCGCGATGATGGCGCTGCTCGACGCGCTCCCCGACGACGAGCGCCCGGCGAGCGTCATCGACGCGACGGTGCAGCTCCCCACGGGCGGACGCGTGGCCGTGCGCGGCGCGACGGCGGCGGAGATCCGCGAGGCCGCGAGGGCGTTCCGCATCGCGCGTGGTGCGCGGCAGGGCAAGCGCTCCCGGGGCTTCACCACGACGCCCGACGAGAAGCGCCGATTCACGGCCGTCGAGCGCCGGTGGCGCGCCCGCAAGGACCTCGCGGGGCTCATCCACACGCGCCTCGTGGCGTCTCGGCGGGCCCACGGCGCCGAGGTCGACGTGCGCATCCCGCTCGAGCTCTGGGAGCGCCTCGAGCTCCCGGCGCCGGCGCGCCGCTAGCGCTTCGACGGCACCGGGAACGCCCGGCTGAAGTCGCGGATGCACGACTGCTCGTCGTGCGCGTGGACGAAGCCCGTGACCTTGCGGAACGGCGCGCTGTCCACGACGACGGGGTACTTGATGTGCTGCACCGCGCCCGGCGGCAGGTTCGGCAGCCCGAAGCGCCCCAGCAGCGCCTTGAACGCGACCTCAGGCATCGGCGCGATCTTGCGCCCCGACTCGCGCACGACCACCGACAGCGGCAGCGGCGAGGGGCCCGCGACGTTGTAGACGCCGCGCAGGCGGTGCTGGATCGAGAGGGAGATCGCCGTGGCGATGTCCTCCTCGTGCATGAATTGGTAGAGCGGGTCGTAGCCCCAGATCACCGGCACGCGCCGTCCGCGGAGGAACGCCGCGAGGGTGCCGACGCCGGTGGGCCCGAGCACGTAGCAGATGCGCAGCACCGCGGTGGTG
Source organism: uncultured delta proteobacterium (assembly GCA_903845045.1). Classification (GTDB taxonomy): domain Bacteria; phylum Myxococcota_A; class Polyangia; order Polyangiales; genus SCUS01. The sequence goes on along the minus strand of CAIMWA010000191.1, from coordinate 12,477 downwards.
AGCGTCGGAACGCGCCACAGCGAAGTGCACGCGTAGAGGTCCGCGGCCACGAGGTCGGCCAGCTCGGGGAACGTCGTCACCGCCATCGGCGGGTCGTCCTCGTGGTGGTAGAGCGGGTGGTCCGAGCCCGCCCCGTAGTACGTGTGCCGGCCCACGAAGACGGCGTGCTTGGCGCCATACTGGTGGGCGTATTCGAAGACCGCGCGGGTGCCGCCGAGGTTGATGCGGTAGCGCTCCTCGCTGCGAAAGCGGAGGTGCGTCACCGTCGCCATGTGCACCACGGCCTCGGGGCGCGACTTGCGGAACACGTCCTCGGCCGCGCGCTTGCGGATGTCGACGGCGTGCATCTCGACCTCCGGCGGCGCGTCGGTCCACGGGCGCCGGTCGATGCCGATGATGGAGTGCCCCTCGGCGAGGAGCTTGCGCGCGACGTGCTGGGCCACCGGCGACGCGATGCCCGTGAGCAGGATCCTCATCCGCGGCCTCCCTCGCGCTCGAGCAGCCCGTCGGCCATGAGCGACGCCACGCGCGACTTCACGGACTCGACGCCCTCGAGCACGACCTCGTCCTCCTCGGTGCCGGTGCCCTCGAAGAACATCGGCTCGCCGAAGCGCAGCTCCATCTTCACCGGCAGCGGCACGGCCACGAGGTACGGCGTCACGGGCACGTACGGCGCGCCCACGAGCCTCCCGAGGAACTTCGAGTTCACCACCGACGGGATCGCCTCGCCGCCGCCGAGGATGCCCACGGGGACGATGGGGGTGCGCGTCTTCATGGCGAGGCGGAGGAACCCGGTGCCGAACTCCACGAGCGAGTGCCGCTCCCAGTACAGCTTCGCGGTGCCGCGCGCGCCCTCGGGGAACACCATGAGCATGCGGTCGTCCTCGAGGAGCCGCTCGGCGGTCTCGGGGAGCCCGGTGAACTGCCCCGTGCGCGACGACCAAAGCGACGCCATGGGCACGCGGTTGATGAACTTCTCGGCCATGCCCTGCGCCAGCCGCGGCGGGTCGAGCTCGAGGAACATCGACGTGATGAGCATCGCGCCGTCGATGGCGTAGCCCCCGGAGTGGTTGCCGATGAGCATCACGCGGCCCGCGCGCGGCACGTTCGCGATGCCGTGGGTCTTCACGCGGAAGTAGCGGCGGTAGAAGAACGAGAGGCCCGTGAACATCTCGGCGACGTGCCGCTTCGAGATGCCGTAGGGGTCGTACCCGTAGCGGTTGAACGGCAGCGCGAGGTGATCGACGCGCTCCTTGATCCCCGGATCGATCGGTATCATCGGACCTCGCGGGCACCGTAAGCCCCCGCGCGCGTGCGCCGCAAGGGCTGGTGTCGCGCGGGGATCGCCGTCACTTCACGCCGTCGATGACCTCGAGCGCCATCTCCCAGCGCTCCAGCGGAGGCATCACGTACGCGCCGGCGACGCGGTGGCGCACCGCGAGCAACATCTCGCGCGCGATGGCCACGCCCTCCTTGCGCGCCTGCGGCCCGCTGCCCGCCGAGCGCATGCGCTCGCGCACCGCGTCGGGCACGCGCATGCCGGGCACCTCGTTGTGCAGGAACTCGGCGTTGCGGTGGCTCGCGAGCGGAAGGATGCCGACGAGCACCGGCACGTCGTAGGGCGCGACGTCGTCGAGGAACCGCTCGAGCACCGCGGGGTCGTACACCGGCTGCGTCATGAGCAGCTCCGCGCCCGCATCGAGCTTGCGCTTGAGCCGGGCCATCTCGCGCGGATAGTCCATCGCGGCGGGCTCGGCGCCGGTGGCCATGACGAAGGACGTCACGCCTCCGAGGGCCTTGCCGCCGGGATCGCGTCCGTGGTTCAGGGCGCGCACGAGGCGCAGCAGCCCGATGGAGTCGAGGTCGTAGACGGCGGTGCAGTCGGGGTAGTCGCCCATCTTCGGCGGGTCGCCGGTGATGATCACGAGGTTGCGCACGCCGAGCTCGTGGGCGCCCATGACGTGCCCGACGAGCCCGAGGGTGTTGCGGTCGCGGCAGCAGACGTGGAGCAGCGGCTCGACGCCGGCCTCGAGGAGCCGCACCGCCAGCGCGACGTTGCCCATGCGCGCGCTCGCCCGAGGACCGTCGGCGATGTTGATGACGTCGACGCCGTGGGCCACGAGGTTCTTCGCGGCGGCTACGGCCCGCGCGGCGTCCATGCCCGCCGGGGGGTTCACCTCGACGCTCACCACGAACTGCTTGCCGAGCTTCGAGGCGAGGCCGCTGCGCTCCGCGAGGGGCACCACGCGGGCCCCCGGCGCAGGCTCGAGGGAGGTCACCACCACCGACGCATCGTTGGGCTCGCGCACGGCCCCTCCGTCGTCGGCGCGGTCGGCGCCCGGTCCGTCGTGCGCGTGCATGCGGGCGGCGTTCGCGGCGCGGCGGATGTGGTCCATGGTGGTGCCGCAGCACCCGCCCACGAGGCGCACGCCGAGGCGGATGAGGCGGCGCGCATACACCCCGAAGTATTCGGGGTTCGCCATGTAGAGGAAGCGCCCCTCGATGCGCCGCGGGATGCCCGCGTTGGGCATGGCAGCCAAGGGCAGCCCCGTCGCGCGCATGCGCTCGATGGCGTCGAAGACGCCGGCAGGACCGTCGCCGCAGTTCACGCCGATGACGTCGGCGCCCCAGTGCGCGAGGCGGTCGGACATCGCCTCGGGCGTGGTGCCGTCGGCCATGGTGCCGAAGGCGTCGAAGCTCACCATGGCCACCACCGGGAGCGTCGTCGCGGCGCGCACGGCCTCGAGGGCGATGCGAAGCTCCTCCGGCGAGCGCATGGTCTCGATGACCAGGAGGTCCGCGGCGCCGAGGGCGGCGGCCTGCTCCTCGAACGCCGCGCGCACGTCCATGAGCTCCTTGGCGGTGGCGCCCTTGAGCGTGTGCAGCCCGCTCGGACCGATGTTTCCGGCCACCCACGCCGACGCGACGCCGGACTCGGCGACGGCCTCGCGGGCGATGCGCACGCCGGCCTCGTTGAGCTCCTTCACGCGCTTGTCGAGGTTGAAGCGCCCCAGGCGGATGCGGTTCGCGCCGAAGGTGTTGGTCTCGATGACCGACGCACCGGCGCGGAGGTAGTCCTTGTGGATGCTCTTCACGAGCTCGGCGCGGGAGACGCAGAGCTCCTCGTAGTTCTGCGTGTAGAGCACGCCGCGCTCGTAGAGCTGGGTGCCCATGGCCCCATCGGCCACCAGCGGACGGTCACGGAGCGCGTCGAGGAATCGTTCGGCCATGGTCCGCGATCGCATAGCCCCGGCGCCGGACCGCGGCAAGGGTGCCCCCGCGCCGCCGGGGATGGGGTACAGACGAAGCAACCGCATGGAAGGCCCGGACGACGCCCGCCGCACGCACCGCCGCTTCGATCGTGCCGCCCGCCTCCTCGGCGAGCCGGCGATGCGGCGCCTGGCCGACGCGAGGGTCATGGTCGTGGGCCTCGGAGGCGTCGGGAGCTTCGCCGCCGAGGCGCTGGCCCGCACCGCCGTCGGCCACCTCGTGCTCGTCGACTTCGACCTGGTGTGCGTGACGAATACCAACCGCCAGCTCCACGCGATGCGCGGGAACATCGGGCAGCCCAAGGTCGACGTGATGGCCGAGCGGCTGCGGCGCATCCACCCGACCGGCGTGATCACCGCGAAGACCGAGTTCTACGCCGAAGAGAACAGCGCGGCGCTGCTCGCCGAGCGCCCCGACTACGTCGTCGACGCCATCGACAATCTCACCGCCAAGGCGCACCTCGTTGCGACGTGCCGCGCCGAGGGAATCCCAGTGGTGAGCGTCATGGGCGCCGCGGCGCGCCTCGACCCGACGCGGGTGAAGGTCGACGACCTCGCGCGCACGCACCACGACCCCTTCGCGCACCACTTCCGCGAGATCCTGCGCAAGAAGCACGGGTGGCGGTTCCGCGCGACGATCCCCACGGGCGTGCCGTGCGTGTTCAGCGACGAGGCGCCGGTGGTGCCTTCGCCGCTCGCGTACGACGGCGACGAGGGGTTCCACTGCGTGTGCCCGCAGTCGGACAACGGGATGCACACCTGCGAGAAGCGCGCGCGCATCGACGGCAGCGCGGCGTGGGTGACCGGCACCTTCGGCCTCGTGGCGGCGTCGGTGGTGGTGCGCGAGCTCGGCGGCGCGTCGGTCATCGACCGCAGCAACGGGCGCGATCCGCGGGCGCACCACGCCCCGGCGGGCTGAGCGCTCAGCGCCGCGCGGGCGAGACGACGACGTCGAGGAGCAGCGGCATCGAGGCGTAGTCGCGCCCGATGATGCGCGTGCGTCCCACCGCCACGCCGGTGACCGTCGCCGTGCCGTCGTCGTGCCGCGCGAAGGTCGCGATGGAGGAGTCCTCCGAGTCGACGATCATCATGAGCCGCGGAAGGGTGAATTCGACGGTCTCGCCGACGCGCACCTCGATGGGGCGCGTCTGCGCGAGCGCGGGCGCGGGCGCGGCGAAGGCCAACGCGACGAGCGAGGCGGCGAAGGCGCGGCGGGTGACCATGCTCCTGCTGTAGCACCGCGCGGCGCCGACGGCAGGAAACGCGCAGAAGCGCAGCGGGGCGGATCAGCCGTCGAGGGCGTCGAACTGGGCGAAGTGGCCCACGGAGTCGGCGATGCGGCCGAGGAGCTTCAGCTTCGCGGCGCGGAGCGTCTCGTCCTTGTCCATGACGAAGACCTCGGTGAAGAAGCGGTCCACGGGTGCGCGGAGGGTGCGCGCGACGAGCTCCAGCGCCTCGACGTGACGGCGCTCCTTCCAGAGCGCGGCGAGCTTCGTGCGGGCCTCGGTGAAGGCCTCGAGCAGCGCCACCTCGGCGGGCGCCGTGAGCAGCGCGACGTCGGCGTCGCCGAGCTCTCCGCTCGGAGCGCTGCGGGAGATGTTGAACACGCGCTTGAAGGCGACGCCGAGGTCCGCCGCGGCGGGTGAGCTCCAGAACGTCGCGAGGGCGGCCACGCGCTCCTCGACGTCGACGGGGTCGTCGGCGCCGGCGGCCATGCAAGCGCGCACGAGGTCGCGACCGAAGCGCTCGTCGAGCAGCGCACGCAGGCGGTCGGCGCAGAACGCCACCACCTCGCCGACCAGCGTGTCACCCGCGGCGGTTCCCGCGCGGGGATCGTTCGCCGCGGAGAGCGCCGCCGAGGCGAGCCCCTTCAACGAGACGTTCACGCGGTGGTGCAGCAGCGTTCGCACGATGCCGTTGGCGAGGCGTCGCAGGCCGAAGGGATCCTCGCTGCCCGTGGGACGCAGCCCCGCGCCGAGGCAGCCCACGAGGGTGTCGATGCGGTCGACGAGGGCCAGCACGGCGCCCTCGCGGGAGGGGGCCACGCCGTCCGTCGCGCCGCGCGGGAGGTAGTGCTCGCCGATGGCCGTCGCGACCTCGGCGGCCTCGCCGTCGTGCGTCGCGAGGAAGCGCCCCATCTCGCCCTGCAGCTCGGGGAATTCGCCGACGGTGAGCGTCACGAGGTCGGCCTTGGCGAGCGTCGCGGCGCGCTTCGCGTGATCGCGGTCGGTGCCGAAGCGCTCGGCCACGAACTCCGACAGCGCGGCCATGCGTCGCGTCTTGTCGCCGTAGCTCCCGAGCTTCGCGTGGAACACCACGGCGTCCAGTGCCGCGACACGGTACGCGAGGGGGTTCTTGCGGTCCTGGGCGACGAAGAACGCGGCGTCGGAGAGGCGCGCGCGCATCACGCGCTCGTTGCCCCGGCGCACCGTGTCCGAGTCGAGGGCCGTGTTGACCACGGTGAGAAACACGGGGAGGAGGCGACCGCTGCCGTCGCGGCGCTGCACCGCGAAGTACCGCTGGTGATGGCGCATCACGCTCTCGACCAGCAGGTCCGGGAGCTCGAGGAACGCCTCGTCGAAGCGACCGAGCACCACGAAGGGCTTCTCCACGAGCCCCGCCACCTCGCGCTCGAGGAAAGCGTCCTCGCGGAGCATGCCCCCCTCGTTCTCGGCGGCGCTGCGGAGTGTGTGCATCATCGCCGCGCGGCGCTCGGCCACGTCGGCCTGCACGCGGGCGTTGGCGAGGGCGCGGAGATAGTCGTCGGCCGCGGCGAGCTCGAACGCCGCCGGCGAGAGAAAGCGGTGCCCGCGCGTCGTGCGCCCCGCGGAGATGCCCGCGAAAGAGAACGGCACCACGTCGCCGCCGAGGAGCGCCACGAGCCATTGCACGGGGCGTCCGAAGGCCGTGTCGAGGTTCGCCCAGCGCATGGCCTTGGCGAAGGACACGCGCGCGCACGCCGCCGTCAGCACGCCCGGAAGCAACGCCCGCGTCTCGGCCCCCGGCACGCGCTTCACCGCGCGCAGGTAGCGTCCCTTGGGGGTGTCGGCGATGGAGAGGTCCTCCAAGCGCAGCTCGTTCTTGCGCGCGAAGCCCTCGGCGGCCTTGGTCCAGGCGCCGTCGGCGGTGCGCGCCGCGCTCTCGGCGGGGCCGAGGAGCTCGGTCTCCCGCGCCTCTACCGTCGAGGGCACGTCATGCACGAGCACCGCGAGGCGCCGCGGCGTCCCGAGCACCCGCACGGACCCGGCGGTGATGCGCGCCTTGGCGAGCTCGTCGGGGATGATGTCGGCGAGCTGCGCGAGCGCGCCGTCGAGGTACGACGTCGGCAGCTCCTCGCAGCCGATCTCCAGAAGCAGCGTGTCAGCCATGGTTCGTGAAGCTCAGTCCGCTCCGGTGGCCGGCCCCGTGCCGGTGTAGAGCTCGTCGAGGGTGCTCTCGTACTGCGCGACGACGTTGCGCCGCTTCAGCGACATCTTCGGCGTGAGAAGCCCGTTGTCGACGGTGAAGTCCTCGGCCACGAGGGCGAAGTCGCGCACCCGCTCGTAGCCCTTGATCTCCTGCGTGTGCTTCGCGATCTCGTCGCGGTACAGCGCCTTCACGTCGGGGTGGGTGAGCAGCGACGGCACCGCGTCGACGGCGATGCCCTTCTCCTTCGCCCACACCTTGAGCTTCTCGAGGTCGGCCACCACCAGCGCGACGTTGAACGGCCGGTTCGCGCCGTGGACCATCACGTTGAGCACCCACGGCGACAGCTTGATGGCCTCCTCGATGGGCACCGGCACCACGTACTTGCCGTTCTCGAGCTTGTACTGCTCCTTGATGCGCCCGGTGATGAAGAGGAACCCGTCGGCGTCGATGAAGCCCATGTCGCCGGTGCGGAAGCCGCCGTCCGAGGTGAACACCTTGTCGTTCTCTTCGGGCAGGTTGTAGTAGCCCTGCATCACGTTGTGGCCGTGCACCACGATCTCGCCGTTCTTGGGGTCGCCGGTGGCCTCGAGGTCGATCACCACGCGCGTTCCCGGGATGGGCTTGCCCACGCTGCCGATGCGCCGCGCCGCCGGCGAGTTCGCCGTGGCGATGGGCGACGTCTCGGTGAGGCCGTAGCCCTCGTAGACGGTGACGCCGATGTTGTCGATGAACTCGGCGACCTCGCGGGAGATCGCCGCGCCGCCGGAGAACGCGTACTTCAGCTTCGGTCCGAAGAAGGTCGCGCGCACCTTCGAGAGCACCACGCGGTCGTAGACGTTGTGCAGCGCCTCGACGACGAGCGAGCGGTGCCCGTTGTCGTTGAGGTTTCGGCGCTTCGCCGCGTTGGCCATGGCCGCGGTGAGCAGCGTGCGCCGGATCGCCGGCATGCCCTCCATCTTCTTGTTGAGCCCGGCGTAGAGCTTGTTGAAGACGCGCGGCACCGAGAAGATCAGCGTCGGCTCGATCTCGGCCATGTTCGCCAGGAGCTTCTCGACGCTCTCGGCCACGGCGAGCGACGCGCCCATGGAGAAGAGCCCGTGCAGCTCGACGACCTGCCCGAAGCTGTGCGCCCACGGAAGGAACGACAGCGAGCGGTCCTTCGGGCCGATCTCGAGGACCTCGTGCATGGCGCTGACGTTGTTCGCCATGTTGCCGTGCGAGAGGCGCACGCCCTTGGGGTTGCCAGTGGTGCCCGACGTGTAGATGAGCCCGGCGAGGTCCGTCTTCGCGGGCTTCACGAGGGGGGCCGGCGTCTCCATGCCGCGGCGGAGCAGCGCCGCGAGGGTGTCGCTCTCGGTGTCGGTGCCGCCGAAGGAGACGACGTGCTGAAGCGTCGGGATCTCGCCGCGGACCTCCTGGATCTTCGCGCGGATCTTCTCGTTCGGTACGAAGCAGATGGACGCCCCGCAGTCGTTGAGGATGTACGCCCACTCCTTGGAGTGCTGGGACTCGTACATCGGCACGTAGGCCGCGCCGAGGGAGTACGTCGCGTACGCGCCGATGGCCCACTCCGCGCGGTTGTTCGAGATCACCGCGACGCGGTCGCCGGCCTTCACCCCGAGGCCCGCGAGGCCGCCGCGCAGCGCGTCGACCTTCTCCTTGAACGCCCCGTAGGTCAGCCACCGCCACTCGCCGTCGCGCTTCTCGCCGAACAAGGGCGACTGGGCGTAGCGCTTCGTGCTCTCGGTGAAGATCTCCACCAGCGTGTCGAATTTGGGCATGGACCTCGTGCTCCTCCAGCGAAATGCGGCGTGAACCTAGAGCATCCCGCGGTCGCGTGGAATGGCCCCCGGCCGGGGAGGTCGACGATTCTCCGTCGGCGCTTGTATCGTCCGCGCCCATGCAGAGCCCCCCCCTCGACGACCGCATGCTCCGCGCGCTCGTGCGCGCCGTGGAGTCGCCGGTCACCGCCCCGGTGATCCTGCGCCTGATGTACGGAGACGCGGGCATCGCCGCCATGCTCGCGGTGCCGCTGGAGCCCGGCGAGACCGCCGCCCTCGACGAGCGCCCGCTGGGCCCCGACGAGGTGCAGCCGTGATCACCGCCGAGGCCCTGCACGACCAGTTCACGTCGGGCGCGCGCACGCCGTCGGAGCACCTCGAGCGCGTGCTCGACGCCCTCGACGACGCCGGCCGCCGCACGCCCTCGCACGCCGCCGTGCGCGACTGGGACCACTCCGGCGCCCGCCGCGCCGCCGCGGCCGCGACGGACCGATACCGCGCCGGCGCCAGCCTCGGAGCGTTCGACGGCATACCGATCGTCGTAAAAGACGAGGTCGACGTCGCGGGCCTGCCGACGCGCGCGGGCACCATGTACCGCCCCGACGTACCCGCCGCCGAGGACGCCACCGCCGTCGCGCGGCTCCGCGCCGCGGGCTGCGTGGTCGTCGGCAAGAGCGTGCAGCACGAGCTCGGCCTCGGCGCCACGGGCATCTCGCCGCACGGCCAGCGCACGCCGCGCAACCCCCACGATCCGCACCGCGCGCCGGGCGGTTCGTCGTCGGGCAGCGCCGTCGCCGTGGCCCTCGGCGCCGTCCCCGTGGCCGTCGCGTCGGACGGCGGCGGGTCCGTGCGCATCCCCGCGTCGCTCTGCGGCGTGTGGGGGCTCAAGGCGACCTTCGGGCGCATCCCGAACACCGGCGACGCGAACCTCGAAGGGACCTTCGGCCACCTCGGTCCCATCGCGCGCAGCGTCGGCGCGGTGGAGCAGTTCCTGCGCATCACCGCCGGCGACGACGGCCGCTGCCCGACGTCCCGCGGAACGCCGCCGCTGGACCTCGCCACCCTCGACGCCGCCCGCACGCGCTCGCTCGCCGGGCTGCGCATCGGCCTCGACCCGGCCGAGTGGGCCGACGCCGATCCGACCATCGCCTTCGTGTGCCGCGAGGCCCTGCGGGCCCTCGAGAAGCAGGGGGCCACGGTGCACGACGTCGCGCTCCCGTCGGCGCGGCTCGCGCCGGCCATCGGCTTCGTGACCATGACCGTCGAGGCCGCCCGGGGCCACGCCGCGGAGCTCGCGGCGCACCGCGACCAGATGGCCCTCGACGTGCGCATGGCCCTCGGCATCGGGTCGCGGATTCCCGCGGTGCAGCACCAGCACGCCCAGGTGCTGCGCAACCGCCTGCGCCGGCAGCTCGCGCAGGTGCTCGGCGAGGTGCACCTCTACGCGTCGCCGACGGTGGCCGCCACGGCGCCCATCGTGCGCCCCCGCGCCGAGCGCGCCGGCGAGGCCGACCAGGCGGTCACCAACGACCTCGTGCGGTACACGTTCCTCGGCAACCTCACGGGGCTGCCGGCGCTCACCGCCCCCGCGGGCGTGCAGGGGCACCGCATGCCCGTCGGCCTCCAGCTCATGGCGAAGCCCTGGGACGAGGCCACGCTCCTCGCCGCCGCCTACGCCCTCGAGCGCGCGGGCTTCACGCCGCCGACGCCCGCCGTCTCCGTGCTTACCGACCGGTAAGCGACCGCAGCAGATCGCGCACCGCCGCCGGGCGCTCGAGCACGACGTTGTGCCCGCAGCCCGGCACGCGGTGGTGCGTCACGCGGCCGCCGCTGCGCCGCACCATGGCCTCGGCGACGGCCGTGAACTTCGCGTCGAGGTCGCCGGTCACCGCATGCACCGGCACCGTCACGCAGGACAACGCCTCCCAGTACGAGGGCATCGCTCCGGTGCCGAGCGTCGCGAGCGCCCACGCCAGCCCCGCGGGACGATGCACCGTTCGCCACCGCCGTTGCGCGGCACGCACCTCGCGCGGAAGCGTGGACTGCGTCGCGAAGAGCGGGAGCGCCTCCCAGCGGTCCATGAACGCGTCGACGCCCCCGTCGAGCAGATCGTGTGCCAGGCGCTCATCGTCGGCGATGCGGGCTGCCCGCTCGGCGGGGTCCTCGATGCCGGGCGTGCCCCCCACGAGCACCACCGCGGTGAGCCCCGGAAGGCCGCGAAGCGCCAGCGCGAGCGCGAGCCGCGCACCCATGGAGTAGCCCACCAGGACCCGCACGCCTCGGAGCGGCGCGAGCAGCGTCGAGGCCGCTTCTTCGAAGGTCGTCGCCGTCCCCGGCGCGCCATCAGGGCCGTGCCCCGGGAGCCACGGACGCACGCCAGGGAGGTCCATGGCGTCCCACTGCGCCGGCGCCCCGGCGAAGCCATGGAGCCAGCCGATCAACGGGCGAGCGCCTCGGCCACCCGCGCCCAGATCCTCGCCCGGCGCGCACCGCCGTCCTCCGGCGGCACCACGGCTTCGATGACCGTGAGCCCGTCGCGCGCCGTCGCCGTGGCGAGCGCCGCCGCCAGGGCGCCGGGCGTCGAGACGACGGCGTAGGCGTGACCGAAGGCCGCAGCGGCGTGGTCCCAACGAACGTCCTGGGGCGTCAGGAAGAAGCGGGCGAAGACCTCGGCTGCAGCGGCATCCGACGTCGTCCTACCAATCGGTAGCTCGGCGAAGATGCGTCCGCCGCCGTTCTGCACGATGACCACGACGAGCGCGCCGCGGAGGTCCCGGGCCACGTTGAGTCCCCCGAGGTCGTGGGCCGCCGTGACGTCGCCGAGGAGCGCAAGCACCGGCACCGCGGCGTCGGTCACCGAGCGCGCCCCGACGGCGCCGGCGATGATCCCGTCGATGCCGCTCGCACCGCGCTGGTGCAGAACGCGCAAGGCCGCACGGGGCGTCGCGAACTCGAGGTCCCGCACGGGCATGCTGTTGCCGGCCACGAGCACCGCGCCGGCGGGGAGCGCGTCGACCACGGACTGCGCCACGGTGAGCTCGTCGAGCGTCGGCCCGAAGGTCTCCGCGCGCACGGCCGCGGCAGCGATGCCGTCGGCGGCGCGTAGGTCCGCGAGCCAAGCTTCGTCACGCGGAGCCGGCCGCGCGAAGCTCTCTTCGATGCCGCGCGCCACCGCGCCGATGCTCCCCGGGAGCAGCGCGAACGCGTCACCCCCAGGGTCCGGCCAGCCGTGCGCCGCGACGACCCAGCGCTCCACGGCGCCGCCGGCGATCCATCGTCCGACCGCGGGCGACGTGGGCGGGAGCCCGAAGGCCACCACGACGTCGGGGCGGTGGGCGTCGCTCCACGGCACCGAGCGCAGCGCCGCGTCCAGGTGCGCGAGCCGCAGCGACGAGGCACCGACGTGACGGTGGCCGCTCGCCGACTCGGCGACCACCGGCGCGCCCAATCGCGCCGCGAGGGCGTGCAGCGCCTCGGCATCGGCGTCGTCGACGTCGATGGACGGACCGCATACGAACACCGGCCTCCGCGCGTCGGCGAGCGAGCTCGCGAGGGACCGCACGCCCTCGGGCGAGGGCGTCGAGGCCGGCGTGAAGAACCGCGCCGGACCCTTCGTGACGCGGGCGGCGAGCACCTCGGTCCAGGGCTCCGGGCCAGTGTCGGGAACGGGCTCCAAGGGCTTGCGAAAGCGCGCGTTGACGTGCGCCGGTCCCGGGGTGGGCCAGCGGGTGCGCGCCATGGACTGCGCGGCGATGCGAGCCACCGCGGCGAGGGCGTCCGGCGACGGGTCCGGAAGGCCGAGCTCGGCGCGATGGCGCACGGCGCGGCCGAAGAGGTCCGTCTGGTCGATGGTCTGCGGCGCGGCGCAGTCGTAGGCCTCCCACGGGCGGTCGGTGCTCACCACGAGCATCGGGAGGTGGGCCTGCGACGCCTCGATGACCGCCGGGAGGTAGTGCGCCGCAGCGGTTCCCGAAGTGCAGAGCAGCATCGACGGCGCACCGGTGACGCGCGCCTGGCCG
>CAIMWA010000190.1 GCA_903845045.1 uncultured delta proteobacterium | reverse complement strand
CGTCGCCGGCGTGTGCGCCCTGCTCTTCCAGCGCACCCCCACGCTGACGTCGCAGGGAGTCCACGCCGCGATCGCCGCCGCCGCTGATGCCGCCGTGGGAGTCCCGATGCCCGATCCCGGGTGGGGCCTCGGTCGCGTCCGCGTCGATCCTTCCTGGCTTTGACACGCCGCGGCGTGCGCTATCGTGCACCTGCACCGATGGCCGAAGAAGCGAAGCTCGAAGTCGTCCCGACGATCCATGGCCGCGGCGCCGCCCGCCTCGACGCGGTGGTGGAGCTCGTACGCGCGCTCGCGCGGCACAGCCCGCTCACCGAGCTCCTCGACGAGGTTCCGCGGCGCGTGGCGGCGGTGCTCGGCAGCGAGGTGTGCTCGATGTACCTCCGCGAGGGCGACGACCTCGTGATGCGCGGCAACGTGGGCTTCACGACGAGCGCCCTCGGCGAGGTGCGCCTCCACGCCGGCGAGGGACTCGTGGGCACCGCCGTGGAGTGCATGCGCCCGGTGAGCGCCGACATGGCCCCCCACGACGCCCGATTCCGCGCGTTCTCGATGCTGGGCGAGGAGCGCTTTCCGGCGTTCCTCGCGGTGCCGGTGCCGGGCGCGTCCGGGGCGTCCGGAGCGCTCGTGGTGCAGCGCTCGTCGGGGGCCTACGCCCCGCACGACGTGGAGCTGCTCATGGCCCTCGCCGGGGCCGTGGCGCCTCTGCTCGAGCGCGCGCGCATCGTCGACGCGGGAGGTCCGCGCACCCCTTCGCCCACGGCCGGAACGCGCCGCGTGACGGTGCCCGCGCGCCCCGTCGTCGGCGGACGCGCGCTGGGCGTGCTCGGCGCCGTGCAGCGGCCGTCGACGCGCGCCGGGACCGACGCCAAGGCAACGCCGAAGGAGCTCGCGAAGGCCCTCGAGCGCGTCATCGCTGGGTGCGTGGCGACGCTCGACGCGCAGGCGCGGTCGGCCGCGGAGCGCGGGCTCGACGCGGGGTTCCTGGCCCTCGCGCGGTCCATCCTCGACGACGGCCGGCTGCGGGAGCGGAGCCTGGAGCTCGCCAAGGGCCGCGGGCTGCTCCCGGCGCTCGCCCAGGTCGCCCGCGAGGCGACGCGGGCCGCGCGCATCACCCACGACGCGACGGTCACCGAGCGCGCCATGGAGATGTCCGAGATCTGCGACGCCCTGCGCGCGATGCTCGTGCCCGAGGCCGCGGGCGCGCTGCGCAAGGGAACGCTCTGGGTCGGCGAGACCGTCACCGTCTTCGAGCTGCTGCTCGCGCCGCAGGTGCAGCCCGCCGGCCTCGTGCTCACGGCGCCGCTGCCCGCAGGGCGCGCGCGCACCCTCGTCGAGATGCTCGGCGTGCCGACGGTGTGCGAGGCCGCGGGGATCCTGCAGTGGGCGTCGGACGGCGACGTGGCCCTCGTCGACGGCGACCACGGGCTCGTGCGCGTGAACCCCTCGCGCCGCGAGCGCGACGAGGCCCGCCTCGAGCGCGGCGAAGGCCACGACTGAGCGTCGGAGGGATCCGCTCCGGCAACCGGGCGTTTCCGTGACGGGCACTTGGCTTTGCGGCGCAGAGGTCCATAAAGCGGCCTCCCGCAACTTCAAGGAGGATCTCCCAAGCCCATGAACACCCGTCTTTTCGGCTCGATCATCTGCGCGCTCCCGCTCCTCGCCCTCGGCTGCTCGGCCCCGGCGCACCCGGCTCCGACGACGCCCGTCGCCACGCCCCGCGCGCGCCGGAGGTCCGGTTCCTGCCGGGCGGGCGGGTCGGCGTCGGCGTCGGCGT
>CAIMWA010000189.1 GCA_903845045.1 uncultured delta proteobacterium | reverse complement strand
GCCGGGCGTGGGCGATGCGAGCCGTTTCGTCGGGAAGAGTGAGGAAATGATCCTCCCCAGCGGGAGCTCGTAGATGTGTAGAAGTGATAGGGCTGAAGCCCACGGCAGTGCGAGTGAAGCCCGTGACCCGGGCTGTCCGCAGGACTCGTCCGGTGGGTGCGATGGCGCTGCAGCCCGCTCTGCGGGCTTCACCCTATTTGCGGTGGGCTTCAGCCCGCGGCGAAGCCGATTGCGAGCGAAATCGATGCTCAAGGAAGTCCTTCGCGCGACCGAAGGGGATCGCGGCTGCAGCGATCTGCCCGCCGCGCCGCCCTACCCATGGACATCGTCATTCTCGGTGGCGGCATCGCCGGCCTCGCCGCGGCGCGCCAACTCCAACAGCTCGGATGGAGCCCCGCGGTCTACGAGCGCGACGTGACGCGCGTGCGCCACGGCCACGGTTTCATCCTGCTCGACGAAGGGCTCGCGTCCCTCACGGCGTTCGGGGTCCGCGACGCCGTGGCGGCGAAGGGACACGTCCTCGAGCGCTTCGAGCTGCGCACCGACGACGGCAGGACGCAGCTCGACGGGCCGTTTCCCGGAGGCATGGGCTTTCGTCGCGCGCCCTTCGTCGAAGCGCTCGAGGCGTCGGTGCCCGCGGAGCGCCTGCACCTCGGAAAGCGGGTCGCGCACATCGTCCACGACGCGACGACGCGGCGCGTGCAGCGGGTCGATTTCGACGACGGAACGTCGGTGTGCGCCGACCTCTTCATCGACGCCGTCGGACGATCCTCCGCGGTGCGTTCGGCGCTCCATCCCGACGCGGCGTTTGCCCCGATCCGCGTGCGCGAGCTCGTCTCGCAGGTCCACGATGCGGAGCTCGCGCGCAGCTTGGGATCGCGGTTCCTGAAGCTCCAACACGCCCGCGGCGGCCTGGCCGTCGGGATGGTTCCGACCGGAGCCGATCACGTCGTCTGGTATCTGCAGTTCGACGCCGCGCGGTTCCCCTTCGAAGGGACCACCGCGGCCCACCGCGAGGCCTTCGCCCGCGCTCTCGTCGGGGGCTGGGCCGAGCCCGTCACAGCGCTGCTCCGTGGCACGGACTTCTCCCGCAGCCATGTCTGGAACACCCAGGACCTCGACCCGCTGTCTTCCCTGCACGGCGCCAACGTGGCGTTGATCGGCGACGCCGCGCACCCGTTCCTGCCCTTCACGTCGCAGGGCGTGAACGCCGCGCTGGCCGACGTGCAGGTGCTCGGCGCGTGCCTCGCGCGCGAGCTCGGCGCCGGGTGCGGCTCCCTCGACGCCGGCTCGCTCGAGCGCGCGCTCACGGCGTACTCTGCGTCCCGTCTCCCCGTGGTGGCGCGCATCGCCGCGTCGGGACGCGCCCTCCAAGAGCGCTTTCTCCACCCCGAGCGCTTCGACGAAGGCGCCGTGATCCCCCTCTCCGTGTGAGCACTTCTGCGATGCACTTCGACGACGACGCCGTTCCGATGTCCCTCTTGCGCCAGCGCGCCTTCAATCTCCGCTGGGCCACGCTGCCGCCGGACGTCATCGCGCTGACCGCCGCCGATCCCGACTTCGCCGTGGCCGAGCCCATTCGCCGGGCCATTGCCGAATACGCCACGGGCGGCGTCTTCTCCTATGGACCGGCCGAGGGACTTCCCACCTTCCGGAGTGCCTGTGCGCGCGTCATCACCGAGCGCAAGGGCGTGGCCACGGAGCCCGCGCAGATCCTCGCCGTCGACAGCGCCGCGGCGGGCATGATGCACGTCGCGCGCTTTGCGTTGAAGCCTGGCGACGAGGCCATCGTCTTCGACCCCGTCGACTTTCTCTTCAAGGCCAGCGTCGAGGCTGCGGGCGGCACCGTGCGGCTCCTTCCGATGGATCCGGACAGCGGCCGCCTCGACCTCGCGCGGCTCTCTTCCTTGGCGACGCCGCGCACGCGGCTCCTGGGCGTGTGCAACCCGGTGAACCCCGTCGGCAGCGTGCTGACCCGCGACGAGCTCCGCGCCCTCGGAGACTTCGCCGTGGCCCACGACCTCTGGATCCTCAACGACGAGATCTGGTCGGACATCGTGTATGCGCCAGGCACCTTCACGAGCCTCGCGTCGGTGTCATCGGCCATCGCGGCGCGCACGATCACCGTGCACGGCTTCTCGAAGACCTTCGGCCTCGCGGGGCTCCGCATCGGCTACGTCGTCGCCCCGTCGGACACGGTGTTCGCGGCGCTCCTCGAGGTGTCGCGGGCGCCCACGACGATGACCGGCGCGTCGACGTTGTCGCAAGTGGCCGCGACGGCCGCGTACGAGCAGTGCTGGCCCTGGGCCGAGGCCTTCGTCGCCCACCTCGCGGCGCAGCGCGACCTCGCCGTCGAGCGTCTACGGGGCATCCCCGGCGTACGTGTCCGCAGCCCCGAAGGAACCTACGTGCTCTTCCCCGACGTGGGCGCGCTGGGCGTTCCCGCGACGGAGCTCGCCGAGCGGCTGCTCACCGAGGGCCGCGTGGCGGTGGTGCCCGGCGCGGCGCGGTGGTTCGGACCAGGCGCCGAGGGCCACCTGCGCATCGTCCTCTCGACGTCGCGGGGCCTGCTCACCGAGGGCCTCGATCGCATGGAGCGGGTGCTGCGGGCGGTGTAGCCACACCGTCCCCGGCACGGCTCACCCCCGCCAGACCCCATGGCGCCCGAGCACCCACACGGCGCGCACGGCGTCCTTCAAGCCGATCTTCTTGCCCTCGGCGTAGGTGCGCCCCGCGTACGAGATGGGAACCTCCCAGATGCGCACGCCGGGCACCCGCGAGACCTTCACGGTCACCTCGGGCTCGAAGCCGAAGCGCTCCTCGCGCAGCGTCACCTGCGCCAGCACCTCGCGGCGAAAGGCCTTGTAGCAGGTCTCCATGTCCGTGAGGTTGAGGTTGCTGACCACGTTGCTCAGCGTCGTGAGCAGGTGGTTCGCCACCGAGTGCCAGTAATAGAGCACGCGCCGCGGTCCATGCAGGAACCGCGACCCGTAGACGACATCGGCGCGCCCATCGAGGATCGGCGCCAGCAGCCCCGCGTAGTCCGCGGGGTCGTATTCGAGGTCGGCGTCCTGCACCACGACGACGTCGCCGGTGGCCTCGGCGAAGCCCCGGTGCAGCGCCGCGCCCTTGCCCCGGTTCACCGGCTGGAACACCGCCCGCACCCGCGCATCGCCCGCGGCGAGCTCTTGAAGGAGCTCACGGCTCCCGTCGGTGCTCCCGTCGTCGACGACCACGAGCTCGAGGTCGAAGGGCTGCGCGAGCACCCGCGCCACGATGGCGGCCAGCGTCGCCCGCTCGTTGTAGCAAGGCATCACCACCGAGATCTTCATGCGTGCACCCGCGCACCCGGCGCCGCCGCCGCGCGCGCGACGCAGAGCAGGTTCTTTCCCAACAACGGCGGCAGCACCCGCTCCAGCACCGACGCCCAGGGGACCACCGCCCGATCATAGAGCGGAGCGAGCGGTCCATCGAAGGACGGCTTGCGCAGCACGCGCCCCACGATCCACCAGGGCACCACGCCGAGCACGTCGAACCACCGCATGCGCACGACCTCGAGCCCCGCCGCGCGCACCGCCGCGCCCAGCGTCTGCCGGGTGTACCGCCGCCGGTGCCCCACCAGCGCGTCGAGGGAGCCATACAGCGCCGGCAACGCAGGAACGAACAGCAGCACCGCACCGCCGGGCGCGAGGTGCGCGCGCACCCGGGCGAGCTCCGCGGCGTCGTCGTCGAGGTGCTCGAGCACGTTCACGAGCACCACCGCGTCGAAGGTCCCGAGGTCCGTCGCGTCGGCGAGGGGGACGTCCACCACACGCACCCGCGCATCGCCGGCGAAGCGCGACTCGAGCAGCGCCCGCGGTGACGCCGCGGGCTCGAGCAGCACCGCCGACGCGCACTCGGGAACCCACGTCTCGGCGAAGTTTCCCGTGCCGGCACCGACCTCGAGGACGCGCCCGCGCAGCGCCGCGCCGAAGCCGTCGCGGATCCATCGCGAGTACCGCTGCAGCGACGCGAGGGTCTCGAGGCTCCGCGCGTCGTAGTCCGTCTCCGCGGGCTCCACGTCAGGCCTGCAGCGCGCGCTCCACGAAGGGGATGCGGTCCTGCCCCCAGAAGAGCTCCTTGCCGTCGACGACCCACGTCGGAGCGCCGAAGACGCCCGCGTCCTCCGCGCGCTTCGTCGCGTCGACGAGGGCCTGCTTCACCGCGGGATCCGCCGTGCGCGCGAGCACCGCGTCGCCGTCGTCACCCAGGAGAGCCCGGAGCACTGCCTCGTCGGCGATGTCCTTGCCTTCGGCCCAGTACGCGCGAAAGGTCGCCGCGCGGAACGCATCGCGACGCTCTTCGGGCAGCGCGAGCCAGCAACGCAGCGCCTTGATGCTGTTCACCGGAAAGCTCTGCGGAAACGCGAAGGGCACGTTCCAGAACGCCGCCCAGCGGTGCATGTCGTCGAAGCCGTGCTTCTGCTTCGCCGCGCTCCACGTCTCGAGCGGCACGATGGCCTGGCCGATGGCGCGAAAGAGCCCGCCGAGGAGCATCGGACGCCACACGAGCGTCGCGCCGGTGCGCTGCGCGAGGGCCTCGGCCTGCGTCGAGGCGAGGTAGGCGAAGGGCGAAGAGAAATCCCAATAGAGCTCGAGGGTGTGCGGCATCGACGGAGGTCCTTCGGGTGTCGGAATGAGGTCGGCGGGCGCGAGGCCCTCGACGAAATGCATGCGGTCGTTGCCCCAGTACATCGCCCCGCCGTCGACGACGAAGCTCGGCGCGCCGAAGATGCCGCGCGCGATGGCCTCGTCGGTCTCGACGCGAAGGCGCTCGCGAAGCTCGGCTCCATCGAGGGCCGCGAGCACCGGGCCGGGGTCGTGGCCGGCGTCGCGCAGCACCCGGGCGATCACCGCGGGGTCCGCGATGGGCGCGTTCTCGACCCAGTACGCGCGGTAGAACCCGTGGATCACCGCCGGGTCGCAGCCCGTCGCCAGCGTCGCGCGCAGCGCCTCCACGGACCGCATCGGGTGCGCCGCGGGCATCGTCAGCGGAACGCCGAGGTACGCCGCCTGCCGCGCGAGGTCCGCGGCGTTGTGCGCGGCCTTCGCCGGCGAGAGCGTGGCGAAGAGCTTCTGCGGCGTGTCGTTGGCGCGAAAGACCCCGCCGAGGAGCATCGGGCGCCAGCGCAGGTCGTCGCCCGTGCGCCGCGCCATCGCCTCGACCTGCACGCTCGCGAGGTACGCATACGGGCACGTGTAATCGAACCAGAAGTCGACGCGGCGGGCCATGCGGCGACGGATCTGAGCAGACCGCGGGACGTCGGGTCAATCGCGCGCGGCTGCTATCGTGAGGGCCATGGCCGAGAAGGATTACCAGGGCACGTATCTGCAGGAGCGCCGCACGTTGGGCCCTTTCACCCTCGTCGGCCGCGAGCTCGCCGTGCCGTTCCGCGACGCCCTCGTGGCGCAGGTCGACGAGGCGCTCAAGGGCGGGCGCTCGGTGCTCGTCGCGGGGCCCGCGGGCGTGGGCAAGACGGCGGTGCTCCAGGGCGTGCACGCGGCGCGCATCGCGCGGGGCGAGGGCGGCGTCGTGCGCGTCACCACCATGGATCTCTTGAGCGGTACGCACTACCTCGGCGACTGGCAGTCGAAGCTCCGCGCGTGGGTGAAGCAGTCCCGCGAGCGCGACGAGGTGCTCTTCTTCCAGGACGCCTGGAACCTCGCGACGGCCGGCGCCTCGGACTCGTCGACGGACAACGTGCTCGACGCGCTGCGCCCGATGCTCGAGGGCAACGAGCTTCGCATCGTCGTCGAGCTCGACGCCGAGCGCCTCCGCACCATGGAGCGCATCCCGGGCTTCACGCGGCTCTTTCGTCGCGTCGACGTGGCGCCGCTCGCGCCCGCCGAGGTCGACGCCGTGCTGCAGCGCGTCGCGGTGGACACGGGGCGCCCCCTCGACGAGCCCGCGCGTCGTGCGCTGGTGCAGCTCACGTCGCGGTTCCTGCGCGCGCAGCCGCAGCCCGCGCCGGCGCTGGGGCTCCTGGAGTGGATTCTCGAGCAGCCCTCGCTCGCCGGCGAGACCCTCGACCCCGCGGCGGTGGAGGACGCCTTCGCGCGGCGCACCGGGCTCCCGGCGTTCATCGTTTCGCGTGCGGCGACGCGGGGCGCCGGCGAGGTGCGCGCGTGGTTCCAGGAGCGCCTCGTCGGGCAGCGCGCGGCCATCGAGGCCATGGTCGAGGCCATCGCGCTCTACAAGTCCGGGCTCCACGACACCGGGCGTCCCATCGGAACGTTCTTGTTCGTGGGGCCGACGGGCGTAGGCAAGACCGAGCTCGCGCGGCTCCTCGCCGAGTTCGTCTTCGGCAGCGCCGACCGGCTGCTGCGCTTCGACCTCTCGGAGTTCAAGGACTACCACGCCTTCGAGCTGCTCCTCGGCAGCCCGCGGCGCCCCGAAGCGCCCGCGCGGCTCCTCGATCCGGTGCGCGCCCAGCCCTTCCAGGTGGTGCTCCTCGACGAGCTCGAGAAGGCCCACCCGAACCTCTGGGATCTGCTTCTCCCGCTCCTCGACGAGGGCCGCCTCACGAGCCCCGGCGGCGACGCCGTGGACTTCCGCAACACCATCGTCATCGCCACGTCGAACGTGGGCGCGCAGGAGTCGGCGCGGAGCCTCGGCTTCGGCGACCGCGGCGCCGGCGACGACCGCGAGGGCAAGGTGCGCGCGGCGCTGGAGCAGGCGTTCCGGCCCGAGTTCCTCAACCGCTTTCAGCACGTCGTGGTGTTCCACGGGCTGTCGCTGGTGGAGCTGCGCACCGTCGCGCGCTTCGAGCTCGCGCGGGTGCTTCGCCGCGAGGGCATCACCGGCGCGGGCCTCGCCGTCGACGTCGACGACGCCGCGCTGGACCTCGTGATCCGCCAGGGCGTCGACGCCCGCTACGGCGCCCGCGCGCTCAAGCGTGACATCCAGAAGCGCCTCGTGCTGCCGCTCGCCATGACGCTCATGGAGCAAGCCGTGGCGCCGGGGTCGGTGCTGCGCGTGGGCATCCGCGAGGGGCAGATTCGCGTGCGCGTCGTCGAGACCGAGGCATCGCGCACGCACCGCGCCCACGAGGACGCCGCACCCCGGCCGGAGCTTCGCGTGCTCGACCGCGACGCGCTGCGGGCCGCCCTCGAAGGCTCCAAGGCGGCCCTCGATGCGCTGCACGAAGCCGTGCGCCTGCGCGACCTCGCGCGCGACGCCGCCGCCCTGCGGGCCGAGCGCGAGGCCCCGGGGTTCTGGCGCGACGCCGTGAAGGCCGCGGAGAACGAGGCGCGGTTGCAGCGAACGTCGGAGGTGCTCGACCGCATGGCGTCCCTCGACGAGCGGGCGGCGGCGGCGCGCGACGCGATGGAGAAGGGCTCGTCGCGACGCTCCCTCGAGGCGGCGGCGCAGGAGCAGCGCGCCCTCGAAGAGCATCTTCGCGACGCGCGCCGCGAGCTCGTGGTCCTTGGCGAGGGCGGACGCCGCGACGCGCTGCTCGAGTGCCGCGTGGTGGGGGCGAGCGGTCCCGAGATGCGCGATCGCCTCGCCGAGCTCTACGCCGCCTGGGCGCGGCACCGCGGCTTCGAGATCGTGTGGTGGAGCGACCCCCGCGACGACGACGAGCCGTGGCTGCTGGGCGTGCGCGGCGCCTACGCCTTCGGGCTGCTGCGCGGCGAGGCGGGAATGCACCGCATGCGCCTCGCGGGCAGCGCCGAGAGCCCGGGCCGCAAGGTGCTCGCGGTCCTTCGTGTGGCCCCGTGGGAGGGCGGAGCGACGGTGCCCGCGTCGCGCGTGGCGGACCGCAGCGTGCGCGCCGACGGTCGCTACGGAACGAAGGTGCGCGCGGTGACGGCCTGGGAGTCCGCGGACGGACAGCGCCTGGTGCTGCAGAACGAGCACGCGTCCACGGAACACGCGGCCGTCGCCGGAGAGCTGCTCGCGGCCCTCGCGCACGCCGTCGAGGCGCCGGAGACCGTGGTTCGCCGCTACGACGTCGCCCCGCCGCTGGTGCGCGACGCCCTCACCGGATGGATCTCCGGCCGCCCCGACGCCCTCGCCCCGAAGAGCCTCGACGCCCTGCTGCAGCGCCGGGTAGACGCTTCCGAGGTCGACGACGCCGCGGCGGCCGAGCCGCGGGAGAGCGGGGTGACGTAGCTCCGAGAAGTGCTTCGCGGACAGGCACGTCTTTGTTACATTCGTGTGAATGAGAGGCGTCGTTCGTGTCTGTTTCGCAGGGCTCCTGGGCTTCACCGGCTGCAACTCGGACCCGGCACCCGCGACCGATGCTTCGGCGCCCGGCGACCTCGGCGACGCCGCTCGCGTCGAGGATCGCGGCACCGCCGTCGTCGACGTTCCCGCGGCGCCGGTGGACGCGCACGGGGGGCTGCTGCTCCCGACCTGCGAGAGCACCGAGGGGTCGGCGATGGATCCCGACGCCGTGGCGTCGACGCTGCTCGGCACCGTCGCGCCCATGGCCACGCGGGTGATGACGCCGGACCTGCGCCTCGCCATGAACCCCGTCTACGAGACCGGCGAGACGGCGTACCGCGCCATGGGCTTCGACCGCTGGACCCGCGGCCCCGGCAACGAGCGCATGCGCCGGCTGGACCTCGGAGGCCCATCGTCGGCGCCGGCGAGCGGGCGCAAGTCCATCGCGTGGTTCGTGACGTTCTCCGACGCGCAGCTCGCCGACGACGAGTCGCCGAACCGCTACGGCATGCTCGACAGCCCCGCCGCGTCCGGCGCCATTCGCGCGCAGGAGGCGTACCTGCCGCGGGCCATGTCGGCGATGAACCGCAGCCTCGGCAACCTCACCCGCGGGGGGCGCGCGTTCCAGTTCGGCGTGGTGGCGGGCGACTGCGCCGACAGCGCGCAGCACAACGAGCTGCAGTGGTTCATGGACGTCATGAACGGCGCCGCCGGCGTGAAGACCGACTCGGGCTCCGTCGACGACCCCGTGCCCGGCCCCGGCAACGACCCCAAGGACGCCTTCGACGCCGTGGCGTTCCCGGCGCCCTGGTACTTCGTGCCGGGCAACCACGACGTGATGGTCGTCGGCACCACCGCGCCGACGGACGCGCAGCGCGCCAACGCCCTGGGCAGGTCGTCGTCCTTCGGCACCCGTGATTACACCCAGTGGTATGCTCCCCCGCGGCGCGGCGGCGGCTTCACGGCGGACCCGGGGCGCGCGCTGCTGGACCGCGCGGCCATCGTGTCGACGCTGCGCACGGGCCCCGCGACGCCCGGCCCCGTGGGCCACGGCTACCCGATGAACCCCGACGTCTCGCAGGGCGCGCACTGGGTCGCCGACGTGGTGCCGGGCGTCGTACGCATGATCGCCGTCGACACCAGCGACTTCACTGGCGGCTCGCCGGGCATGATGCACCGCGCGGTGTTCGACGGGTGGTTCCGCGACGCGCTCGAGGGCGCCGCGCGCGACGGCGTGCTGGCCATCGTGGCGTCGCACCACCCGACGACGAGCATCGACCGCCTCGCCGAGGAGGCCGGCGCCGAGATCGCCGACGCCGTGAGCGCGGCGGAGATCGAGGCCCGCGTGGCGTCGTACCCCAACGTCATCGCGTGGATCGTCGGCCACGAGCACGACGTGCGCGTGCGCCCGGTGCGCGGCGCCGACGCGGCGCACCCCGGGTACTGGGAGATCCAGAGCGGATCCCTCGCGGACTGGCCGAACCAGTCGCGCGCCCTCGAGATCGTCGACAACGGCGACGGCTCGCTCTCGATCTTCGCGACGATGCTCGACTTCGCGCCGGCCACCTGCATGGAGCGGCGCTTCCGGCGCCTCGCGATGATGGAGTACCTGTCGGCGTGGGATCACTCGCACGTCGGCACGGCCCTCGATCGCAACCTCGAGCTGGTGATCCCGATGCCGCCGGCGGCCATGGCGCACGTCGCGACGGCGTCGATGACCGCTCCGTCGCGCATCGAGAGCGAGACGACCCTTCGCGGGATGCGCTGAGCCTGAGGCGCGGTACGTTGCGCGGGTGAGAACCTCTTTCGCGATGGCGTGCGCGCTGGTGGTCGGGTGCTCGAACTCCGCCGCCGCGCCTGCCGTCGACGCCGCGGTCTCCACCGATGCGCCTGCGGACGTCGTGGTCTCCGTCGACGCTCCGACGGTCGCGGACGTGCCCCGCGACGTCGTGCCCGACGTGCCGTTCGTGGTGGCCGCGCACGACCCGCTCCCGCAGGTTCCGAACGCCGGCGGGACGATCCTCGCGCACCCGCGGATCGTGCCGATCACCTACGACGACGACCCGTACCGCGACACCATGGAGGCGCATCTGCGCTGGCTCGTGGGGTCGGACTGGCTGCGCACCGTGGGCGCCGAGTACGGCGTGGGCGAGGGCTCGGTGCTCGGCGTGCTGCACCGTGCGGGCAACGCTCCGGACCGCATCACGAGCCCGCAGATCGCGGCCGCCATCGCCGCGGGAATCAACGACGGAACGCTCCCCATGGGGCCCGACGGCACCCTCGCGGACGTGCTCTACATCGCGTACTACCCGGCGCATACGACCATCGTCGAGCCCGGCGTCGGGGGCACGGTGATGAGCTGCGTGAACGACGGCGGCTACCACAGCGAGAGCGTCGCGCGGGCCGGTCGCTTCGCCTACGCGGTGATCCCGACGTGCCCGGTGCCGGTGGCCTTCGCGAGCCTCACGCAGGTCGAGGTGCGTGAGAACGCGGTGTCGCACGAGATCATCGAGGCCGCGACGGACGCCCTCCCGGCCACCGCCCCCGCGTGGACCATCCCGCGCGACTCCGACAGCCCGTGGACGCGCATCGGCGGCGAGGTCGGCGACCTCTGCGCGCTGACGCTGCACGTCGTGCGGGACCAGGGCTTCATCGCGCAGCGCGTGTTCTCCAACGCCGCCGCGGCGCTGGGCGACCGCGACCCGTGCATCCCCGCGGACCCGGCGCACATCTTCACGACGGTGTCGGTGACGCCCGACGCCATCCAGGTCGTCGACCCCGGCAGCACCGTCACCTTCACCCTGCGCGGCTGGACTACGGCCCTCGCGACGCCCTTCACCGTCGCGACCTACGCGAGCGGGTCGTTCATGCCGGTGCTCGCGTTGGACCGCACGGCCCTCGACAACGGCGGCACCGCGACGCTCCGTGTGACCGTTCCGGCAACGGCGCCCGCGCACGGCTCCGCGACGGTCTACGTGTACGCTTCGCGCTCGCGCAGCGACTACGAGATCGTGCCCGTGGTCGTGGCCGTTCCCTGACGCCGCACCGCGGTGCCAGGGCTCTCGCGGGGGGCCGGCGGCGTTCCCCGGTCCCGTCGACGACCGGCTCCGGTCGCCGAGGGGGGGGTCTTGCGCTCCCGGTG
>CAIMWA010000188.1 GCA_903845045.1 uncultured delta proteobacterium | reverse complement strand
TCTTCGCGCGGTCCGACGCGCTCAGCGCCGCAGGGTCGTCGCGCCCATCGCGCTGCGCGGCCACCACCCGGAGCGACGACGCATCGACGATCGCGCGCACGGTCCTCGCGGTTCGATCGACGGTGACCGCGCACGTCCCGCGGAGCTTGAGGTCGTGGCCCACCGCGGCGAGCGCACCCTCCTTGAAGACGAGAATCTCCAGCTCCCCGCTCACGCCTTCAGCACGCCGAGGCGCGCCCCGACCTTGGTGAACGCGGCGATGGCGTGGTCGAGGTCGGCCCGCTCATGCACCGCCGAGAGCTGCACGCGGATGCGTGCCTCGCCCTTCGGCACCACCGGGTAGAAGAAGCCGATGACATAGACGCCCTCGTCGAGCAGCGCGGCGGCGAAGTCCTGCGCGAGGCGCGCGTCGCCGAGCATCACCGGCACGATGGGGTGCACGCCGGGCTTCAGCGTGAAGCCCGCGCGCGTCATGCCTTCGCGGAAGTACCGCGCGTTGTCGTTCACCTTGTCGCGCAGCGCCGTCGTGCTCGAGAGCAGGTCGAGCACCGCGATGGACGCCCCCACGATGGCCGGCGCGACGGTGTTCGAGAAGAGGTACGGGCGCGACCGCTGGCGAAGAAGGTCGACGATCTCCTTGCGCGCCGCCGTGAAGCCGCCGGACGCGCCGCCGAGGGCCTTGCCGAGGGTGCCCGTGATGATGTCGACGCGCCCCGTGACGCCGAAGTGCTCCGGCGTGCCGCGCCCGGTGCGCCCGATGAACCCGGTGCAGTGGCACTCGTCGATCATCACCATCGCGCCGTAGCGGTCGGCGAGGTCGCAGATGACGTCGAGCTTCGCGAGGTAGCCGTCCATGGAGAACGCGCCGTCCGTCGCGATGAGCCGCAGGCGCTTCGACTGCGTCGCCTGGAGCGCGGCCTCGAGGGCCTCCATGTCGCCGTTCGGGTAGCGGTGCCGCTCGGCCTTGCAGAGCCGGATGCCGTCGATGATCGACGCGTGGTTCAGCGCGTCGGAGATGATCGCGTCGTCCTCGCCGAGGAGCGTCTCGAAGAGCCCGCCGTTGGCGTCGAAGGCCGACCCGTAGAGGATCGCGTCGTCGGTGCCGAGGAACGCTGCGAGCTTCTGCTCGAGGGTCTTGTGGAGGTCCTGGGTGCCGCAGATGAAGCGCACCGACGACAGGCCGAAGCCGTGCGAGTCGATGGCGCGATGGGCGGCCGCGATGACGTCCGGGTGCGCGCTCAACCCCAGGTAGTTGTTCGCGCAGAAGTTGAGCACCTCCTGGCCCGACGAGACGCGGATGTGGGCGCCCTGCGGGCTCGTGATCACGCGTTCGTTCTTGAAGAGCCCCGCGTCGCGGATCTCGTCGAGGGTGCGGGCGTAGACGTCGCGGGCGCTGCCGTACATGGCGCGAAGGGATACCAGCACCCGTCGCCGCGGATCAACGCGTCGGATCGCGATGAACCTCGGGCGCCGGGGAGCGCGGCGCATCACCTCGGCGATGAACTCCCCGAGCGTGCCCGACGGGACGTCGGTCGCCACGCGAGCCCCCCGCAGGGTCTCGCGGATGCGCGCCTCGGCCTCGTGCAGACGATCGCGAAACACCGAGTCGTCCGCGGCACGCCGTGCCAGCGCCTGGCGCGCCTCCTCTGCGAGCCCCGGCGTGTGCGCGATGGTCAGCAGGTCGCAGCCGGCGGACATCGCGCGCACTGCGGCCGCTCCGACGCCCCAGGCGTCGCGCACCGGTGCCATCTCGAGGTCGTCGCTCACCGCGACGCCGCGAAACCCGAGCGTCTCGCGCAACAACTCGGTCGCGCAGCGCCGCGAGAGCGTCGCCGGGAACTCCCGGTCCACGCCGTCGTAGATGACGTGGGCGACCATCACGGCGTCGGTGCGCCCGTTCACCGCGGCGAACGGAAGGAGGTCCGCCGCGCGAAGCTCGTCGACGGTGCGCGGCGCGTGCGGCAGCGTCACGTGGCTGTCCTCGTGCGTCGCGCCGTGCCCGGGAAAGTGCTTCACGCAGGTGCGCACGGAGGTGGCGTGCGCGCCCTCGACGTAGGCCGCGCCGTGCCGCGCGGTCTTCGCCGCGTCGCCGCCGAAGACGCGTCCCGCGATGACGCCGTTGTTCGCGTCACCGGACACGTCGAGCACCGGCCCCAGCATCATGTTCACGCCTGCTTGCTCGAGCAGTCGCGAGGCCCACTGACCCGCGCGCCGCGTGAGCGCCTCATCGTCGATGGCGCCGAAGACCGTGAGCGGCGGCATGCGCACGAGCGGCGGAGACAGGTGCGACACGGCGCCGCCCTCCTGGTCCGCGGCGACCACGCAGGACCGGAGCTGGCTCGTGAGCGCTTGCAGCGCAGGCAGCGTCGGGGCGTTGCTGCGCGTGACGATGACGCCGCCGAGGGCATCCTCCGCGAGCCGCGCGGCCGCCCACGGATGCACCCCGCGCGTTCGCCAGCCCGCGAGCAGGCAGCGACCGGCGCTTCGCAGGAGTTCGGCGTCCAGCGGTGCCTCGGGCGCTCGCTGGGCGTACGCCGCCGCCCCGTGGAGACCGAGCGCGAGGGTGGCGAGCGCGGTGCGACGGTTCATCGGATCGCAGGGTAAGCTCCCTTGCGGGCGCGCGGGGGGGTGGAGTACGCAGCCTCCATGGCCGACCCGAAGCGCCCCGACGCGGGGCCCAAGCTCCCCGAGGTCCCGAAGCTCCAGGTGCGCAACCTCGTCCTCGCGGGCGTGGTGGTGCTCGTGCTCTGGGCGATGGTCGTCGCGAGCCAGTCGCGCGTGGCCATCGGCGTGATGGCTGCGCTCACCGTCGCCCTCGCGGCGGGCGGCATCTGGGTGTGGCGCTTCATCCAGAAGCAGCAGTCGCTGATGAAGATCGCGCAGAAGGGCACGTCGAGCCCCGAGGGCCGCCAGGAGGCCCTGCGCGAGCTCGCCGCCGCCGGCGACAAGGACGTGATGAACGTCGTGCTGCGCGCGCAGCTCGAGGCGCAGGAGGACCCGGACAAGGCCCTCGCGACGCTCGATGGCATCGACATGAAGAAGGTGCCGGCCCTCGCCCTCGACCAGGTGCGCGGGCTCAAGGCGCAGTTGCTGCTGTTGAAGGGACGCCTCGAGGACGCCGCGATCCTCTGCGCCGACCTCCAGCCGAGCAAGACGCAGGACGCGTCGGCGCGCGGGATGCTCGCCGCGACCGTCGCCGAGACCTGGGCGCGCACCGGCAAGGCCAAGGAGGCGCGGGAGCTCCTCGGGGCCATCTCGCCCGAGGACGAGGCCTACGCGCAGTCCCGCGTGCCGCTGCTCTTCGCCCGGGTGTTCGCGAACTTCGCCGAGACCAAGCGCGGCCTCGTGCGCAAGGACCTCGAGGCCATCGCCAAGGAGAACGTGAACCTCCTGGGGCGCTTTCTCGACCCGCGCTTCAAGACGCAGCCGGAGCTCGCGAAGATCGCGCAGGAGATCGCGATGGCCGACCCGGAGATGCAGAAGATGGCCCGTGCCATGGGCGGCGGCGCACGTCCCGCCCCGCGGCCGATGCGTCGCTGAGCGTTCGGCGGCGCGGGCTCGCCGCGCGGGGTGGCGTCCCCTACTGTCCCGCCATGTTGACCATCGGAGAGGCCGTCGACCGGGCCGTCGGGTTCGCGTCGATCCTGCTGCACGGGCTCCGCGGCGCCCACGAGAACACCCTCGGGGACCTCGGCCCGTACCTCGACGCGCCCCTCGAGACCGTTTTCCCGCGGCCCGTGGCGCCCCGAGACGTGCGCCGCCGTCGTCCCCGCATCGCCTTCGGACCCCGCATCACCGAGACGCTCCGCTGGACGAGCCAGCACGTTCCGCTGTGTCCGCACTACCGCACGCGGCACGCCGGAGAGTACCGCCGCAACCTGCGGGTGACCGGGCGCTGGATCCACCCGCGCGAAGGCCAGCGCCGCCGCGCGTTGATCTACGTCCACGGGTGGCTCGAGCCCGGTCCCTTCGTCGAGGAGGCGGTGATGCTCCCGCGCTTCCACGACGAGCTCGGCGTCGACGTGCTGCACGTCCAGCTTCCGTTCCACGGCAGCCGCAACCCGAAGAGCGCGCTCTTCCACGGCGAGTTCTTCTGGAGCGCCGACCTCGTTCGCACCATGGAGGCCGTGCGCCAGTCGGTGCTCGACGTGCGCACGCTCATGGCGTGGCTGCGTGAAGTGCAGGGTTACGAGGAGATCGGCGTCACGGGCATCAGCCTCGGCGGCGGCCTCACCATGGCGCTCGCCTGCGTCGATCCGCCCCCGGACTACATCCTCCCGATCATCGGGCACCTGAAGCTCGGCGAGGCCGTCGAGGAGGCGCCGATCCTCTGGCGCATGCGATCGGACCTGGAGCGCTTCGGCATCGACCGGGCGCAGCGCACGGAGCTGTTCCGGCGGCTCGGGCTCGGCACGCTGAAGCCCAAGCTCGCCCCGGAGCGGCAGCTCTGGTTCCCCGCGACGGACGACGTCTACATCACCGCCGCGCTCGTGAAGCAGCAGTGGGAGGAGTGGGGGCGCCCTCCCATCGAGTGGATCCCCGGCGGGCACATGACGTTCCCGCTGTCGCTGGGTCAGGTCATCGCGAAGGCCAAGGCGTTCCACGACGCGCTCCCCCCGCCCGGGCGGGTCAGCGCATCGCCAGGAAGTTCTGGATGATCCTCGCTCCGTCCGGGGTCAGCACCGACTCCGGATGGAATTGCACCCCGTGCAGCGGCCGGCTGCGGTGCCGCAGTCCCATGACGACGCCTTCGCCGGTGTGCGCGGTCGCTTCGAGGCAGTCGGGAACGCTCTCCGGAGCCACTGCGAGCGAGTGGTAGCGGGCCGCGACGAGCGGCTGCGGGAGGCCCTCGAAGACCCCGCGGCCGTCGTGGGCGATGGCGTGGGCCCGGCCATGCACGGGCTCCGGGGCACGTCCGACGCGCGCGCCGTACACCGCGGCGATGCACTGGTGACCGAGACAGACCCCGAGGACCGGTACCGGAGACCGCGCGATCAGTGCGGCGCTCACGCCGGCCCGCGAAGGGTCACCCGGCCCCGGCGACAGCACGATGTGCGTGGGACTCAGCGCGAGGAGCGTCGCTGCGTCGTGGTCGTCGTTGCGCACCACGCGCACTTCGGTACCGATCGACCCGGCGGTCGCGAGAAGCTGGACGAGGTTGAAGGTGAACGAGTCGTAGTTGTCGACGACCAGGATCAAGGCCGGACGTGCGAGTGCGCCGTGTACATGGCGGGTCCGCCGGTGCGCGTGTCGCTCCACGTCGCCCAGAGCTCGCCGGTGGACGACAGCGCGACGCCCGCATAGTCGCCGTGCCAGATCATCGGGTTGCGGCTCGTGGTGAGCGTGAACGCGGCGTCGCTGACCTGCTGGTTGCGCGCGCACGGCATCGACGGGTCGGCGGGGCAGCGCGCGTACGCGGTGGCTCCCTCGCCGAAGCGGTTCTCGAGCCAGGTGATGTGCACCGCGTGGGTCGTCGGGTCGACGAGCATCGACGGGAGCATGTGCGTCGCGCACGGCTCCGGGTCGTCGTTGACGGTGCGGTAGTGCCACGAGGCGCCGCCGTCGGTCGTGGTCGCGAGCACGATGTCCCACGCCCCGGTGGCGTCGCCGGTCACGTAGGCGACGTGGGCGGTGTCGTTGCCGTCGAGGGCCACCGGCGGCTGCGTGTAGACCGGCGAGTCCGTGAGCCGCGAGACCACGCGCGTGCCCTCGGTGGTGCGCCAACCGTCATGGCTGCGGCGGAACAGCACTCGGTTGTCCGCCGAGCCGAAGCGCACCTCGCTGGTGGCGCCGCCGCCGGTGCCGTCACCGAGCGTGAGGCCCGACCACGCCGCGGCGACGAGGCCGCCGGAGCCGGCTGCGAGCTGGATGAGGTTGTGCGAGATCAGCACGCGGCCGAGCGGGCCCGCTGCCGCGAGCCGGGTCGGCGCGGACCAGGTGTGCCCGCCGTCGTCCGAGCGCTCGACGTTGAGGTTGGCGGAGTTGGACGTCTGCGCCAGGTAGCCGATGTAGAGCACCGGCGGTCCGCCGGGGTTCGTCGGAGGCGCCGAGAGGATCCACGGCTTGTCGCAGATGCCCGGCGTGACGCAGGTCCCGTTGGGTTCGACCTGCGTCGGGGTGGTCCACGTCGCGCCCTCGTCGGTGCTCTCGGTGTAGCGGACGTGCACGCTGGTGACCTGACCCGTCGCGCCGCGCTGCAGGCCGATGAACGTCATGCGAAGCGTGCCGTCGGTGCCCCAGTCGAGCACCGGGTCGCTGGAGCTGTTGAACGCCGGATCGGTGACCGTCCCATCGCCCACCCAGCCGGTGTTGGTCCCGGGGTTGTGCGACGTGCCCATGTACACGGAGCCGCCGCCGTTGAGCGCGATGTACGAGACCGCGACGTGGCCCGACATGGGGTGCACCGCCACGTTGCCCTCGGCCTCGAGGAAGCTGTCCGTGCGCGGGGTGCTCGCGGCGCCGTTGGCGCCGGTGAACGCGGTGCGAAGCAGGGCTGGCGCGGGGTGCGAGCCGGTCGTGCCCGCGGTGAAGCACGCCGAGCCGTCGGGGCGCGTGCCGACCGGTGCGTCGTTCACCATGCACACCCGGGAACTCCCGTTGCCCGAGGCGCCGCACACGTACCCGGCCCGGCAGTCGCTGTTCGCCGTGCAACGCACGAGACAGACCGGGTAGCCCTGGACGCGACCGCAGACGGAGTCCGACGGGCAGCGCGTTCCCTGACACACCGTGGAGCAGTATCCGTCCGGGAAGCCGATCGCCGGAGCGAGGCAGACCTGGCCCGCGCCGCAGGTTCCCTGCGAAGGCGGAAAGGCCGCGCCGTCGCTCGTGCACGGGTCACCGATGCCGCTGTGCGCCGGGCCGGTGTCGACCACCATCGGCACGTCGACCGCCGCCTCGGGGCCGGTGTCGTCGATCGTCGGAACGTCCTGCACGTCCGGGCGGGGCGCGCCCGCGTCGGTGGCATTGACGGTGACCGTGCCGGAGCACGCCGCGAGCAACGCGAGGGTCGATCCGAGGAGCAGGCGGCGGGGAAGGTCGGCGCAGCGCATGGGTGCGCGGACCATTCACCATCCGGTGGCGAATCTCAACCGACGACTGTGCCGATCGACAGGGACTCGCAGACCTCCGTCACCACCATCTCGACGAGGTGCGCGTAGAGTTCGCGGCCCTCCTCGGCGGACGCGGCGGACGGGTTGCCGAAGTAGCCGCGCGCAGCGCCCATGGCCTTGAACGTCGTGAGCCCCTCGCGCATGGCCTTCGACAGCGAGATCGGCACCTCGGCCAGCTCCGCCCGGACGGCTTCGTCGACGAGCTCCGGGCGTGCCGCCAGCACCAGCGACGACTCGTAGCTACCGGCGTGGCACTCGCCCTTCTTGAACTCCTCGCCGAGGAGGCGCCCCCACCGTCGCGAGAGCTGCGTCGGGAACAGCGCGCCGTCGACGCCGGCCACGGCGCGGGTGACGGCGTCGAGGTGCGCGGGCTCGAGGTGATGGTTCACCACCACGACGCGCTCGAAGCCCGCTGCGCGATGGGCCGCGCAGAGCTCCCGAAGCATCGCCTCGGTGGTCGCGGCGCTGAGCGAGATGGCACCGGCGAAGCCGTCGGCGTAGTGGGTCACGCCATAGGGCAGCGGCGGGCACGCCACGGCCGCGACGCCCCGCGCACGGAGCGCGCGCGCCGCCAGCACGCACGTGTGCTCGGACAGCAGCGTGTCCGTAGCG
Organism: uncultured delta proteobacterium; assembly: GCA_903845045.1. Lineage (GTDB taxonomy): Bacteria > Myxococcota_A > Polyangia > Polyangiales > SCUS01. Next base: position 29,756 of record CAIMWA010000188.1, on the reverse strand, counting down.
AGAGGGAGGTGCGGACCATGCGGCTCGGTGCTCCCGACGGGGAGCAGCGCCACCGGGTGCGGCAACGCGAGGAGCGCTTCGACGGCGACGGTGGTGAGTTCGGCCAGGCGAAGGGCGGGCATCGTCGGCGCGAGCATAGCCCGCCGTGTGCCGGGATGTGCCTCGGGCCGCAGGCGCTGCGGACCGGCGGATCTATTCGATGACTGCCCGCCGCAGTTTCCTCGTCGGGCACGGAGCGTGCTGTCATGTGCGCTCCGGAGGATCTCGATGCGAACGAACGGCTGGCTGGCAGTGACGGTGGGACTCGGAACGGCGCTCTTCGGGGCCGAGGCGCTGGCGTGCGGGGGGTGCTTCGGGCCGCCGCCGGCCCAGCCGACGGACGTGCAGGTCGTGACCGACCACCGCATGGTCCTCTCGCTCGCGGCAACGCAGACGACGCTCTGGGACCAGTTCGAGTACTCCGGCCGTCCCGCCGAGTTCAGCTGGATCCTGCCGATCCGGTACACGACCGGCACGCACGTCGCCATCGCGGACGATGCCTTCCTGAACTACGTGAACACGGTCACCGCGCCGCTGCTCGTCCGGCCGAACTACCCGTTCACCCCGTGCCCGGGACCTCCCTACGCTGGCGGCGGCAACGCGTCGTTCTCCGACGCCGCGGTTGCCGGGGACGTGACGGTGCTCGCGATGCAGGTGGTCGGTCCGTACGCCGTCTCGATCATCCGGGGGTCGGACCCGACGGCGATCACGAGCTGGCTTCGCGACAACGGGTACACGGTTCCCGACGCGCTCCGGCCGGTCATCGAGTTCTACACGACGTCCAGCATGGACTTCGTCGCGCTTCGCCTGCGGCCGCCGACCGACGGCATCTACCCGCGCATGCAGCCCGTGCGGGTGTCCATGGACGGCTACGTCCCGACGCTGCCGCTGCGAATGATCGCCGCGGGCGTCGCCGACCACGTGGGCCTCGCGCTCACGGTGTTCGCGAGCTCGCGCATCGAGGCGGCGAACTTCCCCAACGGCGAGCTCTCGGACAACGACCTCACCTGGGACTGGACCGCCGGCCGCAGCGAGCCCCAGGACTTCCTCGCAGCCTTCAACGCCCTCAACGCGACCAACGGACGCCGGCTCTGGCTCTCCGAGGTGGCGACGCACTACGACGTCGGGAGCTGGAGCATCGCCCGCAGCGCTGGCGGAGCGTCCGCGGACGCGGGCGACACGGCGCCGACGGACCCCATGGACGACGTGCGGGTCATCACCTCGACGCTCTCGAGCCGCCCGTACGTGACCCGCCTGCGCGCCGACCTGCCCGCGGCGATGCTGGATCGCGACCTCACGCTGCAGTCGAGCGATCGGGCTGAGCGCGTGCAGCTCTACCACTACGGTCATCAGCTCCACGTTCCGTCGCCGCCGGTGTGCCCGACGTACCCCGATGCAGGCAGCCCTCGGTACCCCGACGCCGCGTCGTCCGTCGATGCCGGCGGCCCGGTCTTCGCCGATGCGAGCGCCACGCTGTTCGTCGACGTTCCGACGAGCCAGCCGACGGCGGTGCACGGGGGTCTCCAGTGCGACGTGCGCTCCCCCGGCGCAGTCGGCTGGCGTGGGTCGCTCCTCGGCCTCGGCGCGCTCGCGTTGGCTGCCCGTCGACGGCGGCGCGGCTGAAAGGCCACTGCGACCGCCCGGACCCAGGGTCGTCGCACGAGCAACCCCGGCTCGAGGGTCCCGATGGGGAGTTCGATGGCAACGAGCCCCCCCTCGTGGCCGTCGTACACCACCCTCACCTTCGTCATCACCCCCCTTCCGAGGGTCCCGGCCTCGGGAGCGCGGCCAGCGAGTCCCCCCTTCGGACCGATCGCTACCGCCGTTGCCCGCGCCGAGACGCGACGCTCGACCGCCGTTCGGCCCGCGCCCCCGGATGGCGCGCGCGACGATGTGGCTCCGAAGCCACGGACACAGCGACATCTGCTCCGCACTTCGACGCGAAGGGGATACGCTGCCGACGTGCGAACCTGGACCTTCGTCGGACTGGCCGCGGTGCTCGCTGCGTGCGGCCCGCATCGTGAGCCGCTACCGGTTGCATCGGCTCCTGCGGAGCCATCGGCGTTCGTGCGGGTCGCCGTCGCGGTGCTGGACTCGCAGGGTGCGGCCATCGTGGCGCAGGGAAGCGTGGGCTTCGACGAGGAGCACGTCGCTGCGATCATTCCGCCCGTCCAGGGCCGCGTGGTGCGGCTGCTGGCTTCGCCGGGCGATCATGTGGCCAGCGGAGCGCCGCTCGCCAGCGTGTACTCCGCCGAGGTCGCCGGCGCGGGAGCGGGGCTCTCGGAGGCGCGCATCAACCGCGTCGCCGCCGAACAATCGCTCGCCCGGGCGCAGCGCCTCGCCGCGGAGGGCGCCGGCTCCCAGCGCGACGTCATCGACGCTCGAACCTCCCTCGCGACCGCCCGGGCCGAAGAGCAGCGCGCCGGGGCGGTGCTCCAGAGCATGGGCGCGCCGCCGATGGCCGTCGGGACCTACACGCTGCGGGCGCCGATCTCCGGAACGGTGATCCAGCGCTCGCTGCGGGTCGGCGCCGAGGCGCGCCCCGATGCTGCGGAGCCGGCGTTCCTCATCGCCGACCTCGACCGCGTCTGGGTTCTCGCGCATCTGCACGAGAGCCAAGGGGCGGCGGTGCATGCCGGCGACGCCGTCGAGATCGAGATCCCGGCCCTCCCAGGCAGGCACTTCACGAGCGTCGTCGATCGCGTGGCCGAGGCCGTCGATCCGAACGCGCGCACGCTCGTCGTGCGGGTCAGCCTCGCCAACCCGGACCACGCGCTGAAGCCCGAGATGTTCGCGCGGGTGACGCTCCGCACGCGCTCGGCAGGCGTCGTGTTGCTGCCCTTGAGCGCGCTGGTGACCGACGCCGGCGGCTACGTGGCCTTCGTGGAGACCTCGCGCGGGCACTTCGAGCGCCGGGCCATCGCCGTCGGCGCGGAGCTGGCCGGCCGCGCGCAGGTGCTCGATGGCATCCGGCCCGGGGAGCGTGTGGTCGTCGAGGGTGCGCTGCTGCTCGATGCGGCCGGGGGCCAGGTGCTCTGATGCTCCAGCGCCTCGTCGCGTTCGCCGTGCATCGCCCCTGGGCGGTGCTCGGCGTAGCGGTGGTCGCCGCGATCATCGGCTACGGACAGATGCTCGGCGTGCCCATCGAGGCGTTTCCCGACGTGACCAACCTTCAGGTGCAGGTCATCACACTGGCTCCGGGGCGAGCCGCCGAGGAGGTCGAGCGGCAGGTCACGATCCCCATCGAGCGGGAGATGGCCGGCATCCCGGACATGGTGGACCTCCGCTCCATCTCCGTGTTCGGGCTGTCGCAGATCACGGCGACCTTCGACGACGGCGCGGACGACTTCGTGGCGCGCACGCGGGTCGGCGAGCGCCTTCGCCAGGTCGAGCTTCCGGAGGGCATCATCGCGACGCTGGGCCCCGAGTCGACGCCCGTCGGCGAGGTGTACCGCTACACCGTCGAGGGTCCTGGACTCACGGCGATGGATCGCCGGGGACTGCAGGATTGGGTCGTGTCGCGCGCCTTGCGCCGCGTCCCCGGTGTCGCGGACGTCGTCTCCTTCGGAGGGTTCCAGCGGCAGTACCAGGTGCGCGTGGACCCGAATCGCCTGTCGGCGCGGGGGCTCTCCATCCCCGACGTGGTCGAGGCGCTGCGTCGATCGTCGGGCGCGGCCGGCGGCAACTACGTGCGGCACGGCGCCGAGGAGTACGTCGTCCGGGGCCTCGGGTACCTCGCGAGCCCCCTCGACATCCACCACGTCGCTCTAGCCGCTCCGCACGGCGTCCCGATCCGCGTGGACGACGTCGCGCAGGTCGTGCTCGGTCACGTGCCGCGCCGCGGCGTCGTCGGCCGCAACGCGGAGGTCGAGACCCCCGAGGGGATCGTGCTCCTTCGCAAGCGCGCCCACCCTGCCGTGGTGCTCGAGGGGATCCACCGCGCCGTGGAGCGCCTGAACGCCGAGGTGCTGCCGCGCGGGGCGCGCGTCGTCCCGTACTACGACCGCACGCAGCTCATGGATCGGTCGCTGCACACGGTGCGGCACAACCTGCTCGAGGGGGCGATCCTGGTGATCCTCGTGCTGGCGATCTTCCTCGGCGCCGTTCGCGGGCCGCTCGTCGTCGCGACGATCATTCCGCTGGCGCTGCTGACGGCGTTCACCGGCCTGCGGCTCCTGAAGATGCCGGCGAACCTGATCTCGTTGGGCGCGGTGGACTTCGGGATCCTCGTCGACGGCGCGGTGATCTTCGTCGAGACCGTCTACCACGTGGGCGCCACCCGCCCCGAACTCTCGAGGACCGCGGTGGTGCGCGAGACCGCGCGGCAGGTGGTGCGTCCAGTGGTCTTCGCCCTCGCGATCATCACCGCGGCGCTGCTCCCGATCTTCACGATGGAGCGGGTCGAGGGACGCATCTTCGCTCCGATGGCGCTGACCTACGGCTTCGCGCTCCTCGGCGCGCTCGTGTGGTCGCTGACGGTCGTTCCGGCGCTCTCGCGCGTCGCCATCCGGCTCGCCGCGCCCGGCCACCATGCGGAGCCCCGCTGGGTGAGCGCGCTGCGTCGTCGCTACGAGGCGCAGGTTCGCTGGTGCCTCACGCACTCCGCGGTGGTCGGTGCCATCGCGAGCACCGCGCTGCTCGTCGCCGTGCTCGCCGGCCGCACGCTGGGGACCGAGTTCCTTCCCGAGCTCAACGAGGGCGGCATGTTCGTCACCGCCATCTTCCCGTCGTCGCAGGCCCTCGAGGAAGGCGAGCGCATCGTGCCGGGCCTCCGGCAGACGCTGCGCTCGTTCAGCGAGGTGCACGAGGTGGTCTCGCAGCTCGGCCGGCCCGAGGACGGCACCGATCCCGCGCCGGTGAACATCGCCCAGATGATGGTCAGCCTGCGCCCCGAGGAGACGTGGACCTCGGGACGCTCGCGCCCACAGCTCGTCGAGGCGATGCGCACGCAGCTCCGGCGGGTCCCCGGCGTCGAGTACATCTTCTCGCAGCCGATCGTCGACAACGTGCTCGAGAGCATCTCGGGCATCAAGGGCAAGGTCGCGATCAAGATCTACGGCGAGAACCTCGACGTGATGCAGCGCCTCGCGGAGCAGACCCGCGACGCCATCGCGCCGGTGCGCGGCGTGCGCGACCTCGGCCTCTACCAGACCGGCGTGGTGCCGCAGCTCCGCATCGACATCGACCGCGAGGCCATCGGCCTCTACGGCCTGCACGTCGCCGACGTCGACGACGTCATCGAGGCCGCCATCGGCGGCGACGTCGCGACGGAGATCTGGGAGGGCGAGCGCCGCGTCGAGGTCGCCGTGCGCGTCTCCGAGCCGTTCCGCGTGGGCGTCGATCGCATCCGGGAGATTCCGGTGACGACGCCGGGCGGGGCGCGGGTGCCCCTGGGCGCGCTCGCGACAGTGCACCTCGGCACGGGGCGCGCGGCGATCCAACGCAACCAGGGCTCCCGGTTCATCGCGCTGAAGTTCAACATCGAGGGACGGGACCTCGGGAGCGTCGTCGCCGAGGCGCGCACCCGCGTGACCCGCGCGGTGTCGCTGCCCGAGGGCTACACGATGACGTGGGGCGGTGAGTTCGAGAGCCAGCAGCGCGCGATGAAGCGCCTCGCGGTCATCGTCCCCATCGTGATCCTGCTCATCTGCCTGCTGCTGTACGGCGTCTTCCAGCGCATGCGCAGCGCGATGGTGGTGCTCGCCGGATCGCTGCTGTGCCTCCCGGGCGCCGCGCTCGCGCTGAAGGTGTCGCACGTGAACCTCTCGGTGTCGGCGGTGGTCGGCGGCATCGCGCTGCTCGGCCAGACCGTGCTCGCGGGCGTCGTGGTGGTGTCGTCGATCAACGAGCTCCGCGATCAGGGCATGCGCTTGACCGAGGCCGTCTGCGAGGGCTCGGCGCGGCGCATGCGGGCCGTGCTCATCACCGCCACCCTCGCGGCGCTTGGGCTGCTGCCCGCGGCGACGTCGCACGCCATGGGCAGCGAGACGCAGCGCCCCTTCGCGCTCGTCATCGTCGGCGGCGTGCTCTTCGCGACGCCGCTGCTGCTCGTCACCCTGCCGGTGCTCTACCTCTGGATCGAGCGGGGCGATCCGTTCCACCAGCGGCTCACGGAGCCCCCGCCGCCGCTCGACCCCTGAAGCCGTAACCCGAGGCGCTCAGGCCACGCGGTCGACGTCGGTGCGCCACACCGCTCCGTCGTCGACGATCGTCGGCGAGGGCGCGGTCACGAAGGTGCGCGCGAGGAGCTGCGTCGAGAGAACGCCCACGACGGCCATGTTGTCGGCGTTGCTGAAGCTGCCGTCGCCGCCCTTCGCCGCCACGCGCCGGGCCTTCTCGAAGAGGGCCGTGACCGCCGGCGCGTCGAACACTCCGACCTCGCGCAACGCGGCTTCGGTGGTGACCTCGCGCACCCACTCGGGAGCGTCGGCCCCGGTGAAGCACGCCGCGTCGGGGGCTCGGTACGGCTGCTTCGGACGCTCGAGGATCTCGCGCGGGAGCACCGCGGCGGCGGCCCGCTTGAGCACGTGCTTCTCGTCGAGCCCCTGGAGCTTGAAGCGCGCGGGCATGTCGTTGGCGAAGGCCATGACCTCGCGGTCGAGGAAGGGAAAGCGCCCCTCGACGGAGTTCGCCATGAGCATGCGATCGCCCTGCGACGCCAGGATGTACGGGTTCAGCAGCGTGACGACCTCGAGGTACTGCGCGCGGGCGAGCTCGGACCACCGGTCGAAGTCCGACGGCAGCGACGCGACGAGGGCCTCGACGGGGCCGGGGCGCGGGTCTTCGGCGGCGCGCTGACGCCAGTCCTTGGCGAAGAGGCGCTGGAGGGCGCTCGCGCTGGCCCAGCGAGGACCGTGCGAGAACGTCGGGTCTTCGGGCCGGTCGAGGCCCCGCGCCCAGAACTGCACCGCGAGGCCGCGCGCCGCCGCAGGGGATCGTGCGAGCCACGGGTACAGCCGGTCGAAGAGCTTGGGTCGCTCCGTCGACGCCGGCTGCCGCGCCCAGAAGCGCCGCACCTTCGCCTCGCGGAAGAGGTCGTAGCCGCCGAGCATCTCGTCGGACCCCTCGCCGGTGAGGACGACCTTCAACCCGCGATCCCGCACCAGCTTCGAGAGCAGGAACAGCGGCGCAGGCCCGGTGCGCAGGAGCGGGCGCTCGGCGTGGGCGACCACCGTGGGAAAGACCTCGGCGATGTCACGACGCGACGCGACGACCTCGGCGTGGTCGCTGCCGAGGCGCTCCACCATGAGGCGCTGGTAGCGGGTCTCGTCGTACTCCGGGTCCTCGAAGCGCAGCGAGAAGGTGTGGAAGCGCCCGCGCACCGCGTCGCGTGCGAGCCAGGCCACGTAGCTCGAGTCGATGCCGCCGGAGAGGTACGCGCCCACGGGGACGTCGGCGCGAAGCATGCGCAGCTCCGAGGCCGCCAGGAGCCGCGCGCGCAGCCCGTCGACGGCCTCGTCGAGGGAGCACGCCTCGGCGTCCCGGGGGCCTTCGCCGCGCACTCGGGGATAGCTCGGATGCCAGTACACCTCGTCGACGTGGGTGCCGTCGGCGCGGTAGCGGCGCACCACTCCGGGCGGGAGCTCCTCGATGCCGGCGAAGACCGACGTCGGCGCGCGGGAGCCCCAGAAGGTGAAGGTCTCCTCGATGCCTCGCGGGTCCAGCGCGCGGGGCACGTCGGGGTCGGCGAGGAGGGCCTTCACCTCGCTGGCGAACCAGAGCCGTCCGCCGTGGGTGTGCACGAACAGCGGACGCACGCCGACGCGGTCGCGGCAGAGCACGAGCTCGCGGGAGCCCGCATCCCACAGCGCGATGGCCCACTGGCCGTTGAAGCGCCCGAAGGCCGCGGGGCCCCACTGCTCCCACGCGTGCACGATGACCTCGGTGTCGGAGTGCGTGCGGAACACGTGCCCGGCGGCCTCGAGCTCGGCCCGCAGCTCGACGAAGTTGAACACCTCGCCGTTGAAGACCAGCCAGCGCGTGCGGTCCTCGTTGGCGAGGGGCTGCTGACCGCTGGCGAGGTCCACGATGGAGAGGCGCGCGTGGCCGAGCGCCGCGTGCCCGTCGCGAAAGAGCCCGAACTCGTCGGGGCCCCGGTGGCGGATGGCCCGTACCATCGCCCGCACCACGTCGCGAGAGGGCGGCGGCAGCGCCGACGAGAGGTTCACGATTCCTGCGATGCCGCACATGCGGGCGTTCTCCGGGCGGTGGGGTGAAGGAGCGTCAGGGCGCGCTGGCGTCCTGGAGCGTGGCGAGCCAGCCTGCGTGCATGCGCGCCTGGGTGAAGCCGTCGAGGACCCGCGCGCGTCCGGCGTCGCCCATGGCCGCGCGGCGCTCCGGGTCGCGGAGCAGCGAGACCAGCGCCGCCCCCATGGCCGACGCGTCGCCGCGCGGAACGAGGAGCCCAGATCGTCCGCGCAGCACGATCTCCGGGTTGCCGCCGACGTCGGTGACGACCGTGGCGCGGCGCGACAGCATCGCCTCGAGCAGCGTCACCGACGTGCCCTCGGAGAGCGACGCCATCGCGAACAGGTCGCTGGCGGCGTAGACGGCCGGGATGTCGCGCCGCACGCCGGCGAACACCACGCGCTCGGCCACGCCCAGCTCCGCCGCGAGGGAGCGCAGGGGCGCCGCATCGCCGCCGCCGACGAGGAGCAGCCGCGCGTCGGGCACCGCAGCGCTCGTTGCGGCGAAGGCCCGCAGCAGCGTCGGATGGTCCTTCACCGGGTGAAAGCGCGCGACGCAGGTGACGACCGGCGCACCGGCGGGGATGCCGAGCTCCGCGCGCACGTCGGGCTGGGCGAGCGCCGGATCGAAGCGCGAGGGGTCGACGCCGTTGTGGATCACGTCGATGCGCGACGCGGGGATGCCCTCGTTCTCGACGAGGAGCCGCTTGATGTAGCCGCACACCGCGACCACGCGGCGCGTGACCGGGAGGAACGCCACGCGGTTCGCGAGCACGCGCTTGGGCCTCCGCACGTCGGGGTAGTGCCGTCCGTGCTCCACGAACACCAGGCCCGGCCGGTGGCGCATCGGGCCGATCGCCATCGCCGCGTACGAGTACGGCGTGTACTGGTGCGCGCAGACCACGTCGGGCCGGATCTCGCGCACCAGCGCGTTCAAGGCGACGGCGATGCGGGGCTGGAATCCCTCGCGGCGGTGCAACAGCTCCACGCGCACGCCGTCGGCCCGCAGCCCCTCGCCGAGGGGACCGACGGCGTCGAGGCAGACGATGGTCTGCGCGGCCCGGTCACGGTTGGCGCGGAGGAAGTCGTGCACGAGCACCTCGGCCCCGCCGAAGGTCATGCTGTGGAGCACATGGAGGACGCGCACGGCTGCGGAGGACCGTGCGGGAGCCGGGATGCGGGCGTCAAGGACGTCTTCCGGGGGCGCGACGCACTTGCGGTGAGGCCCGCGGGTTCACTAGGCTGCGCCCGATGAACGCCTACACTGGGAGAAGGCGCGCGGCCATCGCCGTGCTGCTCGGATGTCTTGCGGCATCGACGCGGGCCGCGGCGCAGACCGCGCCGGGATGGGCCCTGAACCGGTACGAGCCGACGACGACGGGCGATCCGTTCTTCTTCGCGGAGCACCCCTGGTACACGTCGACGCGGCGCTTCGCAGTGGGGCTCGAGGCCGACTACGCGGCGAACCCGCTCGTGCTGCGCCAGGAGTTCGCCGACGGAACGGTACGCACCTCGAACGCCATCTCCGGCGAGTTCGTGGGTCACCTCGGGGCGGCGTACTCGTTCCTCGATCGCGTGGGCCTCTCGCTCTCGCTCCCGGTGTCGCTCTACCAGTCGGGCGCTGGCGCCTCGACGGACCCGTTGCCGATCACCCCGGCGGGCAGCCTGGCCGCTGGCGACCTTCGCGCGGGGGTCCGCGTTCGACTCATCGGGCACAGCGACCGCGACGCGATCTCGCTGCACCTCGGCGTGAACCTCTGGCTCCCCACGGGGACGCGCGCGTCGAACACCGGCGACGAGAGCGTGCGCGTCGAGCCTCGGCTCATCCTCGCGGGCCGCGCGAGCATCGTGCGCTGGGCCTTCACCGGCGCGTTCCAGGTGCGTGGCAGCATCGACGCCGCGAACCTCGCCATCGGCAACGAGCTCCGCATGAGCGCCGCCGTGGGCTTCGTCGCGGACCACGACCGCCTCACCGTCGGACCCGAGGCGTACGTTGCCACCGCCATCCGCGATCTTCCGGCCGCGGCCGGCCAGGGCACCTCGGCGTTCCAGCCCGGGCAGTGGGGCGCTGAGCTCATTCTCGGCGCCCACTACCTCATCGCCGACAAGGTGCTCGTGGGCCTCGGCGGCGGCTTCGGCATCGAGCGCGGCTACGGCGTGCCGGCCGGACGCGGGCTGCTCTCCGTCGCGTACGCCCCGGTGAACCGCGAGCCGCCGGCGCCTCCGCCGGACCGCGACCACGACGGCGTGCTCGACGCCGACGACCTCTGCGTCGACGTTCCGCGCGGTCCGCACCCCGACCCCGCGCGCCTCGGGTGCCCGCTCATCGACACCGACGGCGACGGCGTCTACGACAACGACGACGTCTGCGTGACGGTGCCGCAGGGTACACACCCCGACCCGACGCGCCTCGGATGTCCGCTGCCCGACACCGACAACGACGGCATCTTCGACCCCGACGACGTGTGCCCGACGACGCCGCAGGGCGACCATCCGGATCCGGAGCGCCGCGGCTGCCCGGATGGCGACCGCGACCGTGACGGCGTGCTCGACCACGCCGACCTGTGCCCCGACGTCCACCACGGACCGCACCCGGACCCGGCGCGCCTGGGCTGCCCGCTGCCGGACCGCGACCACGACACCGTGCCCGACGCGACGGACCACTGCCCCGACGAGCCTGGCGCGCCGTCGGAGAACCCGCTGCTCAACGGCTGCCCGGGCGGCGTCGTGATGAACGGCGGGCGCATCAACATCCTGAGCCCGATCTTCTTCGACACGGACCGCGACGTGATCAAGCCGCAGAGCTTCGCGGTGCTCGGTCGCGTGGCCGACGTGCTTCGCGCGTCGGGGTTCATCCGCCGCGTCCGCATCGAGGGCCATACCGACGACCGCGCCACGCACGACCACAACGTCGAGCTCTCGCAGCGCCGCGCCAACGCCGTGCTGCGGTGGCTCACGGAGCACAGCATCGAGGCCTCGCGCCTCGAGGCCCAGGGCTTCGGTCCGGACCGCGCCGTCGCGTCGAACCAGACGCGTGAGGGCCGCGCGCGCAACCGCCGCGTGGAGTTCGTGATCGTCGACCCCGCCTCCGCCGAGTCGACGATGACCCAGTCCGCTGCGACGGCGAACGTCGGCGACATCCACGACACGGCGCTGCACCGCGACCACCCCGCGGCTCCCGCGCCGGCCCACGCCCCCGTCGCCCCGCCCGCCCCTGCCGCCCCGCGGCACTGATCCCCTCGCGCGCCCCCGCGCTCTCGCCGATGGCCGCGCCGCTCAGATCGCTGCGAGCGCGGCCTCCAGCGCCGTTGCGTCTGCGTAGCGGTCCGCCGGGTCCTTGGCGAGGCAGCGAAGGACCACGGCGTCGAGCGCCGGGGACACGGCCTGCGACACCGAAGACGGCGGCGACGGAACGTCGTGGGCGTGCGCGAGCATCAGCGTCGCGGTGTTCGTCCCCTCGAAGGGGGGTCGGCCGGTGAGCGCGAAGTAGAGCGTCGCGCCGAGGGAGTACACGTCGGAGCGCGGGTCCGTGACGCGGCCGTGCACCTGCTCGGGTGACATGTACGCGGGGGTTCCGAGCACGGCGCCGGTGGCCGTGATGGCGCCGTCATCGCCGGCGACCACGGGCCGCGCGATGCCGAAATCGAGGACCTTCACGAACACCGGGTCCTCGGCGGTCGCCGAGATGACCAGGTTGGCGGGCTTCACGTCGCGGTGGACGAGGCCGCGGTGGTGGGCCTCGCCGAGGGAGCGGCAGGCCTGCAGCACCACGTGCACGGAGACCTCCGGCGCCAGCGCTCCCTCACGGCGCACGCGGGCCGCGAGGGTCTCGCCGTCGAGGAGCTCCATGGCATAGAACCAGAGCCCGTCGGCGGTGATGCCGCAGTCGTAGACGCGGATCGTGTTGGGATGCGTGAGCGAGCTCGTGAGCTGGATCTCGCGCTCGAAGCGCACCACGTCGATCTCCGCCGAGCGATCGGGCTTCAACACCTTCACCGCGACGTCGCGCTTGAAGGCCTCGTGCCACGCCGCCCACACCTCGCCCATGCCACCGCTTCCGATGCGGCGCTTGAGGCGGTAGCGACCGACGCTGCGCGCCTCGAAGAGCTGCCGCCGCAGCGTCCAGACGACGTGGTTGCCGAAGGCGAGGATCAGCGCCGTCGTCGCGATGAGGAACGTCTGCGTGCCGAAGTCGACGAAGCCGCGGGGCTCGGCGATGCGCGCAGCGGTCCCGTCGTCGAAGGCCGCGCCGACGAGGACCGTGAGGGGGAACAGCGCCGCGATGAAGCCGAAGCCGGCGAGGCCCTTGCGGCGATGCTCCGGCAGCGCGATGCCGCGGGCGACGAGGATGCACGAGATGCCATGCGCGAACGGGCTCCCGGTGCCCCGCACGAGCAGCGTGTTCACCGCGACGGCGACGGTCGCGCAGCCGAAGGGGACGAGGTCGAGCGCGCGCAGCAACGCGGACGACACGGGGCGACGCATGCGAACCGCCGCGGCGAGCATGATCGCGAGCGGGATCACGCGGATCACCAGCATCGTCGTCAGCGGGGCGCCGTCGACGAGGCGTGCGTTGGCCCAGTCGAGGAGCGCGAGGATCACCCACAGCACCGCGCCGATCACGTAGACCGAGCGCAGCCGGGCGACGCTCGCGACGTGCTCCTGGTCGAGGATGACGGTGCGCGCGCCGGAGCCCTGGAGCGAGGGCACGACCCGCAGGTCGCGCCCGCCAGTACCGGGAGTCGGCGGCGACGAGGGCATCGATGTCGCAGTAGGCGCGGTCCCTTGGACGCGGAGCGTCTCCGCGTGGGCCACCGATGCGTCGGGGGGCTTCACGGCGTGCCAGGGTACCGCGTCCAGACGCTTGGATCCTCGACGCTCCGGGGCGTCGCGTGCGAATGTCCGGGCCGCCATGGCGGACGAGCTCGAGGCCCTCCCGACGCAGGCTCCGACGCGCGGTGCCGCCTCCGCGCGGGCGTCGGTCCTCATCGTGGCGAACGACTCGTCGGTGCTGCGGCGGCTGCCGTTGCGAGGCACCGTGGTCATCGGTCGCGCTCCGGAGTGCGAGATCCAGCTCTCCGACGTCGCCTCGTCGCGACGGCACGCGGCGCTCGCCAGCGTCGACGGCGTGGTGACGGTGCGGGACCTCGGCAGCCAGAACGGGACGCTCGTGAACGGCGAGCGCATCCACGGTCCGCGCGTGCTCGTGTCGGGTGACGCGGTGGCCATCGGCGACACGACGCTCGGCACCAGCACCTGGTCGAACCCCTACGACCACGCGCTCATGGACCGCTCGTACACGCGCGAGTGGACCGGCGCGTCGGGCCGCTACGACACCGTCACCAACGTGTGCGGCGGCAGCTTCGCGTTCTGCGCGCCGTACGTCTCGGATCACGCTCCCATCGGCGTGCTCTTCAACGCCACGCTCGCCGACGACGACTGAGCACGCCGCGCCATCGACACGCCGCGCGCCCCTGCGCTACCGTTCTTCGCGTCCATGGCTGCGAAGAACGAGCGCTCGTTGGGATGGCTGCCGCTGTTGATGATGAGCATCGTGTACGGCGTCTGCACGTACTTCGCCGACGCCATCGGGCCGCTCACGTCGGCCACGGGCTTCTACCGCATCTCCGAGCAGACCCCGCCGCCGCTGCGGGGCTGCGTGATCCCCCGCGCGAGCCCGTAGCCTTCAGCCGAGCGCGCGTCCCGGGTCGAGCGCCGCACGCAGCCGCGCGAGCACGGCGTCGCGGTCGTCGTCGCCGGTCGGCACCCGGTCCAACGGCGGGATGCCGACGCGATACGGGAGGCACCCGAGCTCTTCCATCGCCGTGACGAGCGCGGCGTGACAGGCCATCGCCGCGGCGTCGCGCCCCGGCACGGCGCGATCCCAGAGGAGCAGCGGCGCGAGGTGCATCGCGCGCGCGCCGTGGGCGACGCCCGCGAGCATCGGATCGAAGCCGTAGGACTCCATCACCGCCTCGAGGCGAAGCATCGCGTCGCGCACCGCGGCCCCGATGAGCGGCACCGTGGGGCACAGCCACAGGACGCCGCAGCCGTCGCGGTCGGGGTCGAGGTCCGACGGCGGCGACGCACCCGCGCACCAGTACACGCTCCGCACGCTCTCCTCGTGCGGCATGCCCTGGAGAAAGCGGAACGCGGGCTCCTCGGGGAGCAGCAGCTCGGCGCCGCTGACGGCATCGCCCACGCGCTCCTCGATGCTCCACGCGTCGACCGCGGGACCGAGCACGTCGACGAGGCGCTCGCGATGAGCGCGCCCCTGAAGCTCCGTCGCGCCGGCGAGGGCCGTGAGCCCGTACCAGCGATGGCCGAGGCCGTGCGCCGCACGCAGCACCCCGAGGTCACCGCGCGGACCCAGCGTCGAGAGCACGCGCACGGCGTTCCAGATGCCCGCAGGCCAGCGCACCGTGCCCTCGAGCACCAGCGTGCGCAGCGCGTCGATGGCCCCCGGAAGCCGCGCGTCGTCCGCGCACGAGAAGCGCACCGCCTGGATCGACGCAGGCAGCGGCGTGAGCCACACCGTCATGCGCGTCACAACGCCGAGCGACGACTGCGAGAAGAGCCCGTCGAGCACCGGACCGACGCCGTGACGATGCAGCGGTGCGAGCGGACTGCCGGGATGCCGCGCGTAGCCCGTGCGAAGCACCTCGCCGGTGCCCAACGCCACCTCGAGACCGCAGACGTGGGTCCAACGATCGCCGAGCGGACCCGCGCCGTCGCCGCGGAGCAGCGCGTTCGCGAGCACGCTCGAACCCGGCGAGGCGCCGGTGCTGTTCACGAAGAGCCGCGAGCCGCGCGCGGCGAGGAACGCGTAGAGCTGCGCGAAGGTCACGCCGGGCTCCACCGTCACCCACGCCATGGACTCGTCGAAGGCGACGATGCGATCCAAGCGCGCGAGGTCCATGACCGCGGTGCCATCGACGGGCGGCACCCGCGAGCCGAGGCCCCAATTGCGGCCGCCGGAAACCGGGTGCAGCCGCACGCCCTCGCGCGACGCGATGCGCAGGCACCCGCGCACCTCGTCGGCGCTCCCCGGTCGCAGCACCGCCGACGCGGACTGCGACACCGGAAAGGTCGATCGTCGCACCGCATCGAGCGGCGGTCCGCCCGACGAGACGTGGGCCTCGCCGAGCAGCGCGCGCCACGCCTCGATGGCCGCGGCGAGAGACATCTTCGTTCAGGGGCCGGCGTCGGGGGCGGTCGTCGGCGTGGGGGCGCCGGCGTCCGCCGAGCCCGTTGAGCCGCCGGAGGAGCCGCCGGTGGCCGCGCCGGAGACGCCGCGCAGGGTGATCCACACCCCGGAGACGTTGAATGCGGCGGAGAAGCCGTCGGCCATGCGCGGGTCGAGCGCGCACGTGCGGCCCTCGATGCGCGTGCCATCGCCGTCGATGCAGGCCGTGATCTGCGGCGGCGTCATGCCGGCGCCCATGGTCGCCTCGTAGCGCTCGAGACCGTCGCCGTCGAGGTCCACGTCGGGCTGCCGCGGACCGACGTTGAAGATGAAGAGCCGCTGCCCGCCGACGATGAGCTCGAGGAAGCTGCTCATCGCGCCGCCACGACCGCCGCCGCCCGGGATGAGCCCCGACGGGTTCTGGATGTTCGCGAGGTCGTGGCCCGGCAGCGCGCCGCAGAGCACGCCGGAACGGAAGTCCGTGATGCGCGTGGGGCTCGCGACGACGGTGCCGCGGATGCGCGCGCGGTGGAGCGTGAAGTCCAGGGCGCCGAGGCCGCCGAGGTTGCCGAGGGGGAGCGGCACGTCCTCGGGACCGCCGTTGAGCATGCCCATCACCGCGGTGCTCTGGAACGAGGCCACGGGCAGCATCGTCATCGCGTTGAGCGTGTTGCCGCGCACCTGCTGCGGGTTGCCGGGGGTCCCGTTGTCGGTGGTGTCGGCGTTGCCGTCGCCGCCGAGGGTCCAGCCGACGCGCGTGTCCGAGAGGTTCTGACCGAGCGGGTCCGTCAGGTTCACGAAGAGGAGCTGCAGCAGCACCTGACCGTTCGACACGCCCGACGTGAGGAACGTGTTCAGCACGCCGTAGGCGGGGCCGAGGGCGCTGGTGAAGGCGTTGTCCGGCTGGCCGTCGCCGGAGAAGTCGCAGCCCATGGTGGCCGGAGCGAGCGAGAGCTGGTTGAGCACGAGCCCCTGCTCCAGGCGGCAGTCGGGGCCGCAGCCGTCCCAGCGCGTCGCGTTGCCGTCGTCGCACTGCTCGCCGGTCTCGAGGTGGCCGTTACCGCAGCCGACGATGGAGTGGCAGTTCGGCGCGCACGTCGGCGTGCCGTCGCAGACCTCGCCCACCTCGGCGTCGACGATGTGGTTGCCGCAGGTCTCGTTCGAGAGGCAGTCCGAGCGGCAGCCGTCGCCGGAGCGGTTGTTGCCGTCGTCGCAGACCTCGCCGGGGTCGACGTGGCCGTCGCCGCAGCGCGCCTCGAAGCGGCACGTGGCGCTGCACCCGTCGCCGGAGCGGTTGTTGCCGTCGTCGCAGCTCTCGCCGGGGTCGAGGATGCTGTCGCCGCACCGCGGAACCCGCGTGTCGACGGCGGGCACGTCGCGCGGGGGCGGCGGGTTGTCTTCGGGCGCCTGCGCGTCGCCGCCGGTGTCGAGGGGGCCGGCGTCGAAGAGCGGGACGTCCACGGTGGGCGTCGGACGGTCGACGGCTCCCGTGTCCGTCGTGGGGCCGGCATCGGCGGAGACCATGACCACGGTGCTGCCGCAGGCGCTGGCAGCGCCGAGCGCGAGGACGACGGACGCGAGTCGAAGGGGGCTTCGCATGAAGGGTTCCAGGGCTCCTGGGAGTGGACGGGAGTGGGGTGCTGGGGACTCTACGATCGCGCGGCGCGCCGACACAAGGATGCGAACGGCGACGGTCAGCCGTGTCCAGCGGGTTGCATCAACGCTCGCACCGCGGCGCGCTCTTCTTCGGACGGCAGCCCCCAGCCCGGCTCGTAGCCGAAGAGCTCCCGCGCGCCGGTGGAGCGCAGCGCGTCGACGACCTCGATGCGATCGAGGGGCACGAGCGCCGGGTGCCACTCGCCGCATGCGTTGGCGAGGGCCATGAGCTCCTTGCGCAGCGTCGTGAGGTAGTTCGCGAGGCGCGCCGACTTCAGCGTCGGGTCGAGGCCGGCCATGAGCCACTCGCTCTGCGTCGCGACGCCCGTCGGGCAGTGGCCGGTGTGGCACTGCTGCGCCTGGATGCATCCGATGGACAGCATCGCCTCGCGCGCGACGTTGAGCAGGTCGCAGCCCATGGCCAGCGCGAGCGCGCCCTGCTCCGGGAAGCCCAGCTTGCCCGAGCCGATGAACACCACCTTCTCGTGGAGCCCGCGCGCCGCGAAGGTCCGGTACACCGATGCGAAGCCGAGCTTGAACGGCATCGAGACGTGGTCCGCGAAGGTGAGCGGGGCCGCTCCGGTGCCGCCCTCGCCGCCGTCGATGGTGATGAAATCGGGAGCGCGGCGGGTCACGTCCATGCTGCGCGCGAGGAGCTCCCAGAACGCGAGGTCGCCGACGGCGCTCTTGATGCCCACCGGAAGCCCCGTCGCGTCGGCGAGGCGCTCGATGAAATCCAACATCGAGTCGACGTCGCCGAAGGCCGTGTGCGCCGCCGGCGAGATGCAGTCCTGGCCCAGCGGAATGAGCCGGATCTTGGCGATCTCGGCGGTCACCTTGGCCGCGGGCAGCACGCCGCCGAGGCCGGGCTTGGCGCCCTGCGAGAGCTTGATCTCGATGGCCTTCACCGGCGCGCTGGCGACGCTCTCGAGGAAGCGCTCCATCGAGAACCGCCCCTGCGCGTCGCGGCAGCCGAAGTAGCCGGTGCCGAGCTGCCAGAGGATGTCGCCGCCGTGCCGATGGTGGTCGCTGATGCCGCCCTCGCCGGTGTTCTGCCACGCGCCCGCGAGCTTCACGCCGCGGTTGATGGCCTCGACGGCGTTGCGGCTCAGCGACCCGTAGCTCATCGCGCTGGTGTTCACGATGGACGCGGGACGAAAGGCCTTCTTGCGGCCGCGGTACCCGCCGAGCACCTTCGCCGACGGGCAGGCGTAGTCCTTGTCGTGCGGCGCACTCACCGGGAACGCGCTGTGGCGCACGATGATGTAGCCCGACGTCTGCTCGAGGTCGTTGTCCGTGCCGAAGCCGAAGTAGTTGTTCTCGTGCTTCGCCGACGCGTAGATCCAGCGCCGCTGGTCGCGCGAGAAGGGGCGCTCGGCGTCGTTGCCGGTGACGATGTACTGCCGCAGCGGGCCCCCGAGGTCCTCGAGCCAGTAGCGAAAATGCCCGACGATCGGGAAGTTGCTGATCACCGAGTGCGTGCGCTGCATCCGGTCGCGCACCGCGACCATCGCGAGCGCGCCGAGCACCGCGAGCACCCCGAAGAGAGCCATCTCCATGATGGTTGGCGATGCTACACGAGCGGCCGGTCGCGCAGGCGGACCTCGACGGCGCGCGCGTGCGCCTCGAGGCCCTCGGCCCTCGCGAAGGCCGTGATCGCCGGGGCGTGGCGCTCCAGCGACGCGCGGTCGTAGCGGATCACCGACGTGCGGACCACGAAGTCGTGCACGCCGAGCGGCGAGCTGAAGCGCACCGCGCCGCCAGTGGGCAGCACGTGCGACGGTCCCGCGAGGTAGTCGCCCGCGGCCTCGGGCGTGAAGTCGCCGAGGAACGCCGCCCCCGCCGCGCCCACCGCGCGCAGCATCGACTCCGGGTCCCTCACCAACAGCGCGAGGTGCTCCGACGCGAGGAGCGACACGACGCGCGCGGCCTCGTCGAGGTCGCCGGCCACGAAGACGTGCCCGTGCTCGCGCACCGACACCTCGGCGATGCCGCGTCGAGGCAGCGTCGCGAGCTGAGCTTCGAGGGCCGCGAGCGCGCGATGCGCAGCCTCCGCCGAGGTCGTCACGAGCAGCGGGTACGCGGCCTCGTCGTGCTCGGCCTGGGACAGCAGGTCGGCGGCCACCACCTCGGGGTCCGCGCCGTCGTCGGCCACCACGAGGATCTCCGACGGGCCCGCGATGCCGTCGATGGCCACGCGGCCGAAGACGAGCTTCTTCGCGCACGCCACGTAGAGGTTGCCGGGGCCGACGATCTTGTCGACGCGCGGAACCGTCGCCGTGCCGTACGCCATCGCCGCGATGGCCTGCGCGCCGCCGACGTCGAAGACCCGCGACACCCCCGCGATGTGCGCCGCGGCGAGGATCTCCGGCGTCGGCCTCGGCGTGGCGACGATGACCTCGCGCACCCCCGCCACCGCCGCGGGCACCGCCGACATCAGCACGCTCGACGGGTACCGCGCCTTGCCGCCGGGCGCGTACACCCCCGCCCGGGCGATGGGACGCAGCCGCCACCCGAGCGACACGCCGTCGCCGTCGGTGTAGCGCACGTCCACGTCGCACTGCCGCTGGTGGTACGCCCTGATGCGCTCGGCGGCGGTCCGCAGCACCGCCACGAGCCCGGGCTCGACCTGCGCAACCGCCGCCGCGAGCGCTTCGGGACCGTGCTCCATCGTCGCCGGGGCGCCGCCGTCATACAGGTCGGCGTATTCGCGCAGGGCCTCGTCGCCGCGCGTGCGCACCGCATGAAGGATGGCCTGCACCACCGGTGCGACGGCGTCGAGGTCGTCGTCGCCGCGATCCGAGAGGCGCTGCAGCGCGTCGTCGTACCCGGCGGTGTCGCGAAGGTGAAGCTTCATCGGCGCGAGAGTGAACCGCGTCGCGCGGCCATCGCAAGCGCGGGCGCCGGGGCTATCTTCGCCCCATGCGGACGCCCCTGCTCGCCCTCGCCCTCGCCGCCGCCGCGTGCGCGCCACGCCCTGCCCCTCCGCGCGCCGCTCCTTCGCAGGCGCACCCGGCGCCGCTCGTCGTCACCATGGTCATCGACCAGTTCGCGGCGTGGGTCGCCGAGGCGCGATTGCCGACGCTGCCCGACGACGGCGGCTTCGCGAGGCTTCGCCGCGAGGGTGCCTGGTACCGGCACGTGCGTTACGTCCACGCTGCGACGGACACCGCGCCGGGGCACTCGTCGCTCTACACCGGGCGTCCTCCGCGCGAGAGCGGCATCCACGCCAACGAGCTCCCCGACGGGCACGGTGCGCGCGTGTCGTTCCTGCGCGACGAGTCGGCGCACGTCGTCACCGAAGCCGGACCGACGGACTCCATCGGGAGCTCCATCGCGCGCCTTCGCGGAGACACGCTGGCCGACGAGCTCCGCGAACGCGTCCCCGGCGCCGTCATCGTGAGCGTCTCGCTCAAGGACCGCGGCGCCATCTTCGGTGGCGGACGGCGCCCCGACGCGACGCTGTGGTTCGACCCTTCCCGGGACCGCTTCGTGACGTCCACGGCCTTCGCGCAGCACCTCCCTGCGTGGGTCGATCCCGACGGCGGCACCGCGGCGATGCAGGCGCTTCGAGCGCAGCCTTGGACCCCGCTCGACCCGGCGTGGCTTCGAGCGCACGCGGCGACGCCCGACGACCAGCGCGGCGAGGGCGACCTCGAGGGCTTCGGCACGACCTTTCCGCACGACTTCGCGCACGCTCGCCGGCCCCCCGGCGCGATGCGCTTCTCGCCGCGCGGCGACGACGCCGTGCTCCGCCTCGCCGAGGACGCCGTGGCCCACGCGCGCCGCCCCGACGCGCCGATGCTCCTCGCGATCTCGCTGTCGTCGAACGACTACGTCGGCCACCTCTTCGGTCCCGACTCCTGGGAGGCGTGGGACGAGCTGCGGCACCTCGACGCCGCCCTCGGCCACTTCATGGATCGCCTCGATGCCCTCGCCGGTCGGGACGGCTGGACCCTCGTGCTGTCCGCGGACCACGGCACCGTCGCGCTCCCCGAGGTGCTCGGCAACGCCGCCGCGATGCCGTGGTGCGCGCCCGGCGCAGCGCCCGATCCCTACGAGCGTCCGTGCGGCCCCGCGGGGCGCCTCGACCCCGACGCGGTGGCCGCGGACCTGCAGTCCGTGGCGGTGCGCGCGATAGGTCCTGGCGCGTGGGTGCGCGGCATCGCGGACCCGTACGTCTACCTGACCCCCGAGGCCGAAGCCCTCGCCGCGGTCCGTCGCGAGGCGTTGCAGTCGGCCCTCGCCGCGCGGCTCCGCGAGCTGCCCGGCATCGAGCGCGTCATCGACGTACGCACGGTGCCCGCGGCGTGCCCCGACGCAGACACCGTCGAGGCGCGGCTCTGCCGGTCCATTCCCGTCGGCACCGGCGCGGCGCTCTACGCGCAGGCCCGCGCGGGCTGGTTCTTCGACGCCGGCTACGCCCTGGGCTTCGGCACGAGCCACGGGTCGCCGTACCTCTTCGATCGCACGGTCCCGCTGCTCGTTCGCGCGCCCGGCGTGGCGCATGCAGGGTCCGTCGTCGACGAGCCGATGCCATTCACGGCGTTCCGACGCTGGGGCGAGACGCTGCTCGGGTTGCGTCCGCAGGATCCCCCGGGCGGCGGTTGATCGTCGCGCCGCTGTCGGAGTAGAGGAGCGGCCGAGGTACGACGATGACGCTCCGGCTCGATGGCGCCTTCACGGCGATGGTGACCCCGTTTCGCGACGGGGTGGTGGATCTCGCCTCCGTCGAGGCGTTCGCGGCGTGGCAGGTCGCCGAGGGCATCGGCGGGCTCGTCCCGTGCGGCACCACCGGCGAGTCGCCGACGGTCACCGCCCCGGAGGCGCGCGACATCATCGCGACCGTGGTGCGCACCGTCGCGGGGCGCGTCCCCGTCATCGCGGGCACCGGGACCAACGCGACGGCGGAGACCATCGCCCGCACCCGCGCCGCCCACGAGCTCGGCGCCGACGCCGCGATGGTGGTCATGCCGTACTACAACAAGCCCACGCAGGCCGGGCTCATCGCCCACGTGCGCGCCGTGCACGACGCCACGCCGCTGCCGCTGGTGCTCTACAACGTTCCCACGCGCGGCACCGCGGACCTGCTCACCGAGAGCGTCGTCGAGATCGCGAAGCTCTGCCCCCGCGTCGTCGCGCTGAAGGAGGCGACGGGCAACATCCTGCGCGCGCAGTCGATCATCGCCGCGCTCGGCGACCGGCTCACCGTGCTCTGCGGCGACGACGCGCTCACCGTCGGCATGATGGCGTGCGGCGCCCGCGGCGTGATCTCGGTGTCGAGCAACGTCGTTCCCGCGGCGGTGCAGGGCGTCGTTCGCGCGTTTCTCGATGGGGACCTCGCCCTCGCGCGGCGCCGTCACCAGGCGCTGCTCCCGGTCCACGACTCGATGTTCGTCGAGACCAACCCCGGACCGGTGAAGGCCGCGCTGCACTGGATGGGCCGCATTCCCGCGGAGGTTCGCCTGCCGCTCGCGTGGCCCGCGCCGGCGTCGGTGCAGAAGACCGTCGCGGCGCTCGAGGCCTTCGGCGTGCGAGGGGGCTGAGCCGCCATGCTGCACGTCGCGGTGGCCGGGGCTTCGGGGCGCATGGGACGGCTGGTGATCGAGCAGATCGCCGCGGCGCACGACGTGAAGCTGGTGGGGGCGCTGGAGCACGCGCAGTCCGCCGAGCTCGGCGCCGACGCCGGCGGGTACGCCGGGCATCCGTGCGGCGTGCGCGTCACCCAGCACGTCGAGACCGCCATGGACGGCGCCGACGTGATCATCGATTTCAGCACCGGACACGCGACGGCGGAGCTCGTGACCGCGGCGGCGCGGCTCGGCGTGGCGTGCGTCATCGGCACGACGAGCCTCGACGACGACGGCGTGGCGGCGCTGCGGGCCGCCGAGGAGAAGGTGCCGGTGCTCCTCGCCGCGAACATGTCGCTGGGCGTGCAGGTGCTCGCCCACGCCCTGCGCGAGACGCTGCGCCTCGTCGGCGACGGCTGGGACGTGGAGATCATCGAGACGCACCACCACGCCAAGAAGGACGCCCCGTCGGGCACGGCGCTTCGCCTCGCGAACGTCGTGAAGCAGGCGCGGGACCTCGACGACGACGACCTTCGGCACGGGCGTCACGGAGCGCTGGCGCAGCGCGTTCCCGGCGAGGTGGGCATCCACGCCGTGCGCGCCGGCGACGTCGTCGGCGACCACATGGTGGTGCTCGCGGGACCGGGCGAGCGCATCGAGCTCACGCACCGCGCGAGCAGCCGCGTGGTCTTCGCCGCCGGAGCCTTGCGCGCCGCACGCTGGATCAAGGGCCGCGCGCCGGGCCGGTACTCCATCGGCGACGTGCTCGGCATCGCGGGCTGAGCGCGCGTGCCGCTCGCCGCGTGGATGTGCTGGTCCGTCGCGTTGGGGCTCGCCGCGGCGCTCCTCGGCGCCCGCGAGCTGCGTGCCTCGCCGCGCGGCGTGACGCAGCTCCGGGGCTTCGTGGCCCTCGCGACGCACGAGGCGATGGTGGCCGTGCCGATCACGTTCTGGGTCCTCGCGCGGCACACGGACTGGGCGCTCAGCTACTTCGTCGAGGGGCAGCGCGTACCGTCGGCGGCGCTGCTCGTGGTGGCCGTGGCCTGCGGCGCGCTGGCGCTCGGCGGCTACGCCCTCGGCGCGTGGTGGATCCGCGCGCACCGTCCCCGGAGCCCCGGAGCGGCCGCGCTGGGCCTCGCCGCCGCCGGTCTGGTCGGGTGCCTCGCGCTGCACGAGCGCGTCGGCGCCGTGGGGTCGACGGTGCAGTTCCGCGGGGGCTTCGGGCTCGCCGAGCTGGGCGGATCGCGCGTGCTCGCGACGCTCGTCGTGGCGGCCCTCGGTTACGGGGCCGGGTATGCGCACCTCGGGTGGTCGCTGCGCACGCGGCTGTGACCGCTCCGGCGGGAGTTTGCGGCGCGCGCGGGCGCCATGGTACCCGCTTCGACCCATGAGCCGCACGGCGACGGTCACACGCAGCACGCGCGAGACGTCCATCACCGTGGCCGTCGACCTCGACGGGCACGGCGTGGGTGACATCGAGACGCCGATCCCGTTTCTCTCGCACATGGTCGACCAGCTCGCCCGGCACGGCGGCATGGACCTCACGGTGCGCGCCACCGGCGACGTGCAGATCGACGGGCACCACACCACCGAGGACCTCGGCATCGTGCTCGGCCGCGCGGTGGCCCAGGCCCTTGGCGACCGAGCGGGCATCCGCCGCTACGGCGACGCCACGCTCCCCATGGACGAGGCCCTCTGCCTCGCCGCGGTGGACCTCTCCGGGCGCACCTTCTACGTCGACCGCCTCGCGCTCCCGAAGGCCGCGCTGGGCACCTTCGACGTCGAGCTGGCGAGCGTGTTCTTCGAGGGCTTCGCCCGCGGCGCGCAGTGCAACCTGCACCTCCGCCGCCTCGAGGGCGACAACCTGCACCACGTCATCGAGTGCGCGTTCAAGGCCTTCGCGCGGGCCCTGCGCGACGCCGTGCGCGTCGAGGGGACGCTGCTCCCGTCGACGAAGGGAACGCTGAGCGAGTGACGCGCGCCCCGGTGGTCGTCGTCGACGTGGGCCTCGGCAACCTGCGCTCGGTGGAGCGCGCGCTGCACGCCGCCGCCGCCGCCGAAGGGCTCCCGCTGGAGATGGTTCGGACGTCGAACGATCCCGGCGCGGTGCGCGAGGCCGGCGCGCTGGTGATGCCTGGACAGGGTGCCTTCGGTGACTGCGCGACGGCGCTGCACCGGCACGGTGGAGTGCTCGCCCGGGCGGTGGCCGACCACCTCGCGGCGGACCGCCCGTACCTCGGCATCTGCCTGGGCTTGCAGGTGCTCTTCGAGCGCAGCGCCGAGGCGCCGGGCGCGGCGGGCCTCGGGATCTTTCCGGGCGAGGTGCGGCGCTTCGCCGACGGCGTGACCGACGCCCGCGGCGAGCGGCTGAAGGTCCCGCACATGGGCTGGAACCAGGTGCGCGCCCGCGACGCCCAGGCCGCCGCGTGGCTCGGCGACGACGCCTGGTACTACTTCGTGCACAGCTTCTACGTCGTGCCCGACGACGGCGCCGTGGTGGCTGGAGAGACGTCGCACGGCGCGACCTTCGCGAGCGCCGTCGCGCGCGGACGGCTCCGCGCGGTGCAGTTCCACCCCGAGAAGTCGCAGCGCGCGGGCATCACGCTGCTGCGGTCGTTCCTCCGAGACACGCCATGATCGTCATCCCTGCGATGGACCTGCTCGACGGGCGCGTGGTGCGCCTTCACCGCGGCGACTACGCGAAGGTCACGGTGTACGCCCACGACCCGGCGGACGTGGTCGCGGGGTTCGCCGACGCCGGCGCGACCTGGGTGCACGTCGTCGACCTCGACGGCGCCCGCGATGGACGCGCTACGCAGGCGCCGCTCATCGAGGCGCTGCTTCGCCGTTTCGATGGACTGCTCTCCGTGCAGGTCGGCGGCGGCGTGCGGACCCTGGAGCAGGTGCGGGCCTACCGCGACGCCGGCGCCTCGCGCGTCGTCGTCGGCACGCGCGCCGTCGAAGATCCGGACTTCGTGCGCGCGGCCACCGAGGTGCTTCCGGTGACCGTCGCCGTCGACGCCCGCGACGGACGCGTCGCGACCCGCGGCTGGACCGAGACCACGGACCTCGACGCCGTCGACCTCGCGAAGGACCTCGCCGCCCGCGGCGCCGCGGCGGTGCTCTACACGGACATCGCCCGCGACGGCACCGGCGAAGGTCCCAACGTCGCTGCGACGGCGCGCCTCGCCGAGGCCGTGCCCGACGCGCTCGTCATCGCCAGCGGCGGCATCGGCAGCCTCGACCACCTTCGCGCCCTCGCGGCGACGAAGGTCATCGGCGCCGTCGTCGTAGGCCGCGCGCTCTACGAGCAATCCTTCAGCGTGCGCGAGGCCCTCGAGGCCGGGGGCACGGGATGAGCGTCGCGCGCCGTCTGATCCCGTGCCTCGACGTGAAGAACGGGCGCGTCGTGAAGGGCGTCAATTTCGTGGGCCTACGCGATGCCGGCGACCCCGTGGACTGCGCGCGCGCCTACGACCGCGCCGGCGCCGACGAGATCACCTTCCTCGACATCACGGCGTCGCACGAGGCGCGCGACATCCTCCTCGACGTGGTCGCCCGCACCGCCGACCAGGTGTTCGTACCGCTCACCGTCGGCGGCGGCGTGCGCACCCGCGCCGACGTCGACGCGATCCTTCGCGCGGGCGCCGACAAGGTCTCGGTGAACAGCTCCGCGGTGAAGGACCCGGGCCTCATCGAGATCGTCGCGGGCGCCTACGGCCGCCAGGCGCTCGTCGTCGCCATCGACGCGCGACGGCGCGAGAACGGCGGGTGGGGCGTCTTCACCCACGGCGGCCGCGTCGACACGGGCCTCGACGCCCTGGCCTGGGCCCGCGAGGTCGACCGCCTCGGCGCCGGCGAGATCCTCCTCACCAGCATGGACCGCGACGGCACCGGCCTCGGCTACGACCTCGGGCTCGTGCGTGCCGTGGTCGAGAGCGTCGGATGTCCGGTCATCGCCAGCGGCGGCGTGGGCACCCTCGAGCACCTCGCGCAGGGCGTGCTCCCCATCGCCGACGGCGGCGGCGGGGCCGATGCCGCACTGGCTGCGACGATCTTCCACGACGGGATCTTCACGCTCGGCGAGGCACGGGCGCACCTGCGTGCGCGCGGCGTCGTGGTGCGCGATGATCCGCGGCCGGAGACCCCGTGAACGACGCAGTCGCCCTCGACGACCTGGCCCGCGCGATGTCGCGCCGCGGCGCCCCGATGACCGCCGAGAGCGCGCTCTTCATCCTCCTGCAAGCCGTCGAGGCGATGCGCGAGCAGCGCATGGTGCTCGACGTCGGCGGCGTCGAGATCGACGGCGAAGGCGTCGTGCGCCTCAACGAGCTCTGCTCGCCGGCCATCGACGACCGCGAGACGCAGGAGGGCATCGCCTCGGTGCTCGAGGCCTCCCTCGAGGTGCCGTCGGCGGTGGCCTCGGAGCTCGTGCTGCGCCTTCGCGGCGACACGACGTTCACCCGCGCGGCGCTCGCGGCAGAGATCGGTGCGGCGCTGGTCCCCCTCAACCGCGGGGCCGCGCAGCGCATGCTCGGGCGCCTCGTGCGCGAACACTACCGCCCGGCCCGGGAGAAGGCCGAGGAGGCCCTGCGCGCCGCGCCTGCAGACGATCCCGCGGAGTCGATGCGCATCG
The DNA here is from genome assembly GCA_903845045.1 of uncultured delta proteobacterium. GTDB lineage: Bacteria > Myxococcota_A > Polyangia > Polyangiales > SCUS01. The sequence goes on along the minus strand of CAIMWA010000188.1, from coordinate 2,483 downwards.
CGCCCGACGTGCTGCCTCCGCCCCCCGAGGCCGTGGTGAGCGACCTCGCCGAGAGCCTTCGCGCCGATCGCACCGTTCCCGATGCGCGCGTGCACGTGGAGTGGGACCTGCCCGCGAAGAAGGAGCCTCCGAGCGCGCTGAAGGCCCTCGTCGCGCTGGGCCTCGCGATGGTGTTGCTCGGCGCCGCGGCGGTGTTCCTTTGGGGCCGGCTGCATCGGTGAGGCGGCTGTGCGCGGGGCTGGCGCTGCTGTGCGCGCCGGTCGCCGCGTGGGGGCAGCGCGTGCCCGCCGACGGACCTCGCCAGGAGTCGGCCCCAGCTTCATCGCCCTCGCCAGCGGCGCCCGCGGCCGCGACGCCGAACGCTCCCGCAGCGCCCGCCGCCGACGGCGAAGACGAGGCCACGGTGCGCGCGCGCCGCCCTCCCCGGGAGACCACCATGGTGTCTCTCGAGCGCCGCGAGATCCAGCGCATCCCGGGCACCAGCGGCGACGCGTTCCGCGCGGTGCAGAACCTCCCGGGCATGGCCCGCGCGCCCACGCTCACCGGCCTGCTCATCGTCCGCGGCAGCGCGCCGCAGGACACGCAGGTGTTCCTCGACGGCGTCGACATCCCGCTGCTCTACCACTTCGGCGGCCTCACCTCGGTGGTCAACTCGGACCTCCTCGACCGCCTCGATTTTTACCCAGGCAACTATTCCGCGCGCTTCGGTCGCGCCCAGGGCGGCATCGTCGACGCGGGCATGCGCAGCACCACGCGCACGCGCTGGGGCGGCAGCGCGACGCTCAACCTCCTCGACGGCTCGGCCCTCGTCGAGGGCCCCCTCGCGCGCAACCTCACCCTCGTCGTCGCGGCGCGCCGGAGCTGGGTCGACGCCGTGCTCGGCGCCGTCCTCGGCGGACGCACCGACATCGCCGTCGTGGCCGCGCCGGTCTACTACGACTACCAGGCCATCCTCACGTGGCGCCCGACGCCGCGCGACGAGCTGCGCGGCTTCTTCCTGGGCTCCGACGACGCGCTGCACCTGCTCTTCACCCGCGCCGGCGACTCGGCGCCCACGGGCCTCGCCATCGGCCAGCACTTCGACCGCGCGCAGCTCCGCTGGCGGCACCGCTTCGGCGCCAACCTAAGCACCGAGCTCAGCGTCACGCCGGGCTACACGAACACCGGCACCGACAACGGCGACCTGCACTTTCACACCGAGGCGTTCACCGTGAGCTCGCGCTTCGAGCTCGGCTGGCAGTTCGCCCGCACCGCGCGCCTCGACCTCGGCTTCGACCTGCAGGCCGGACCCGTCGACGTGTCGTACCAGGGCCCCGCCCTCGAGCGCCTGCCGGGCATGCCGCGGGGCACCGCGCTCAGCGATTTCACCACGCGCATCGGCATCTTTCGCCCGGCGGTGTACGCCGAGCTCGAGCTCAAGCCCGCGCCGTGGCTGCGCCTCGTTCCGTCGATGCGCCTCGACTACTTCGGCGAGGTCGACCGCACCACGCTGTCGCCGCGCGTCACCTTTCGCGCCGAGTTCGCGCGGAGCTGGTTCCTCCGCGGCGGCGTCGGCATGTTCACGCAGCCCCCGCAGTTCCAGGAGTCCCTCGGCGCCGCCGACGCGAGGGCTCCGGGCGTGGCGCTCGGCAACCCAAACCTCCTCGCGCAGCGCGTCTTCGGCTACGACCTCGGCGTCGAGCACGCCTTCTCGCCCGCCATCACCGCCTCCGTCGAGGGCTTCTACAAGGACTTCGACGACCAGGTCGTGCGGCCCACCTTCATCGGCTTCGGCGCGACGTCGCTGCCGTACGTGAACTCCGGCGTCGGCCGCGCCTACGGCATGGAGGTGATGCTCCGGCACCGCCCGACGTCGCGGCTCTTCGGCTGGGTCTCGTACACGCTCATGCGCAGCGAGCGGCGCGCCACGCCCACGGACCCGTGGCGGCTGTTCCAGTTCGACCAGACGCACATCCTCACCGTCGTCGCGAGCGTGCGCCTCGGTCGCGGCTGGGAGGCCGGGCTGCGCTTTCGCCTCGTGTCGGGCAACCCGTACACGCCGCGCCTCGGCTCCGTGTTCAACGGCGACAGCAACACCTTCAACCCCGTGAGCGCGCCGGTGAACAGCGATCGCCTGCCGATCTTTCATCAGCTCGACGTGCGCGTCGACAAGGTCTGGCGCCTCCCCCGCGGCGTCACGCTGGACCTCTACCTCGACGTGCAGAACGTCTACAACCGCGCCAACGCCGAGGGCATCAGCTACTCCTTCGACGCGCGGCAGTCGGCCTTCGTGAGCGGCCTGCCGATCCTCCCCTCGCTCGGCGTACGAACGGATTTCTGATGCGCCGCGCCCTCCTCCCCGCGCTGCTGCTCCCCCTCGCGTGCCGCCAGGATTTCCCGCCGTCGTGGCGCATCACCGGCCTGCGCGTGCTCGCCATCACCCTCGATCCGCCGGACATCGCGCCGGGCTCGGGCACCCGCGTGCGCGTCGTCACCGCCGATCC
>CAIMWA010000187.1 GCA_903845045.1 uncultured delta proteobacterium | reverse complement strand
TCGTCGAGACCCGGCGCGAGCTCCGCGGGGCGCACCGGCACGTCGGCCGCGACGACGTCGAGCCACGCGGTGACCATCGCCGAGGGCTCCCACGGCGCGTCCGCGTCGGCGTCGCCCAGGACCGCGCAGAGCTCGTCGACGACGATGTTCAACGCGCGCAGCGACGACCGCTCGCGCCCCGCCGCCACCGCCGCCTCGAGCCATTGGTCCGAGGCCTCCCACAGCGCCTCGGCGCGCTGCTCCGGCTCGGTCTGGACCTTCGCGCCGTCGTCGTCCCGGTCGAGGAGCATGGGCTCCGGCGTCACCTCGACGCGCGGCTGCCCCGGCATCGTCGCACCCACGAAGGCCACGCTCAGCTCCTGCTCGGAAAGCATGTCGAAGCGCGACGCCGGCGCCCCTTCATCGCGCCCCGCCAGCCACGCCAGCGCGTCGAGCACGGCCCACGCGTGGGCATCGCGCGACGGGGGCGTCGCGTGCGCCTCGCCGCCGGTCGCAGGCACCGTCACCAACGGTACCAGGCGCCCCGGCACCGGCAGCGCGAGCTGCGCGACCTCGGCCCGCAGCGACGCGAGCAGGCTCTTCTGCGGAACGAGGTTGATCAGCCACGCCGGCGGCGCCACGTCGTCGTCCTCGACCTCGTCGTCGTTCACCGGCGAGGCGAACGCGCGCAGCGCGTCGGGGTCGTCGAAGCACAGCACCGCCACGCCGCCGTCGTGCTGCTGCGAGAGGTTCACCCACACCGTCTCGAGGCCCAGCGCCGGCGCGCGCACCCGCACTGCGTCGAGCCCCGAGATGACCTTCGTCGGGTCCGCCGCCTCGAACCTCGCCGCGGCCTCGAAGAGCCCGTGAAGCAAGCCCCGCGGCACGCGCCCGTGCTGCCCGAAGGACGGCACCTCGTCGCGCGGCAGCAGCGCCTCGTCGTCGAGCGCGCGCTGCACCCGCTCCACCTCGCCGTGCGCCACCACCTCGACCTCGGGTCCCGCCCCCTCGAGCGCCGCCGCGTGCGCCGCCGACACCCGCACCGTCTCCGGCCGCGCCTTCGGCGGAGCAGCCAGCAGCCGTTCGCGAAGCGCCGCGCCCGCCTCGAGCCCGTCGAGCGGACGCTGCGACACCATGCGCCCCCGATGGAGCCACAACGCCGTGGTCACTCCATCGCGCAGCGTCACGACGCCGCCGTCCCAGTCGTGCCCGACGCCCGCGGCGCGCTTGCGCCGGTCGACGATCTTCAATGCCATGGGAGAAGCCTCAGCGTCCGTTGAAGGTGGTGCGCCCCTTCGGGAGCGTCGGCATCCGCGGCGGTCCCGCGGGCGCGGCGCGCGGCGCGGCGGGCTTCGCGACCGGGACGGCGACGGCCGCCACCGGGGCCGCGAAGGCGCGCTTCTTCGGCGCAGCCGTCGGCGTGGGCGCCGGCGTCGAAACCGCCGCAGCGGGAGCCTCGGAGATGCGCGAGGGCGCGGCCGACGCGGCTGCGACGTTGCGCTCCCTCGGCGACGAAGTCGGACCGGCGGCGTTCAACGCCTGCAGCTCGCCGCGGAACACCGCTCCGTCGGCGGCCGCGAGGCGCGACGCCCGGACGCGCGCGTCGACGTAGCCGCCGGGCAGGATGCGCACCTCCTCGTGCGCCGTGACGCTCCCCGAGAGCGTGCCCGCGACGACGACGTTCGTCGCCTCGACCTCGGCCTCGACGACACCGCCCTCCTCCACCACGAGCGTACCCTGCAACACCAGCGCACCCCGGAGGCGCCCGGCGACGACGAGCTCGCCGTCGCCCCGCACGCTGCCTTCGAGGGTGAGTCCCGGATCGATCCTGCTGCTCATCGCAGCCTCGCACACTACCCCCGAACCTCGCGCGGCGTACAACCGATGTGACGGCGGGCCCGCGCGCGCTATGTTCGCGCGATGACCGACGCCGGCCACGACGATCCGATCCTCCGCGAAGACCAACTCCTGGAGGTGTTCGAGCGATCGTTCCGCCCCGGCACCCGCGCGGTGGGCATCGAGGCCGAGCGCATCGCGCTCTTCGACGACGGCGCGCCGCTGCGCTTCGGTGGCGACGCCACGCACCCGGGCGTCGGCGCGGTCTTCGCGCAGCTCGTCGAGCGCCACGGATGGCACCCCGCGGCCCCCGATGCGCCGGGCGGTCCGGTGCTCTCGCTGGAGCGCGGGCGCGGCAACATCACCCTCGAGCCAGGCTCGCAGTTCGAGCTCTCCGGCGCGCCGCACATCTCGCTGCACGCCCTGCGCGACGAGCTCACGGAGCACCGCGACGAGACCGACTCCCTCGCGCTCACGCCCAAGCTGCACGTCCTCGGGCTCGGCTTCCAGCCCTGGGCCCGGCAGGACGACCTCGACTGGGTCCCGAAGTCCCGCTACCCGATCATGCGCTCGTACCTGCCCGAGCGCGGACCACGCGCCCTCGACATGATGCGCCGCACGGCGACGGTGCAGGCGAACTTCGACTTCGCCTCGGAGCGCGACGCCATGCGCAAGCTGCGCGCGGCGCTGGCCCTCTCGCCGGCGGTCGCGGGGCTCTTCGCGAACAGCCCGCTCAAGGAGGGCGTACGCCAGCCCTACAAGAGCGAGCGCACCATGGTGTGGCTCGGCATGGACCCGGACCGCTCGGGGCTCCTTCCCTTCGCGTGGGCGCCCGACGCTTCGCTCGGTGCGTACGTGCAGTGGGCCCTCGACGCGCCGATGTTCCTCGTGAAGCGCAACGGCGTGGCGGCGCAGGCGACGACGCACACCTTCCGCCGCTTTCTCGCCGAGGGCTTCGAGGGCGCGCGGGCGACGACGGGTGACTGGGAGACGCACATCAAGACGCTGTTCCCCGAGGTGCGTCTCGCGCGAACGCTCGAGGTGCGCTGCGCCGACTCGGTGCCGCTGCGCTACGCCCTCGCCCTCGCGACGCTCTGGACCGCGGTGCTCTACGACGACGAGGCGCTCTCGGCCGTCGAGCAGCTCTTCGTGCCGCACGGCTTCGCGACCTGGAACGGTCTCCGCGCGCGCATCGCCACCGACGGCCTCGCGACGCCGGTGGGCGGCACCACCGTCGGCGCGCTCCTGCGGTCGCTGCTCCCCGTGGCTCGCGGGGCGCTTCGCCGCCGCGCGATCACCGATGCGTCCGGCGTCGACGAGCAGGCGTACCTCGCGCCGGCCGAGGAGCTCGCGGCCGACGACCGCTCGGTGTGCGACGCGCTCCTCGACGGATGGAACGGCGATCGCGCCGACCTGTCGCGGCGCTGCGCGTTCTGAGCCCCCGACGCCCCTTTTCATTGTCGGGCGTTTGTCGTAGGTCCCGCCGCCTATGCGGGAACTACTGCACTTCCTGAAGTCCCTCGCCTCCATCGAGGGCCTCACGACGCTCACGGCGTCCTACGGCACGGCGATGTACGGCATCCTCATCGCCATCATCTTCGCCGAGACGGGGCTCGTGGTGACGCCGTTCCTGCCGGGCGACTCGCTGCTCTTCACCGCGGGCTTCGTCGCGAACAGCACGCACCAGCTCAACGTCTTCGTGCTGGGCGGCGCGCTCATCGCGGCGGCGATCGTGGGCGACACCGTGAACTACCACGTCGGCCGCGCCATCGGCCCGCGCGTGATGAAGGACGGCAACTCCAAGATCTTCCGCAAGGAGTACCTCGACCAGACGCACGCTTACTTCGAGAAGTATGGCGGCAAGACCATCATCCTCGCGCGCTTCGTCCCCATCGTCCGCACCTTCGCGCCCTTCGTCGCGGGCGCCGGAACGATGTCGTACGCGAAGTTCATCACCTTCAACATCGTCGGCGCCGTGGCCTGGGTCACGCTGATGATGGGCGCTGGCGTGGCGCTCGGCGGGCTCGCGGTGGTGCAGCACCACTTCGAGAAGGTCGTGATCCTCATCGTGCTGGTCTCGGTGCTGCCGATGGTCCTCGAGGTGCTCAAGGCCCGCCGCGCCAAGAAGCCGTAGCGCCCGCAAGGGACTATCGTCGGCGTCGATGCGCCGATCCCTCCTCGTCGTCCCGCTCCTCCTCGCCGCATGTGCCGACTCGCCGGCGCCCGCCACCGGGCCCACGGTGCGCATGGATTTCACGCGTCGCGTGGGGCTCTTCACGGCGCCGGTGCCGAGCGCCGACCTCACGCCGGCGAGCGCCGCGGCGGCCTGGCCGAACCCGCAGCAGTCGCATTACATGCAAGGGCTCATCGCGCTGGCGGGCACGGCCAACGGCTTCGCGACGTCGTCGACGATCTATCTGCCGCTGACCGCGGCGCCGTACCCCTCCACGCTGCCGGGCCCCGTCGACAGCGTCAGCGACGCCGCGCCGGTCTTCGTGATGGACCTCGACCACCGCGTCCGCGCGCCCGTCGCGGTGCGCTGGATGGACGACGGGGGGCCCTACGGGGCCGACCGGCTGCTCACGCTGGTCCCCGTGCAGGGCATCCCGCTGCACGCGAACACGCGCTACGCCGCCGTCGTGCGAACGTCGCTCCGCGGACCGCACGGGGCCTTCGTGCCCGCCCCGGAGATGGCGTCGCTCTCCGGCGCCTACCGTGACGCCGTCGACGTCCTCGCGGCGGCGGGCGTCCCCACGAGCACCATCGCGGGCCTCGCAGTGTTCCGCACCGGCGACCCGACGTCCGAGCTTCGAACGTTCGTCGACGCAGCGCGCGCGCGACCGCTGCCCACGCCCGCGCAGCCCTTCGTGCGCACCGACGTCTTCCCGGGGTACTGCGTCTATCAGGCGAACATCACGGTGCCCTCGTACCAGCAGGGCGCGCCGCCCTTCGCGCTCACCGGGGGCGGTTGGTCCCTCGGCGCCGACGGGCGACCGGCGTTCGCGCGCGACGAGCCGAGCCGCGTCGTGGTCACGGTGCCTCGACGGCTCGCTCCCACCGCGGGCTTTCCGTGGGTGCTCTTCGTGCGCACCGGCGGAGGCGGCGACCGGCCCCTCGTCGACCGCGGCGTGCAGGCCGTCAACGGCGGTCCCGCGATCACGCCGGGCAGCGGGCCGGCGATGGAGTTCGCCGCCGTCGGCTTCGCGGGCGTGCAGTGGGACGGGCCCCACGGCGGACCGCGCAACGTGAGCAACGGCGACGAGCAGTTCCTCATGTTCAACCCTTCGAACCCCATCGCGCTGCGCGACAACGTGCGCCAGAGCGCCCTCGAGGCGGCGCGCATGTTCGACGTCGCCACGGCGCTGACCCTCGACGTCAGCGACTGCGACGGGGCCGCCGCTGCCGATGGAACGCGCTCGGTGCGCCTCGACGCCGCCACCGCGGCCCTCATGGGGCACTCCATGGGCGCGACGATCACGCCGCTCGCGCTCGCGGCCGAGCCGAGGTTCCGCGCGGCGGTCGTCTCCGGTGCGGGTGGGAGCTACATCGAGAACGTGCTCTACAAGCTCCACCCGCTGGTGGTGCGGCCGCTCGCGCGGGTGCTCGTCGGGTACACCGGCGTCGGCCGCGACTTCACCGAGGACGACCCCGCCCTCGCGCTGTTCCAGTGGGCCACGGAGTCGTCGGACCCGCAGGTGTACGGCGAGGCCGTGAGCCCGCAGACGCACTTCTTCGCCATGCAGGGCACCGTCGACCATTACATCCTGCCGCCCATCGCACAGGCCGTGGACCTCGCCATGGGCACCGACCTCATCGGCCCCGCGCTCGACCAGTCCACCGACGAACTCCGCGCGTTCACCTCCATCGTCACGCTGCTCCCGCTGCGCGGCGGACGGCACCTCGACGCACCCGTCGACGCGCCGGCCGGCCGGGGACTTCGGGCCCTCGGACAGTTCCAGGGCGACACCATCGAGGACGGCCACGAGACGGCCTTCCAGACGCCCGAGCCGAAGCGCTTGTACCGTTGCTTCCTGGCGTCCTACGCGATGGGCGCGCCGCGCATCGTCGGCACCGGCGTGACCTGCGGCGACTGAGGAACGACCGCCGCGGCCGCGGTCATGGCGGGCGCGTCGGATGCTCGACCTGCGGCGGTGGATTGCATAGGGTCGTCGGGTGAAGAACCTACGCCCTCCCCCGTGGTCCCTACGGCTCTTGGTGATGCTTTCGGCGCTGCTCGGCTGGTCCGCGCGCGCCGAGGCGATCCCCTTGCTCAACGGCTTCGGAGGCCCCACGGGCTACGGAACCACGGACCACTGCGTGCACCCGAACGACGACGGCTCCTACGCCGGTCCGGGCGCGACGGACTTCGCGACCCCGGTGCCCATCGACCTCACGCCGGCGTTCTCCGGCGGCCTCGCGTTCTTCGGCAGCGTCTACCGGACGTTCTACCTGAACACGAACGGGAACATCACGTTCCACGGCGCGCTGCCGACGTACACCCCGGACCCGTTCCCCGTCGCCGACCAGCCGATGATCGCGCCGTGGTGGGGCGACGTCGACACGCGCGGCGGCGGCCAGCCGTCGCAGAACTCGATCTGTTTCCACATCGAGCCCAACCGCATCGTCATCACCTGGCACAACGTCGGCTACTACGACTCGCACAACGACCGGCTCAACGACTTCCAGATGATCCTGTCGACGTCGGGCACGTGCACGACGAGCGGCGATTTCGACGTCGAGTTTCGCTACAACCGCTGCGAGTGGACCACCGGCGACGCGTCCGGCGGGAGCGGCGGCTTCGGAGGAACGCCCGCGCAGGTGGGCTTCGACGCCGGTGACCGCCGCAACTACGTGGCGCTCCCGACGTCGCGCACCGCGGCGATCCTCAACGTGTGCAGCACGACGAACGTGTCCGGCGGCGCGCCGGGGCTCTTCCGCTTCCAGATCCGCGGCGGCGTCGTCGGCGGCGGCTGCGCGGGCGCGGGCCAGCCGTGCACGGTGCCGGGCCAGATGGGCGCTTGCGGCATGGGCCTCACCATCTGCTCGGCCATGGGAACCACCTGTCAGCAGGTGAACCAGCCCCGCGCGCGCGCCTGCAACGGCTTCGACAACGACTGCGACGGACAGATCGACGAAGGCAACACGCTCTGCCCGGTGAACCAGGTGTGCGACCGCGGACAGTGCGTCGAGCGCTGCCAGCCCGAGCTCGGCTGCCTCACCGGCCGCACCTGCTCGGACCGCGGGACCTGCGTCGAGACGTCGTGCCTCAACGTCACCTGCCCGAGCGGTCAGCGCTGCGCCGGCGGCAACTGCGTCGGCATCTGCGACGGTGTCTCGTGCCCGTGGTCGCAGAGCTGCCGCGCGGGCCGCTGCGTGAACCCCTGCGACGGCATCGTGTGCGACGGACGCGACGTCTGCGATCGCGACCCGACGTCGTCGACGGTCGGAACGTGCATCCCCGGATGCCAGTGCCGCCCCTGCGGGACGGGCTTCTCGTGCCAGCCCGACGGCTATTGCACCGAGGACGCCTGCGCGGGCGTGACCTGCCCCACCGGCACGCACTGCACCGCCGGCCGCTGCACCGACTCCTGCGCCGTCGGCCCCGACATGCACCTGTGCCCCGCCGGCGAGAGCTGCCAGCTCGGTCAATGCGTCGGCGGATCCGTCGCTGCCGATGGCGGCGTGCGCACCGACGGCGGCGTCGCCCGCACCGACGGCGGCGTCCGCGCCGACGGCAGCGTCAGCTACGTGTTCCGAACCGCCGCGACGGGCTGCACGTGCCGCGTCGGCGCGCGCTCCTCGAACACCGGCAGCACCCTCCCGGTGCTCGCCCTGGCCGTGGCCGCAGGCGGGGTGCTCCGCCGGCGTCGCCGCCGCTGAACACCCCGCCCACCAGAATTACTTAGCGGCGGTCACCTTTGGCGTTGGGGGGAGACGCCGGCGCCGCCGCTCGGATTCTAGTAATGCGCGGTCCGTGCCAAGAACCTCTTCCACGTAATCCCAGGACTTTTTGCACCGGCGCCGCCGAACCGCAGGGCGCGCCTTTCACTGTTGAAAGAAACGGATTTCGTCGATGGACGAACGGCCGTTGTTCAACCGATCGGTCTTTCCAGGATCTGTCTCGCGAGATCGGCTGCGCCCGCCACACCCGCCTTGGTACCGAGGGCGCTCTCTGCGAGGTGCACGCTCTTCCGAAGGTCGGGATGCGACGCCCCGTCGAGGGCGGCTCGCATCGCGTCGCGCAGGTATTCACTGGAATCCCAGACGCCTCCACCCATTAATACGAAATCGGGGTTAAGGAAAGTCACCAGGGAGCCGATGGCGCGCCCGAGGAGCGTGCCGCCGTGTTCCAACAAGGCAAGCGCTTCGGAGTCACCGCGCCGCGAGAGGTCTTCGAGGTCCGAAACGGTCCATTCGCGGCGATCGGCCTCCTCGGGGAGCGTGGAGATACGGCCTTGCAGCGAGAGCTCCTGGGCTCGGCGCGACATGGCGTGGCCGCCGACGTAGGCCTCGAGGCACCCGCGCCGCCCGCACCCGCACGTCGGACCGTCGGCGGGGCCGACCTGCACGTGCCCGATCTCGCCGCCGAAGCCGCGTCCGCCGAGGAGGAGCTGGCCATCGGCGACGACCGCCGCGCCCACGCCGGTGCCGACGAACACCACCAGCAGCGTCGATGCGCCGGCCCCGGCGCCGAAGCGATACTCGCCCCAGGCGATGGCCTTGAGGTCGTTGTGCACCGCCACGGGCATCTTCAGCCGCCGCCGCAGCAGCTCTCCGAAGGGGACGTCGATCCAGCCCAGGTTCGGGGCACGCGTCACGAAGCCCGTGCCGCGCTCCACCCACGCCGCCACGCCGAGCCCCACGGCGTCGAAGGGACCGTGCTTCGCCGTGGCCTCGTCGACCACCGCGGCGATGCGCTCCACGGCCTCCATCGGGTGCGAGAACCCGCCGTGACGGACCGAGCGCAGGTCCTCGACGCTGCCGTCGACGGCGACGACGCCGCGCCGCAAGCCGGTCCCCCCGAGATCGATGCCGAGCACACGCGTCACAGGTCCTCCAAGGCCGCGAGGAGCGCCTCGGCGAGCACCGACTCCACCTCGGCCCGCAGCGCGTCGCGGCGCTCCTCGGTATCGGCCTCGAAGCGCAGCACCACCGCCGCCTGGGTGTTCGATGCCCGCACAAGCCCCCATCCATCACCGAAATGGATGCGCGCGCCGTCGACCTCGGTGATCGCGCGCTCCCCGCGATAGCGATCGGCCACGCGGCGCACGACGTCGAACTTCACGGCGTCGTGGCACGGTACGCGCAGCTCCGGGGTCGCCGGGCGCTGCGGAAGCTCCGCCACGAGCTCGGACACCGATCGCTGCGTCGAGGCCACGATCTCGAGCAGCCGCAGCGACGCGTAGATGGCGTCGTCGTAGCCGTAGTACCGGTCGGCGAAGAACAGGTGCCCCGAGAGCTCGCCGCCCAGCAGCGCGCCCTCGGCGTGCATCGCCGCGCGCAGCGGCGCGTGTCCGCTCGCGCTCAGCACGACGCGCGCTCCCCGCCGGGCGAGGTCGTCGAAGACCGCCTGCGAGCACTTCACCTCGCTCACGATGGTCGCCCCCGGGTGCCGCGCGAGCACCGCGCGTCCGAACAGCGCGAGGAGCGCGTCGCCGCCCAGCACCTCGCCCGCGGGTCCTACCGCTCCGAGGCGGTCCGCGTCGGCGTCGTAGGCGATGCCGAGGTCCGCCCCGGTGGATCGCACGCGCGCCGCGAGCTCGACGAGGTTCGCCGGCTGCGCGGGGTCCGGGTGGTGGTTCGGAAACCGACCGTCCATCTCGCAGTGCATCGCCTCGGGCGCGATGCCGAGCGCCCACAGCGCCGCGAGCGCGAGGGGACCGCCGGCGCCGTTGCCCGCATCGACGACGACGCGAAGGTTTCGGCGCGGGAGCACGACGTTGCCCACCATGAACGCGACGTAGCGCTCGGCGACGTCGACGCGGTCGACGCGGCCGCCGGGCGCGCTCACGAAGTCCCGCCGCACGATGCGATCGGCCAAGGCGCGAAGGCCGTCTCCGTTGAGCGGCGCGCGCCCGAGCAGCACCTTGAAGCCGTTGTCGCCCGGCGGGTTGTGGCTGCCCGTGACCATGACGCCGCCGCCGGCGCCGAGGTGATGCACCGCGAAGTACAGCAGCGGCGACGGACCCACCTCGATCTTCAGCACGTGCAGCCCGGCCTCGACGAGGCCCGCGATGAGCGCCTCGCGCAGGCGCTGCGACGAGTCGCGGCAGTCGCGGCCCACGACCACCACCCGCTCGCCGCGCTCGGCCAGCATGGACCCGACGGCGCGGCCGAGGTCCGTCGCGAAGCCGTCGGAGAGGTCTCGCGCGGCGTCGCCGCGGATGTCGTAGGCGCGGAAGATCCGCCGGTCGAAGGTTCTCACAGCACGTCGTCGCGGCCCGCGGCGGCGAGCGCGTCGACGGCCCGCTTCACGTCCTGCGCGCGCTCTCGCGGGATCACCAGCAGCGCGTCGCCGGTGTCGACCACCACGAGCCCGTGAACGCCGATGAGCGCCACGGTCTTCCCCGCCGGGGCGACGACGACGTTCTCCGTCGCGTCGACGACCACCGCGCGGGCGCCGCGCACGGCGTTGTTCGACGCATCGCGATCGCCGAGCTCCCACGCCGCCTGCCAGCTTCCGACGTCGCTCCAGCCGCAATCGACGGGCACCACGGCCACGGCCGCGACCTTCTCCATCACGGCGTAGTCGATGGACACGTTCGGGAGCCCCGGGTAGCGGGCCTGCACGGTGGAAGCGTCGGCGCCACGAAGGGCCTCGGCCACCGCGGGCAGGTGCTGGGCGACGGCGCGCGCCATCACGTCCGCCCGGAACACGAAGATCCCGGCGTTCCAGAGGTGCTGGCCGCCGGCGACGTAGGCCGCGGCCCGCGCCTCGTCGGGCTTCTCGACGAAGGCGTTCACCGTCCAGACGCCCGCGAGCCCGCCGGGCCACGCTTCGCCGACGTGCAGGTATCCGTAGCCCGTCTCGGGCCGCGTCGGACGGATGCCCAGCGTCACGATGGCGCCGCCCTCGGCGGCCTTCACGGCCGTGCGCAAGGCCGCGACGAAGGCGCTCTCGTCGGCGATGTGGGCGTCGGCCGCGAGCACCACGAGCACCGCCGACGGATCCCGCTGGAGCACCGTCTCCGTGGCCCACGCGACGCACGGAGCGGTGTTCCGTCCGACGGGCTCGAGCAGCACGTTGGCGGCAGGAAGCTCCGGGGCCGCGCTGCGCGTCGCCTCGGCGAGGTCGGCGCGGGTCACCACGATCACCTCGCCGGGCCCGGAGAGGGCGGCCACGCGGCGGATGGTTGCGGTCAACAGCGGGGTGACGCCGTCGCCGAGCGGCAGGAACTGCTTGGGGAGCGCGCGCCGGGATGCGGGCCAGAAGCGCGTCCCGGAGCCGCCCGCCATGATGACCGTGTAGACCATGGGTTTCGACCTTTCGTCCCGCCACGGCTCCGTCGATCCGTGGAGCGCCCGGCGTGTACCACGACGCCGTGCTCGCTGGCACCGGCCGCGGCGCCGAACTGCCGGAAACTTGTCCCGAACGGCGCGCAGCAGGCATTGCGCGGTGTCGTGAGGCTCGCTCGGTCCATCATTCCCGTGCTCCTGGCGAGCGTCGCGACGGCGTGCGAGACGCAGCCGACGCACGAGGTCCTCGCGCTGACGGACCTGACGCCGCGCGTCGCCGACGCCGGTGACCGGCTCGTGCTCCACACCACCGGGCTGCCGCCGCCGGGCGACATCCGCCGCATCACCATCCACCTCACCGCCGCCCTCGCGCGCCCCGGAATGCCGCGGTGCGAGCAGCTCGTGTCCGCCACGCTCGCCGATCCGCCGGAGGGCGCCACGACGCTCGACCTCGTCACCGGATCGCCGCGGGAGACGACGTACGCGGAGCTCGCGGGCCACAGCCTGCGCATCGACGGAGCCGGGCAGCTCGAGTTCGCGCTGACCGACGACCTCCTGCGAACGCTCACGCGCTGCCCCGGCGAGCGGGACGCCGACCACGTCGGGCACGCCACGCTCTCGTTCCTGGGTTCGCGAGCAGGCATCGCGCTCCGCGTGGAGACGCAGCAGGGCACCACGCTCGCGGCGGCGCGGCCCCTGCGCGGTCCTCTCCTCGACGTGCACGCGCCGCACGGTCGGAGCTTGGAGTCGTCCCGCGTCGCGCTCGCAGACGCCGAGGCTGCGCTGGCCCGTGCGGGTCTTCGCCTCGCACCGGTGCTCCCCCCCGAGGGAGGCCTCACCGTCGAGCACGTGATCGCCGGTAGCGCCGCGGACCGCAGCGGTGTGGCCGACGGCGACGTGCTGTTGCGTTTGGACGGCGTCAACCTCGCAGCGCCCGACGACTTTCGGCCCGCCCCGGACCGCGAGACCGCGGTGCTCGCCGTGCGCCGCGGCGACTCCGTGGAGGACCGTCCGCTCCACGTCGGCACCCGGGGCCCCGGCATCGCGTGGGATGCGCGCCTCGCGGCCTTCCTCGTCCTCGCAGCGGCCGCGGTGGTCGAGGCGTCGCGTCGCAAGGTTCCGAGGGTCCTGCGCTGGGCCGCGCGGGTGTCGGGCGCCCAGATGCCCGGCGCGCCGGAGCCTGCCGTGCTCGCACCCTGGTCTGCGGCGCCGATGCACGTCGCCGGGGTGGCGGTGGCGACGTCGGCGCTCGCGGTCCCCTTCGGCAGCGGACTCTTCGCGGTGAACCCCGACGTGCTGAGCGTCACGCTCGCCGTCGTGGTGGCCGGGGCGGCGTTCGCGGCGCTGCGCGTCGTCGGGTCCTCGGCGAGGCTCGGCGCGGCGCTGCGCGAGGTCGTGCGCGGGGCCCCGGTGGTCGTGCTCGCGGGCGCTCTGGCCGCCTCGGCGGGCTCCCTCGACCTTCACGCCGTCGCCGCCGCCCAGGGCGCCATGCCGTGGGGATGGAACCTCTTCCGCGACCCGCTGCACCTCGCCCTCGGCGCGTACGGCTTCGCGTGGGCCCTCGCGGGCTTCGAAGCGGCGTCCCGGCCGACGCTCCCGGTGCACCTCGCCGAGCGCACGCTGACGTGGACCCGCGCCGCGCTGTTGTCCGTGCTCGTCGCCGGGGCCTGGCGGCTTCCGCTCACGCCGCCGGGCGTTCAGGCGAGCGCCGCGGGCTTCCAGATGCTCGGCATCGGGGTGCTGCTGGCGAAGGCGTGGGTCGCGCTCGCCGCGGCGCGATGGCTCCGCCGCAACGCTCGCCGTCCCCGCGCCGAGGCCCTCGTGCACGTCGCGTGGACCGTCGCGATGCCGCTGGCCCTCGCCGCGCTCGCCTCGGGCGCCGCGCTGGCGCTCTGGGGGGCGCGGATTCCGTGGGCCGTGCGCACCGCCGCAGCCACCACCTCGGCGGCGCTCACCTTCGGCTGGACCGTCGTCTCCGTCGCCGCCGCGTGGCGAAGCAGGAACCCGACGCTGGCGGCCCCGACCCCGACACCGACCTGACGAGCCGCCGGGTCAGCGCGTCGCGACGAGGATGACCTCGACCGCCGCGAGCAACGCCACGGACCGGTCGCTGTCGCGCAGCCGGGGCACCAGCGGGTCGCAGTCCTGGCTCGGACCGGTGACGTCGCCCCACGCGAGCACCGCGAGGCGTCGCACCGTGGCGTCCGGCGCGGCGAGGGCCTGGCGCAGGGGCTCGGCGGTCCACCCCTCGCCGGCCTGGGCCAGCATCGCCAGGGCCCGCACGGCCACGAACCCGTCGGGGAGCCGCGCGAGAGGGGCGAGCGCCGCGATGGCCGCGGGGCGCGCAACGTCGTCTCGCAGCAGCGCCGAGGCGATGCGCAGCACCACCTCGGGGTCGTCGTCGCGGAGCATCGGCTGCAACGCCGACCGGTGCCGCGGGACCAGCGCCGGCGCCGCCACCGCCGCCTGAGCGCGAAGCTCCCGGCGCGTGTGGCCATCGAGCACCGCGAGGAGATACGCATCGCCGCGCTCGTCGCCCCGCGCCGACAGCACCCGCGCAGCCTCGACGGCGAGGGTCGTGGGCGGGTCCACGAGCAGCGCCGCGACGGCCTCGCGCCCGTCTGTTGGAGACGATGCCACCAGCGCCGACGGCGCCGCCATGCGCACCAGCGGATCGCGATCGGCCAACGCCGCGGCGAGCGCCGCAGCGACGCCGTCGTCGTTGCGTCCACCGAGCGCCATCACCGCCGCGGCGCGGACCATCGGGTCTGCGTCGGTGCGCAGCGCCGCCGCGAGGGCCTCGGTGACCTCGGTCTCCGTGCGCCACCGCGCCAACGCCCGCGCAGCCGCCACGCGAAGCTGGGCGTCGTCGTCGCCGAGCCAGGCCACGAGGCGGCGCGCCCCCCGACCGCCGCGCAGCGTGACCATGCCCGCGATGCGCCGCTCCCGCTCACCGCTCCGCAGCGCCGCCACGAGACGCGTCGGCGGCGTCGCGCGCCGCCCGTCGAGGTCGTAGAGGGCAGCCGTGGCCCGATCGCCGGTCAGGCCGTCGCGCCGCGCCAGCGCCTCGAGAAGGTCGCGCCCGCGGGTACCGAGCGCCGCGATGGCCCCGAAGCCCGCCGAGCGCTCGGAAGCGTCGGAGCTCTCGGCGGCGTTGCGGAGCACCCTCGCAGCCACCTCGGCCAGCACGTCGGCGTCGCCGGCCCCGCGGTCCTCGGCGTAGGCGCGGTAGAGCCGCAGCGCGCCGACGACGTCGCCGCGACGCACGGCGGCGCGAAGATCGGCCGTGGCCGTTCCGCATCCGGCCAGGAGCCCCCCGAGCACCATCACCCGCAGCGAGCGCACGTGCACGGTATACCGCTCCCGCGCCGGGTCCGGGGTACCATCGTGCGGTGCGCACCGCCCTCTACGGCACCGCCGCCCTGCTCGTGCTGACGCCCGTGCTCTGGGCCCAATCGCACCACGACGCCCCCCCCGCGCCGGACCGCGTTCGCGTCCCCGCCGGACCGTTCCGCATGGGCAGCGACGGCGTCGGCGAGCCCGACGAGCACCCGCAGCACACCCGCACCCTCGCGGCCTTCGAGATCGACCGCACCGAGGTCACCCGCGGCAACTACGAGCGTTGCATCCGCGCGGGGCGCTGCTCCAACCCGCGGCCCCTCGACGACCGCTTTCGCGACCCGACGCAGCCCATCGTCGGCGTGAGCTGGTTTCAGGCCACGGCGTACTGCGCGTGGGCCGGCGGACGGCTCCCCACCGAGGCCGAGTGGGAGAAGGCCGCGCGCGGCACCGACGGGCGAACGTTCCCCTGGGGCGAGACCTACCCGACGCTGCGCATGGCCACCTTCGGCCACGAGGAGCGCACCGGACACCCCGATCCCGTGGGATCGCACCCGGGGTTTCCGTCGCCGTACGGAGCCCTCGACATGGCCGGCAACGTTTGGGAGTGGGTGGCCGACCCGTACGATCCCTACGCGTACCGCGAGCCCGGCGTGGAGCCGACCTGCGAGCGCGCGCTGGCCTCGTTGACCGACCTTCGGACGCGTGGCGTTCGCGGGTTCACGGGCAGCAACCCCCTGCCGACGATCTGCGAGCGCGTGCTCCGCGGCGGCGGCTGGAACTACGGCGGCGCGGGCCTTCGCAGCTCGAACCGCGTGCACCACGGACCGAACTACCAGCTCGTGATGTCGGGCTTTCGCTGCGCGGCCTCGGTCACCGGCGCCGCGTCGGGCTCGTGAGCCACGCGTAGGCCGCAGCCCCCAGGACGCCCGCCATCACCGCGGCGGTGCGTGCGGTGCAGGGCGCGCGTTCGGCGCACGCGAGCTCCGCGGGCACGGCCAGCGCCACGACCCACGACACCGCACGCCGAGCGCCGACGCTCGTGCGCTTCGCCACGCGGACCGTCTGCACCGCGGCGGCCGCTGCGAAGAGCGCGCACACGAGCAGCGCGAGGTCCCGAACGAATAAGGCAGGGGCGAGCAGCGCCGCGTCGATGAGCAGCGCCGAGGCGAGAGGCGGGGGGCGGAGCTCAGTCGTCGTCGTCGTCGTCGTCGGGCTCGGCGGGGGTGGCCGACGCCGGCGTGGGCGGACGGCGGATGATGCCCGGCCGCGGCGCGATGAGCATCGTCATCGCCTTGCCCTCGAGCGCCGGGTTGCTCTCGATGATGATGAGTCCCTCGAGCGCCTTGATGACGTCGTCGAGGACCTCGCGGCCCTTCTCCGGGTGCGTGATCTCGCGGCCGCGGAAGCGCACCGTGATCTTCGCCTTGTTGCCCTCTTCGAGGAACCGGCGGATGTGCCGCACCTTGGTGTCGAGGTCGTGGTCGTCGGTCTTCGGACGGACCTTGACCTCCTTGATCTCGACCACCGTCTGCTTCTTGCGCGCCTCGTTCGCGCGCTTCTTCTCCTCGTACTTGTACTTCCCGAAGTCCATGACCTTGCACACGGGCGGGTCGGCCTTCGGGTTGACTTCGACGAGGTCCAGCGCCTCGGACTGCGCGAGCCTCAGCGCCTCCTGGCTGGTCATGATCCCGAGCTGCGTGCCGTCGGATCCGATGACCCGGACCTCGGGCACGCGGATTCGGTGGTTGACGCGCACCTGGGGCTGGCGCTGCTGGTTGCGGTCCATGCTGGGCTTGAGGGCGATTGCGATGCTCCTGTGGGCAGGGGGGTCAGTCAGATCCCCACAATGGTCCGAGGGTGTCCGTCGGCGGCGGAGGATGGTGGCGAAGGCCCGCCATCGTCAACGGGCGCCACGACGTCCGTGAGCACCGTCGCGGTGTTCTTCCCCGGAAGAATTACCGGAAACTCTGTAGGCGCGACTGGGATTGAACCAGCGACCCCCACCGTGTCAAGGTGATGCTCTACCACTGAGCTACGCGCCTGAGGGGGTGCGGTGAATAGCGCCGAGCGCGGGGCGCTGTCAACACTCCATCAACGGACCTGCACCACGCCGGTCATGCCGCCGGCGCCGTGAAGCTCGCAGAAGAACGGATACGTTCCGGGTGTCGGGAAATCGACCATGACCTCGCGCACGTTGCCGTCGGTCACGCGCGGGATCGGCGTGCGGGGCGTGCCGGCGTCGGGGTTGCCAGGAACGCCGGGCGAGAGCGGGTGCGTGCCGAAGCTCGAGATCGTGCCACCGGAGATGGTCACGTTCTGGCCGGCTGCGATGGTCATGCACGGCGGATCGTAGCTGTACGGACCGCTGCCGTTTGCCCCGCCGTAGCTGATGACGCGCGGCGCGGTGTTCGCGGTGCGGTCGACGAATTGCGACGCGGAGCAGCCGTTGAACGCGGCCGCCGGCGGCGTCGTTCCGCTGCCGCCGCAGCCGAGCGCGATGGCGGAGAAGAAGGTCGCGAAGAGTGCGAGACGGTGCGTCATGACGGGCGACGCTACCGCACTCGGAGGCCGTGCGAGGATTGGCGCGGGGCCGTTGGATGGGGCACGATGCGCCCGCGACGCGGGGCGAAGGCGTCCGGCGTCGCGAAACCCGAACCCATCCTGTGAGGAACACCCAGCATGCCGGATGAACCCGTCTCCCGCCGCGGAGCCCTCGCCGGGGGCGCCGCCGCGCTCGCTGGCGCCGCCGCCGCGCTCGCCGTCTCGACGGTGACC
>CAIMWA010000186.1 GCA_903845045.1 uncultured delta proteobacterium | reverse complement strand
CGTGCAGGTGCGGGTTCAGGTTCAACGACCCGCCGAAGCGCTGCACGAAGGTCACGGCGCCGGTCTCGATCTTCACGCCCGGCGCGGTCCAGCCCGCGGCGCTGCGCAGCCAGCGGCGAATCTCCTCGAAGAACACCCGTGCCACGACGTTGAGAAGCGAGGCGTCCCGCGCGACCGGGAGCCTCGGCCGGGGGCCGGGATTCGTCTCGAAACACCTTGCTTCGTGGCATTTCCGTCACGTCGGGCCCCCACCCCCGGCCCCGCCCCCACGCGTGGGGGCAGGGTGTCCAGAGGGGAGGATCCTGCGGCGGAGGCCTTGGGGCGCTCGACGGCCCAGGCTCCGTCGGTGGTGGCTCAAAGCGGGGCGATCGCGGTTCTCCACGACTCTTCCGGCCTCCCTGCCCCCACCTGTGTGGGGGCGGGGCCGGGGGTGGGGGCTTGCGCAATTGCCTCGAGATCTGGCGTTCGGACGGTGACGCGGCGCTTTCCCGGATCCCGGCCCAGCGACCACGGCAGCGACGGTACGCACTGCCGCGCGGGCACCGCGGGGATCACGCGATCGACGAGCTTCGCAGCCGTGTCGCCTCGGCATGACGATCTCCCGTGGGCCCGACCCGGATCCACACGCCTCGCCCCGCCCCGCCCCGTCGCCCGCCGCGCCGGGATCGTGTACGCCTCGGGGCACCCCGATGCCGTTCCCCGAGTCCGTTCCTTCCATCGTCGACGTCGAGCTCCACCGCGGCGCCCGCGCCGGTGACGCGCCGCCGTCGCTGCTCCTCGAGGTCCCCCACGGCGCCACGCGCACCGAGGACTTCACCGCCGTGGCCGAGGGCCTTCGCAGCCCGCTGCCCGACGGCCTCGTGGACTTCTTCCACGTGAACACCGACGCCGGCGCGCCGGAGCTCGCCGACGCCGTGGCGCGACGCTTCGTCGAGGCGCACCCCGACCGGAGCGCGGCGGTGCTGCGGTGCCGCATCCCGCGCACGTTCATCGACTGCAACCGCCGCATCGACGCGAGCGCCGACGACTTCAAGGCCGGCAAGGTCACGCCCGGACTCATGCCGTGGGTGACGGACCCCGCCGACCGCGCGCTGCTCCGCGGACGCTACGACCAGTACGTGGCCGCGGTGCGCGCTGCGACCGCCGCGGTGATGCCCGTCGGCGGCCTCGTGATGATGCACACCTACGCGCCCCGCGACGTCGACGTCGAGGTCGACGCCGACATCGTGCGCAACCTGCGGCGTGCCTACGAGCCCGAGGTGTTCCCGACGTGGCCGCTGCGCCCGGAGATCGACGTCATCGGACGCGACCTCGAGAAGCGCTCCTACGTCTCCCCCGCGTTGCTCGACGCGCTTCACCAGGGCTTCGCGCGCGCCGGGATCACCCTCGGCGAAGGCGCGACGTACCCGCTGCACCCGAGCACCCTCGCCTACGACGCCGCGGTGCGCTGGCCAGCTCGCACGCTCTGCATCGAGGTGCGCCGCGACCTCGTGGCCGATCCCTTCGAGCCCTTCGCGCAGATGCGCATCGGCGGACCGAAGGTCGACCGCATCGCCGCCCCGCTCGCCGCCGCGCTCGACGCGTGGTGGCCACCGACGGCGTGAGTGAACATCGCCACGGCTTCTCTCGTCCGCTAGGATGCCGCGCCCCCGTGGTACCCGATCCGCACACCCTCTACGGAGACTCAGCCATGTCGAAGCCCTCCCGTTTGCTCGTCCTCGCTCTTCTCGCGCTCCCCGTCGGCTGCACCGTCAGCGCCGTTCCGGCCTCGCAGACCGTCTATGTCCCGCCGGCGCAGGGCACCGTCGTGGTGCAGCCCGGCGGCGGAGGCTACGTCGCGCAGCCGGGCGTGGGCCTCGGCGTGGGTGCGGGCGCCACCGTCGGCGACGTCAACGCGGGCGGTGGGGTGCGCGTGGGCGTGCAGCCGGGCGCCGTGGGCGTCGACGTGCGCGGTGGTGTCGGCGTCGGCGGCGTTCGCGTGGGCGGCGACGTCGACGTGAACATGCGCGCTCCGGGTGGATGGCAGCCGCCCGCGGGACCGCCGCCAGGACAGCCCTACGGCTACGGTCAGCCCCAACCCGGCTACGGCGTCGGCGTCGCGGTCCCCGCGCAGCCCGGTGGCTACGGTCAGCCGCAACCCGGCTACGGCGTCGGCGTCGCCGTCCCCGCGCAGCAGGGTGGTTGGGGCGCGCAGCCCGGCGTCGGTGTCGGCGTCGCCGTGCCCGGTCAGCGCGTGGACGTGAACGTCGCGCAGCCTGGCGTCGCCGTCGGCGTGGCTCGCCCGACGCTCCCGGTGGTGCCCGCGGGAGGCTTCGGCGTGCCCGTCGCGCCGGTGGTGCGACCCGGCGTCGGCGCCGCGGTGCCCACCAATGGACCGGTCCCCGCCGTCGGCGTCACCGGCTCGAACACCTCGGTCACCCTGGTCCCTCCGCCGGTGGGCGTGATCCCGCCGGGTCCCTCCGTCGCGGGCACGACGCCGGGCGGAGGCTACGTGGGAGGCGCGACGCCGGTGGCACCCGTGGGTGGCCTCGGCGCGGTGCGTCCGGGCGTCGCCGTCGGTCCTGCGGGCACCACGGCCACCGTCGCGCCGGGTGTGGGCAACGTGCCGGGCGGCACCGTCGGCTTCGCGCCGGGCGCGGGTACGATGACCGCACGCCCCGCGGGCCCGGTGATGCCGCCGACGAGCCCCACGGGCTCGGTGCCGCTGCCGCCGGTGTACCGCCGCCCCATCGACCCGACGCAGATCGGCGCGCAGCCCGTTCCCATGCCGCAGTGACGTGACCGCCGCGCTTCACGGACGGTCGTGAACGGCTTCACGGACGGTCGTGAAACGCGTGGTAGCCTCGTCTCGTGAGCGCCGACGTGTTCCGCGCGACGACCGAAGTGCTCGACGGGGTGCCGGGCATCGAGCTCGCGTTGCTCTTCGGCTCGCAGGCGCGTGGCTCGGCTCGCCCGGACTCGGACCTCGACCTCGCCGTTCTCGCCCCCAGCGTCGACCGGCTCGCGCTCGCGCGGGAACTCTCGCTGGCCACCGGGTGCGAGGTCGACGTCGTGGATCTTTCCGAGGCCAGCATTCCGCTGTGCGAGGCCATCCTGCGCGACGGCGTGGTGGTGCACGAGGCGCGCAGCGGGCGCGCGGCACAGTGGCGCTCCCATGCGATCGCGGCGATGGAGATCGACGGTCCCTGGTTCGCGCGCATGGCGTCGGCGTGGATCGCGCACCTCGCCGAAGGGAGCGAACGGTAGCGTGGTGGATCGTGGTGTGCTCGCGGCGAAGCTCGCCGAGCTCGCCCTTCGCACCGCGAGGGCCCGCTCGCACTGTCCTGCGACGGCGGAGGCGCTCGCGGCCGACCTCGACACGCTCGACATCGTCTCCTTCAACCTCATGCTGGCGGTGCAGGTGTGCCTGGACGTCGCGAGCCATCTCATCGCCGACCAGCGATGGCGGCCCGCAGGTACGTTGGCCGGAGCCTTCGAGCGTCTGCGCGAACACGGCGTCATCGGCGCTGCGACGGCAACCTCGTTGGGCCGCGCCGCGGGGCTTCGAAACGTCGTGGCACACGGGTACGGCGGCATCGACGTGCGCATCGTGCACGCTGCGGCCACTGCGGGCGCAACGGATCTCGAGGCGTTCGCGCGCGAGGTCGCGGCGTGGCTCTCGAGCGCGACGCCGACCTGAACGCCGCTACGGCAGCGTGGCGTCGACGACCACCGTCGCGGGCTGCGACGTGGCCACGTACACGTAGTACGTGCCCGCGGGCAGCATGGTGTTCACCGACTGCGTCGAGCTGCTCGTGTTGCCGTTGCAGAAGCGTCCCGTGCGGGCGTTCGCGCACGACGTCGGCCCGATGTCGAAGCCGAGGCTGATCCCCACGCCGGGAGGCGCGGTGAGCACGAGGTCCACCTGTCCGCCGCGCGCGACGGTGAACGCCAGGACCATGTCGGGCCCCGGCGTGCCGCAGTTCGTGTCGATGTCGTCGGCGAGGCCGCAGGTGGTGAACACCGCGCGGCGGCGCCCGCTCCCGCTGATCGGCGTCTGCGGCGTCGCGCAGTTGTCGGGGCCCAGCATCGGCGCCGCGCACGTCGAGCATCCGTCGGTGCCGCAGCCGTCGTAGGCGAGGCACGTCCCCGGACCGGGACCGGAGCAGAACGCCACCGGCGCGAAGGCCGTGCACGCGCGACACGTGGAGGTGCCGGAGTCCACCGGCGAGCCGGCGTCCACCGGGGGCGGAGGCGTCGTGGGACAGTCGCGCTGCGTCCAAGACCAGTTCGCCGAAGCGCACGCGCGGTTGTTCGGACCGCTGCCGGTGCCCGTGAGGCACGCGCCGACGTCGTCGCACCAGCCGCAGTTGTTCCGCGCCGTACACACGCCGCACGCTGCGCTCGACGCGCACGGATCGGCCGCGGGCACGTCGCGCGGCGGCGGCGGTCCGTTGTCCACCGGCGGCGGACCGGCGTCGACGGGCATGACGATGACCACGTCGTCGGGGCGCGGAACATCGATCGTTCCGACGTCGACGAGCGTGGTGACGTCGGTCCTGCCGGCGGCGTCGGTGCGGGTTCCACCGGCATCGCTCCCCGGGATCGTTCCGCCGGTGTCCGACGTCGTCGCCGCATCGTCCACGGCGTTCGGATCGAGCGCCGAGCGATCGATGGACCCGCACGCCGCGCTCAGGAAGATGCCCGCCGTCGCGAGCCGTCGAAGGACCTGCATGGCGGCGATGGTAGCGGTCCACCTCGGCCGGCGCACGTTATCCGCCGCGACCTAGAGACCGAGCCGACGGAACTCCGCAGCGAGCGTGAACGCCGGGTCGACCTCGCCGTCGCGCGACGTCATGCGCGCCACCTCGCCGTAGCACTCGGCCATCCAGAGGTACTGGATGCGCCGCGTCCCCGGCCCCGCAGGGAACGTCTGCGTGAGCTCCACGCGCAGCCGCAGGGCGTTGCGGAAGGTGAGCTCGGGCAGCGTCACGGTGCCGTGCGCGTCGACGGTGAGCACGTAGTGGTCCCGCGAGGCCACGGGCGTGCCGTGCAGCGTCGCGCCGCGGGTGGTGCTGTCGACGGTCCACGTCGCGCCGTCCATGAGCGGGAACCGCAGGATGTCGACGGGCGGGTCGTAGGGGACCACGGTCATGTCCGACTGCGCGGGACCGACCACCCCGAGGAGCTGCACGCGGTCCGTCATCGCGGCGTAGACGCCGAGCTCGGGGGCGCGCGGGTCGATGGGCGCGGCGTACTGCGCCGACGGGAACTGCGAGAGCCACCACTGCCCGGCGCTGGTGCCGAGGGAGAGCGTGACGAGGTCGCCGCTGGTGTCGCCGAAGTCCCAGCTCCGGCTGCCGTCGGCGTTGGCCGTGCCCGCGGGGACGACGCGCGCGAGCGTCGCGCTGGGGTTGATGCGGTAGCGCACCTGCACGCCGGGCACGAAGACCACCTCGCTGCGCTCGATGACGCCGTCGAGGTTTCCGCGGCACGTCGGCACCGGCCCGGCGTCGGGGATCGCGATGTATCCGCCGCCGTCACGCGCTGGCGTCTGCCCGCCGTCGCTGCCCGCGGCGCATCCCAGGACCATCGTCGCGGCGAGCACGGTGCGCATCAGAACCTCCAGGCGGCGAGGCCGTGCACCGCGTGGGCGGGCGACGGCGTCATGTGCATGGCCACGTTGTCGAAGCCCGCGAGCGGTAGAAGCAGGCCGTAGTCGACGCGGATCACGAAGCCGTGCTCCTGCTCGTACACGAGGCCGAGGTCCGTCTCGACGCCGAGCGGCGTCTTGCCCGACGGCGTGCTGTTCGGCTCCACCGCGAAGCTCGCGATGACGGCGCCCTCGGCGGTGAGCATCGGCGCGAGGCGCCAGCGCACCATCGGGCGCACGTACCACGCGTCGGTGACCGTGCCGATGAGCCGCCGCCACAGGATCAAATCGATGCGGTAGTTCGGGTGGAACCGGAAGTTCTGGATGTTCACGTCGCGCGGCGTCGCCGTGAGGTCGAACTGGAGCCCGTCGAGGTCGCCGGGCTGCGCGGTGTTCGAGACGTTGCGCGCGCCGAAGCCCGGGTGGCTGTCGCCCGAGGCGAAGCCTCCCTCGAGCCGCGCGAAGAAGCGCTCGCCGCCGCGGTAGTCGACGCGCACCACGCCGCCGAACTGCCGCCCGGTGACGGCGAGGTTCAGGCTCGCCGCGGGGTCGAGGCTCGCGTTGCCGATGCGAAAGCCCACGAACGCCGCCTCGGCCTCGAGGGTGAAGCGCCCCACGTCGGCGCGGATCCAGCCGTCGGCGACGAAGGCCGAGAGGTCGCGCACCAGCGCCGTGCGCACCGACGGAACGCTGCCCGCGGCGATGTCGTAGCTCTGCCAGCGGTAGCTCCCGAGCACGCCGAATTCGACGCCGCTTCGGTGCGCGCGGAGCCGCCGGGCGCGGGTCGCCGGGGTGTTCCAGCGCGCGACGGAGAAGGCCACGGTGCGCACGTCGTCGCGCGGGTCGAGGTCGAAGGCGGGCCGGATGTCCGGCCGCAGCGCCTCCGTCGACGGACCCGACGCGGAGATCTCGTAGAGTGCCGTCCAGAGCAGGCCGCCGAGGGGCGTGGTGAAGGCCACGCGGTCGCCGACGTCGCCCCAGTCGTCGTCGATGCCGTTGCCCGAATTGACGAAGAACCCGGTGCCCCAGTCGACGAGCGCGCCCATGCGCCCGGCGCTCAGCACGCCGAAGGGAAGCAGCACCTGCCCGTACACCTGGCGCACGTCGATGGGCTGCGCGGGACCGCGCTGCGTGACCACGCCGCCGGAGAAATCCCCTTCGGGCAGCGAGCCGAGGCGCAGGTTGTCGAGCACGTGCACGCGCCCGTGCAGCGACACGCCCCAGCCCACCTCCACCGCGGCGTCGACGCGCAGCCGCATGTCGGCGTTGGTCTGCGTGTGCGACGCGCCGTCGACGTAGGGCTGCGGCCAGAGCGCCGACTGCGACGGCGTCGGTCCCCGCGCGAGGTCCCAGTTCTCGCCGAGGTCGCCGCGCACCCGAAAGAACCCCGAGAGCCGCACGCGGTGGTCCGCCGTCTCCGCGGTGCTGCGCACGGGCTCGTCGATGGGCGTGACCCCCGGAGCGTCGCGGTAGGGCTCCTGCGTCGCGGCGCGCTGCTCGTCGCCGGCGGCGCGGACCGGAGCCTGGGCCTGGGCCTGGGCCTGGGCCCCGGCGAGCCGCGATACCGCAGTGCAACAGAGCGCTACGGCGAGCATGGTGCGGTGCAGCATGGTGGTCACGGCGCGGCCTCGTCGAGGAAGCCCAGCACCGACCGCCGGGTCTCGGCGGCGGCCTCGATCATCGGAAAGTGTCCCGTCGCGGGGATCATCCGGAGCCGGGCGTCGGGGAGGTCCCGGGCGAGGCGCTCGCCGAAGCGCGGGAGCGCGACGCCGTCGTGGGCGCCCCAGAGCAGCAGCACCGGCTGGCGCACCGTGTGGTACCGCGCCTCGAGCTGCAGAAAGCACTGCCCCCGGGCCGCCGCGAGCGCTGCGCGGGAGGTGCCCGGGCGGTCGAAGCTGCGCTCGATGGCGTCGACCATCTCCTGCGTCGCGAAGGAAGGGTCCTCGAAGGCGGCGGGAAAGCGGTCGTCGGGGCGCTCGCGGTAGAACGCGCTGAAGAGCACCTCGCCCACGCCGGGCGCCCGCGCCCAGCGAAAGAACGGCGGGATCTGCTCGTCGTAGATCCACGCGCCCACGAGGACGACGCGGCGCACGCGGTCGGGGTGCTCGAGGGCCAGGGCCAGCGCCACGGAGCTTCCCCAGGAGTGCGCCACGACGTCGACGGGCTCCGTCGCGGACACGTCGTCGAGCACGTCGGCGAGGTCGTGCGCGAGGGCCACCGGCGAGTAGTCGCCCTCGGCGCGGGACGACCAGCCGAAGCCCGGAAGGTCGACGTTCACCGTGCGGTGCGCCGGGCGCAGCGCGGGCTCCACCGTGGCCCAGACGTCGTGGTTCGACGCGAAGCCGTGCACGAAGAGCACCGTGCGGGCGCCGTGCTCGGGGCCGTGCACCTCGGCGTAGATGGCCCGCCCCGAGCGCGTGTGCACGTAGCGGGCGCCGGGCCCGAGGCGCGCCCCCAGCGGCTCGCCGGGCTGCTGGAACGACGCGCAGCCGGCCCCCGTTGCTGCGATGCAACACGCCAGCGCGAGGGCGGTGCGCCGCGACGGTCTCACAGCCCGAGCCGGCGGTACTCGGCCGCCGTGGTGAACGCCGCCGCGGACTCGTTGTCGACGCTCGTGAGCTTGGCCACGACGCCCCAGCACTCGCTCACGAAGGTGACCGTGCGCCGCGTCACGCGCAGCAGCGTGAGGGGCACCGACTGGTCGAGGTCCGTGCGCACCCGCAGCGCCGGAAAGCGCCCCGCGGGGGTCCACACCTCGCCCACGGCGTCGACGTGCGTGGTGTACGTGCTCACGTTGCTGAGCGGGGTGTAGTTGTACGTGCCGAGGCCCGTGACCTGCTGCGTCCACGTGTCGCCGACCTGCAGCGGAAAGCGCAGCACGGTGACCGGCGGGTTCATCGCGAGGTTCGTGCGGTTGGCCTCGCGCGACACCGTGCCGAGCAGCGAAAGCTCCGTGGCGCTGGCGCGAAAGACCCCGAGGGTGTCGCTGGACCGGTCGATCACCGCGGCGTAGGTGGCGCTGGCGTAGAGCGAGCTCCACCACTGCCCCGTCGGCGCGATGACCTCGTCGAGCACGCGGTGGTCCGCGGTGCGCGCCGCGGAGTAGTCCCAGCGTCGCGTGCCGTCGACGACGACGCCCTCGGTGTCGACGGGGCTCACGTTCACCCCGGGGTCGTTCACCGAGTACAGCACCGTCGCCCCGACGAGGAACGCGATCTCGCTCCGCTGGATCACCCCATCGTGGTTGGGCACGCACCGCAGCCCGGCGTCGGGCGCGGGCCCCGTGTCGTCGGGCGCCGCCGGAACGTCGTCGACGGAGCCGGCATCCGTCGCGCCGGCGTCTTGCTGCGATGCAACATCCCGGGGCGCTCCAGCGTCCACGGGCACGACGACGCGCGGATCGACGGCGCCGGTGGCGCACGCCGCCACGCCCAGGGCAGCCAACAGCGACAGTTCCAGGGCGCGGCGCATGGGGTGGGACTCCTCTACTCCGTCACGGCCTCGTTGGGGAGGGGCGCGTCGAGGCGGGCGGCGAGCCACTTCGCCGTGGCGGGGTAGAGCTCGCGGGCGGCGCGGCTTCCGACCACCGCTCCGACGTGGCCGCCGGGCACCGAGAGCGCCGTGGTGTCGGCGCTGCCGCAGCCGGTGTTGAGGGCCAGCGCGGCGGGAGGCGGGCAGATGGTGTCGCGCTCGGCGGTGATGGTGAGCACCGGGCAGGTGATGTTGCGCAGCGAGGCCACGCGGCCCCGCACCCGGTGCTCGCCCTTGGCGAGCTGGTTCTGCTGGTAGAGCTCGGAGATGTACGTGCGGTACGCCGCGGCGGGGAACGGGATGTTGTCGTTGCCCCAGCGCTCGATGGCGTCGAAGGCCTCGCGGGCGCCGGGCTGGTGCACCCGGTCCCAGAGCCCCACGGCCTTGGAGACGTTGAGCGTCGGGCGCATCGCGCTGAAGCCCGACTGCATCTGCGCGGGCGCCACGTTGCCGGCGTCGGCGATGGCGTCGACGTCGAACCAGCGACGGTCGACGAGATGGCCGAGGAGCCCCGCGTGCGAGAAGTCGATGGGGCCCGCGAGGTTCACCAGCGCGGCGACCTGCTCCGGGTGCAGCGCCGAGTAGATCGTCGAGAGCGTCGCGCCCATGCAGTACCCGAGGATGCCCGTGCGGGACGCGCCCGTGTTGCGGCGCACCACGCGCACCATGCGGTGCAGCCGGTCCAGCACGTCGGACCACGCGAGGTGCCGGTCCTCGTCGCGGGGCGTGCCCCAGTCGAGGAGCCAGGTGTCGATGCCGGCGTCGACGAGCGCCGCCGCGAAGCTCGACCCCGGGCGCAGGTCGAGCACGAACCACTTGTTGATCATCGACGGCACGAGCAGCAGCGGCGTGCGGGCCACCGCGGGCTTCGTGGGGCGGAACCGGTAGAGCTTCGCGGTGCCGTCCTCGCACACCGTGTCGCGCGGCGTGGTGGCGAGCGCGGCGCCCTCGAAGGGGTCGCCCCCGAAGGCCGACTTCGTGGCCGCATCGAGCGCGATGCGCGCGACGTTCCCAGGCAGATCGAGCAGCGCCTGCATCGCCGTCTCCTCAGTTCGACGGGGTCTGGAAGAGGGCCATGGCGCGCTGCGCACCCTCGAACCACGCCTTGCGCCACTCCGCCGACATCTTCGTCGCGTAGGTGATGGTCTCCTGCGTGAGCTTGGCGCTCTCCTCGGCCATGGTGCGGGCGTTGGCGACGCCCATGGCCTCGGCCTTGGCGTACTCGTCGACGACGGCCTGCATGCGGGCGGCGTGGTCGGTCATGCCCTTGCGGAGCGCGTCGGTGAGGGCGGCGAAGGGGGCGGTCACGGTGCTCATGGTGGGGTCTCCTCGGGGCCCGTCGAGCGGTGCGATGTTGCACCGCACCCGAGAGCCTCACCCCTTCACACTAGGATCCAACCACCCACCTGTCAACGGATTTTGTTGCAGTGCACCATCACGCCTTGCGCGTGCGGCGCTTCGGGGCCGCGTCGAGGCCCACGGCGCGCAGCGTGCGCTCGAGGGACTCGAGCTTGCGGCGCAGCTCCTCGACGGCGGCGCTCTCGCCGGCCGGGGCCGCGGCGACGATCTGCTCGGGTGCAGGCATGGGCGGCTCCGGGGCGAGCGGCGCGGCGTCGACGGGCGCAGGAGCTCCGTGCGCGGGGTCGCGGAACGGCAGCGCGCCGCCGACCATGCGGGCGAACGCCGACGTCGCGGCGTAGGGCATGGCGAAGGGCGCGAAGGGCCCGAAGGACTGCATGCCGGTGCGGGTCTGCTGGTAGAATTCGAGCGCGAGGCTCACGTAGCGGCCGAAGAACTCGGAGAGCGCGTCGTCGCTCATGCGGAGGAGCTGCGTGAGGATCGGCACCGACAGGAACTGCGCGGCGCCGCGCCCCTCGAGGATGAGCTGCGCGAGCGTGGCCTGGGTGAGGTCCTCGCCGGTCTGGGCGTCGACGATGCGCGCGTCGTTGCCGGCGCGGATGCACGCCGCGAGCTCGTCGAGGGTGATGTAGCTGCTCAGCGTCGTGTCGTAGAGGCGGCGGTTGCCGTACTTCTTGATGATCCGCGGGGGGGCTGGGCGCTTCATGGGGATGCTCCGGCGAGGTCGTGTCGCAGTGCGGAGCATACGCGCCTCGCCGCGGCGCACAACGGGCCCGTCATGGTGCGTTGCAACATCACGGCGTTGACAGGCCTCGATGCGAGGTTCTATGTATCGATGGAGCGCTTCGCGGCACCGGTGCCGGGGCGCGTGTCTCGCAGTGCAACACGCGATGTTGCGTCGCAAGGGAGCAGCACGATGATGATGGGTTGGGACGCGTTCAAGAAGTCCTTCGACGTGTGGGAAGACGCGACGGCGAAGTACCTCGAGTCGTGGCTGCGGTCGCCGCTGGTGCTCGGCCCCGGCGGCGCGATGCTCACCGCCGCGATGCGCACGAAGTCCGCCGTCGACGGCGCCGTGGACACCTGGTGGTCCACCGTGGGCCTGCCCACGCGGCGGGACCAGGAGCGCTCGCTGCACGCGCTCAACCAGCTCCAGAGCCGGCTCATGGACCTCGAGGAGACCCTCGCCGACCTTCGCGCGCAGCTCCCCCCGCAGGCGTAGTCTCCGCGCCGGAGAACCCCGATGGACGTCACGCCGTACCTGGAGCTGAAGCCCGCGCCGCGGGCGGTGTTCGAACGCCTGCGCACGCACGGAGCGCGGCCGCGGTTCATGGTCCCCACCGGCGACGGCGACTGGCGCTGCGTCACGTGGAACGCCTTCGGGCGCATGATCCGCGACGCCGCGCTGTGGCTGCGGAGCGTGGGCCTCGAGCCCGGCGACCGAGCCGTGGTGTTCGCGCCGAACCGCGTCGAGTGGGGCGCCGCGGCGCTGGCGATCCAGGCGGCGGGCGGGGTGATGGTCCCGCTCTACGGGGCGAGCACGGCGGCGCAGGCCGCGTACGTCATCGGCCACAGCGACGCCAAGGTGCTCTTCGTCGACACGCCGGCGCTGCTCGGGCGGGTCTTCGAGGTGTGGTCCGAGCTTCCGGGGCTGCGCCGCGTGGTGCTCCTCGACGACGCCCTCGACGCTGGCCGGGTGTTGGCTTCGCTGCGCGCCAAGGGCGTCGCCGTTCCCGCGTGGGACGACGTCGCGGCGGCGGTGGTGCCCTGGGGGCGCGCGCGCTCCGAGGGCGCTGCGCTGCACGCCGAGTCCCCGACGCGCTTCGACGCGATGCTCGACGCCATCGACCTCGATGCGGCGTCGGTGATGCTCTACACGTCGGGCACCACGGGCAACCCCAAGGGCGTGCCGTTGTCGCACCGCAACGTGGGCGTGAACGGCCGCGACTGGCTCACGCTCAACGGGCCGCTCATCGACGAGGGGTCCGTCGACGCCCTGTGGCTGCCCATGAGCCACATCTTCGGCTTCGGCGAGCTGTGCCTGGGCAACACCCTCGGCTTCACGACGTACCTCGTCGAGCCCGCGAAGGTGCTTGGGCTGCTGCCCGAGATCCGCCCCAGCGTGTTCATGAGCGTGCCGGCGTACTGGGAGAAGATCGCCCAGGCCGTGGCGACGGCGCCCGAGGGAGCGGCGCGACGCGCGAGGCTCGCCGAGGTCACGGGCGGCTGCCTGCAGTTCTGCCTGTCGGGCGGCGCCGGGCTGAAGCTCGAGGTGAAGCAGCTCCTGCGCGATGCGGGGCTGCTCATCATCGAGGGCTACGGCCTCACCGAGTGCTCGCCGACGCTCACGCTGAACCGCTCCGACGCGTACCGCTTCGACAGCGTGGGCAAGGTGCTCCCGTCGGTGTCGCTGCAGCTCGCTGAAGACGGCGAGATCCTCGCGCGCGGCGAGAGCGTGTTCCGCGGCTACCACAAGGACGAGGCCGCGACGCGCGAGGCCTTCACCGACGACGGCTGGTTCAAGACCGGCGACGTGGGCCGCTGGACCGACGACGGCTTCCTGCAGATCGTCGACCGCAAGAAGGACATCCTCGTGACGTCGCAGGGCAAGAACGTGCCCCCGGCGAACATCGAGCTTCGCTTCGCCGACGAGCCGCTCATCGCGCACGTCGTGGTGTACGGCGACGGCAAGCGCTACCTCGTGGCGGGCGTGTGGCTCGACGCCACGGAGGCCGCTGCGGCGCGGGCGCGTGGCGAGGACCTGCGCGCGCGGGTGCAGACCTGCGTCGACCGCGTGAACGCGACGCTGGCGAACTACGAGACGGTGAAGCGCTTCGCCCTCCTCGAGCCCGCGCTGACGGTGGACGCGGGGCTCCTCACGCCGTCGCTCAAGGTGCGGCGCAAGAAGGTCTACGAGGCGTTCCGCGGCGAGTTCGAGGGGCTCTACGCCGACGGGCCGGCGTGAGCGCCGACGCCGACAAGGAGCGCCGCCGCTGGCGCAACCTGCTGGGCATGCCGGCGCGCCCGCGCCCGGTGGTGGGCGCGACGCCGGCGGACGTGGTGCACCGCGAGAACAAGTGGTCGCTGCTGCGGTACCGCGCGCGGCCCGAGGGTCTCGCCCACGCGACGCCGGTGCTGCTCGTGCCGTCGCTCATCAACCGGCACTACGTGCTCGACCTGCAGCCCGGCAAGAGCATCGCCGAGGTGCTCGTGGCGCGCGGCCACGACGTCTTCATCATCGACTGGGGCACGCCGGGCCCCGAGGACCGCTTCGTCGACTTCGACACCGTCGCGGACCGCTCCATCGGCCGCGCGCTGCGTGTTGCAGCGCAGCATTCACGGCGGGGCAAGGTTCATCTACTGGGCTACTGCCTCGGCGGCACGCTCACGGTGGTGCACGCCGCGGTGCGCCCGGAGCGCGTGGCCTCGCTGACGACGCTGGCGGCGCCGGTGGCCTTCACCGACGACGGGCTCCTCGCGACGTGGACGCGGCTCCCGCAGTTCGACGTGGGCGCCCTCGTCGACGCGCTGGGCAACGTGCCGTGGCAGATCATGCAGAGCGCCTTCCAGATGCTGCGTCCGACGCTGCCGCTGTCGAAGGCCGCGCACGTCATCGACCGCGCGTGGGACGACGAGTTCCTCGACGGCTTCTTCGCCCTCGAGACCTGGGGCAACGACAACGTGTCGTTCCCCGGCGAGGCTTACCGGCAGTACATCGAGGGGCTCTACCGGGCCGACGGGCTCGTGCGCGAGACCTTCGCGCTCTCGGGCCACCCGGTGCGCATGGGGAACATCGCGTGTCCGTTGCTCGCGGTGACCTTCGCGCACGACACCATCGTTCCCGAGGCCAGCGCGGCGCCGCTGCTCGAGCGCGTGTCCTCCGTCGACAAGGAGCGCCTGCACCTTCCCGGCGGACACGTCGGCGCGGTGGTTTCGCGCAAGGCCCTCGCGACGCTCTGGCCGAAGATCTCTGCGTGGTGGGCCGCGCGCGACGCCGACTGACGCGGGGCGTTCGCGGCAAATCCTCGCCGCGGGCGTTGACGCGAAGCGACGCTCCGTTGCGCACTCGGACCATGTGGCGAAGCGGCGCGCTCCTGGTTCTCGGCCTCGTCGCGTGCGCTCGTTCCACGCCGGATGACGCGAACGACGCCGCGCCCGCCGACGCACCGGAGTCGCCGGTGACCATCGATGTCCGGGCCGTCGATGCGCAGGTCGCCGACGCCGGGTCGATGGACGCGCCGTCGATGGACGCGCCGTCGATGGACGTACCGATGGACTCGGGCGTCACGGCGATGGACATCGTTCACGTCGACGCGCCGTCGGTCGACGTGCGCGTCGTCGAGGCCTCCGTCGTCGATGCGGGCGTGCGCGACGCGGCACCGCCCGACGCGGGCTGCGACCACGGCCTCCCCGCGGGTTGGCCCTCGTCGTTCACGCCGTGGACGGGAAACCCCGTGCTGCTCCCGCGGGCGAGCGCGGCGCTGCAAGGGGCCGACAACGTGTACGCGCCGGAGCTGCGCCGCCTCGGCGAAGCGCGGCTGCTCTGGTACGGCGCCCAGGGCGGTGACGGCCACGATCGCATCTACCTCGCCGTCGCCCACGACGGCGCCGAGTGGCGTCGATGGCCGACGGACGCCGACCCGCAGCCGGTGCTCGACCGCGGCACGTCGAACCACGTCAACGACCCGAGCGTGGTGCGCGCGGGCTCGACGTGGCGCATGTACTACACCGACGCCGCCACCGCCGAGAACGACCGCATCTGGCTGGCCGAGTCGGCCGGCGCGACGACCTTCGTGAAGGTGCGCGAGGTGCTCGGCACCGGAGCCCCGGGCGCCTGGGACGCCGAGAAGGTCGGACGTCCCAGCGTCATCCTCGAAGGGGGCGTTTACCGGATGTGGTATGACGGCACCGCGGCGGGGCGGCGCAGCGTGGGCCTCGCCACCTCCACCGACGGCGTGAACTTCGTTCGGCACCCTTCGAACCCGCTGTTTCTCGACGCCGGCGCGGTGGACGTGGAGCGCGTCGGCGACACCTACGTGATGCTCCGCGAGGGCGGCGACGGGACCTACTGGGCCACGAGCCCCGACGGCCTCTGCTGGACCGATCGCGGGCGCCTCTTCGCGCGCTCCGGCGCCGCCTACGACGCCTTCGGACAGGTGACGCCGTTTCTCGAGGTCGAGGGCGGCGCGGTGCGCAGCGTGTGGTTCGGCGGGGCGTCGGTGTCGACGTGGAACCGCAACCGCATCGCCCTCGCGCTCCCGGCCGGCGCGCCGTCACCAGGTCCCTGGGGCTGCACCGCGTGCGTCGCCGCAGGGGTGACGTGCACCGAGGCGTGCGCGGGCGCCGGACGATCCGGTGCGTGCGCCGTGCCCGGGAGCACCACCGAGGGCCGATGCTGCGCGTGCACCGACGACGGCTGCGGCGCGTGCACGGCGGCGGCGGACTGCCACGCGGCGTGCGTGTCCAACGGCGCCGCGAGCGGGTGGTGCGCCGCGCCGGGGAGCAGCGATCCGTCGCGCTGCTGTTCGTGTGTGCCCTGACGATGGGGTGACCGCGCGCGGCCGGCGCGCGGTGGCGACGCTACTGGCGGCGGCCGACCCAGATCCCGCCGCTGGACGGGGAGTCCGGCGTGAGGCCCCAGGTGCCGACGAAGGCGCGACCGCCCGGCGCGAAGGTGATCTGGAAGCCGCCGGTGCTCGACGCATCGGTCCAGCGGCCGGTGAGGACGAGCCCGTTGAAGCGGCCCACCATGGCGCCCGGCATCGTCACGTTGCTCGTGTACGTGCCCGTCACGAAGAGCCCCGCCTGCCCGAGGTTCAAGCGGTTCTCGGGGCCGTTGCCGTAGCGCGACATCCACAGCCCGGACACGTCGACCACCGGCGCCGCGGTCTGCGCGGCCACCGGTGCGTCGCGCACGAGCAACGCTCCCACGGCCGCCAATACGATGCTTCCCACCAAGAACCTTCGGTGCATGCGAGACCTCCGTTGCCGCGAGCGTACGCCGTTCCGGCCGTCGGCGGACCGGCCAACGGCAACAAGGTAATTGCGTCCCCGACGGTGCTAGCGTCGCGCGCCATGCGGTTGGTGAAGATCGGCCTCGGGAGCGTCAATCCGACGGTGGGCTCGGTGCACGGCAACACGGACCGGTGCGTCGCCGTGGCGAAGGAGATGGCCGCGGCGGGGTGCACCCTCGGCGCGCTGCCCGAGCAGGTCATCGGGGGCTATCCCGCCGAGGACCTCGTGCAGTGGAGCGGCTTCGTGCGCGCGCAGGGCGCCTCGCTGCAGCGCTTCGCGCAAGAGACGGCGAGCCTCGGCACCGTCTTCGCGCTCGGCGTCACCGTCGCCCGCGGCGGGCACCTCTACAACTGCGCCGCCGTGGTGCACCGCGGCGTGGTGCTGGGCCTCGTGCCCAAGGAGAAGCTGCCCACGTACAACGTCTTCTACGAGGGGCGCACGTTCTCGCCGGGGCTTCCCGGAAGGCACGACGACGTCGACGGCGTCCCCTTCGGCGACCTCGTGTTCCGCTTCGATTTCGGCACCGTCGCCGTCGAGGTCTGCGAGGACGTGTGGTCCCCCGACGGGCCCATGCGGCGCCGCTGCTACGCGGGCGCCGAGGTCGTGCTCAACCTCTCGGCGTCGCCGTACCGCATGGGCGTCATGGGCACGCGCCGCGAGATGCTCGCCACGCGGTCGAGCGACAACCAGTGCGTGCTCGGCTACGTGAACAGCGTCGGCGCCAACGACGGCCTCGTCTTCGACGGCGGCGCGTTCCTCGTCCAGAACGGCAAGCCCCTCGTCGAGGCGACGCGCTGGCGCGAGACCTTCGCCGCCGCCGTCGTGGACCTCGATCGCACGCAGCGGCTCCGCACCGAGAACACCACCTGGCGCACCGACTGCCTCGCCGCCGATGCCCTCCCCAAGCCCCGCGTCGTCACCGCCACCGGCGCCACCGCCGACCGCTCGACGCTGCGCTACGCCGTGCCCGCGCACGGGAGCTTCTTCCTCCCCACGCCCGCCGCGCCGCGCAACGCCCGCGAGGATTTCTGCGAGGACCTCCTCGACGCCCTCGGCCTCGGCATCTGGGACTACTTCCGCAAGACCGGCGCGTTCAAGGGCTTCGGCCTCGCGCTCTCCGGCGGCCGCGACTCGCTGCTCACGCTGCTCGTGACGTGGCGCGCGCTGCGGCGCTTTCACCTTCCCGACGGCGCCACCGACGACGACCACCGCAAGGCCGCGGGAGCGCTGCTCCAAGCGTTCTACATGCCGTCGCGGTACTCGAGCGACCACACCTCGGAGAGCGCGCGCGTCGTGTGCGAAGAGCTCGGCGTGCCCTTCATGGTGATCCCCATCGAGGAGGCGTTCCTGCGCGAGACCGAGGCCGCGCAGAGCATGGTCGGCGGCGAGCTGTCGGCGCTCACGATGCAGAACATCCAGGCCCGGGTGCGCGCGCAGCGCATGTGGAACTGGTCGAACACCACCGGGCGGCTGTTCCTGCAGACCGGGAACATGTCGGAGAAGGCCATGGGCTACACGACCATCGGCGGCGACCTCGAGGGCGCGCTGGCGGTGCTCGCGAACATCCCGAAGACCGTGGTGATCTACCTGCTCGAATACCTTCTCGAGAAGCACGGCTTCGAGGGCATCTGGAAGACGCTCGCGGCCCCCGCGGGCCCCGAGCTCGCGCCGAACCAGAAGGGCGAGGACGAGCTCATGCCGTTCCGCGTGCTCGACGCGTGCTTTCACCTCTACGCCGCGGAGAAGCTCGCGCCGGAGGACATCGTGCACGTGCTCGGGGCGATGTTCCCCGACGACGACCCCGCGGACCACGCGCGGTGGGTGGCGAAGTTCACCCGCATGTTCGTGCAGTCGATCTACAAGTGGGTGCAGGCGCCGCTCTCGCTGCACGTCGGCAACCTCGACCTCGACCGCGAGCGCGCGCTGCAGCTCCCCGTCGTCGAGACGTCGGAGTGGACCCGCCCCCGCTAGCTGCGGAACGATCGCAGCGCACGCTCCACCGCCGGCGCCGCCGGGTCGAAGACCTCGCGGTCGCCGCCGGCCTCGACGACGAACACCTTGTTGCCGCGCACGAAGACCGCGACGACGTAGCGGTGCGCGCGCCCTTCGTGCGTGGCGTGGTAGCGGAATACGGTACCCGGTATGCCGCGGGCATCGTGCAGCGTCTCCGAGGGTCCGTCGCCGACGTAGCCCTGGCGGCGCAGGCGCTCGTCGACGACGCGGGACCAGAAGTCGAGGCCCGCCTCGGGTTCGTTGGCGACGGCGCGCACGGCCAGCACGACGCCGTCGGCGTTGGTGGCGCGGTAGTCGTAGCGGGCGTCGTCGGAGAGCTCGGCGAAGCCGCCCGGGGTCTGGATGTGAAAGCTCGCGCACGCCTGCGGAAGGAGCGCGAAGGCGGTGCAGAGCACGAGGCGTCGAAGGGTCTTCATGGCGGTCGCTCCAGCGGGTTCGGACGTCAACGGATCTGCAGCAGCCGGCCGAGGCCGAGGCGGTCGAGCCACTCCACGGGGAGGTCCAGCGGGCGGCGTCCCGCGGGGGTCGTCGCGTCGGGCACGGCGACGGGCTCGGCGCGGGGCTGCACGCGCACCACCAGCAGCGAGTCGCTGGCCCGCGCGCGCAAGAAGCGCATGCGCCCCTCGATGCGGTCGATGCTCTGGGTCACGCGCTCGAGCTCCTGCTCCACCTGCAGCGCCTCGTGCACGTTGGCGGCGCGGGCGAGGAACTCCTCGAGGCGGTGCCGCACCGCGCGCAGGTTCGCGAGGCGCACGTCGAGGTCGTTGAACTCCTCGGAGACGTCCTCGGCGGCGATGCTGCGGTGCAACACCTCGCCGAGCTCGTCGAGGCGCCGCACGCCCTCGCGAAAGCGCCCCGAAGGGATGCGCACCTGCACCTCGAGGTCGCTGCGCTGCACAAGCCAGCCGCCCATCTGGTAGGCGAGCTCCACCACGCGGTCGAGGGTGGCGGTGACCTCCGAGCGCAGCACCGCCACGTCGACGGTGCCCGTGTAGATCAGCATCGGCGCGGCGCCGGTCGCGACGTCGGCGGAGGGCGTGGTCGCAGCCGTGGTCCCCGACGCGCCCTGCGCGCCGGCACCCGGCCCCGTCGCGCCGGGGGTGTGCGCGAGGCCGTTGGCCACCGCCACGTCGCCCCCGCGATGCGGGGCCAT
>CAIMWA010000185.1 GCA_903845045.1 uncultured delta proteobacterium | reverse complement strand
GGTTGAGGATGTGAATCGAAAACAGGGCCGCGAATGGCGTCCGGTAGGGTTAGATGCGGTCTTGGTAAGCCATGTGCTGTTGCCGCCACGGCCTGCCTGCGGCGCGAGATCCGCCCACCATCGCGCGCTCCATCGTGGAGTCGCTGCCGACGCAGCACGTGACGGCCATCGAGCACGACGCGTACTACCGGGACCTCCGCCACCTCCCCTACGAGGAGCGCGCGCGGATCAACTTCGATCACCCCGACTCCCTCGACAACGACCTGTTCTGCGCGCATCTCGACGAGCTCCGCGCCGGCCGCGGCGTGGATCGCCCGCAGTACGACTTCGCGACGCACCTGCGGGATCCGCGCTCGGTGCGCCTGGAGCCGTCGCCCATCGTCGTCGTCGAGGGCATCCTCGTGCTCGCGCTCCCGGCGATTCGCGAGCGCCTCGACGTCAAGCTCTTCGTCGACACGGACCCGGATATCCGGCTGATGCGCCGCGTGCGCCGGGACATCGAGCAGCGCGGGCGCACCTTCGCGCAGATCCGGCAGCAGTACTACGAGAGCGTCCGGCCGATGCACCTCGCGTTCGTGGAGCCGTCGAAGCGCTTCGCCGACGTGATCATCCCCGAGGGCGGCCAGAACCGCGTCGCGCGCGACATGATCCTCTCGCACCTGCAGAGCTTCGTCCGCGACCTTCCCGCGCGCGCCTCGGCGGGCGATTGAACGCCGCGGCGCCTGCGTGCTAACGGCGGCTCGATGATTCGCATCGCCATCGCGGGGTCCGATGTCACGGCGTGCGCCGAGCCGGGCACTTCGCTGCTGACGGCGCTGCAGCGCGCGGCGTACCCCGTCGCCACGTCGTGCGGCGGCTCGGCGACGTGCGGGCTGTGCCGTCTTGCCGTGACGTCCGGGCGGGAATTGCTCACGCCGCTGGTCCCGGCGGAGATCACGCACCTCGGGAGCATCGCGAAGGTTCTCGGTTTGCGCCTCGCGTGCCAGGCGCGCTGCCTCGGCGCCGGCGACGTGCGCGTCGAGGTGCCCGAGATCGAGGACGTGGCCGCCCGCAAGGCTCGCAAGGCCGAGAGGCTTCGCGCGCAGCGCGACCGCGGCGGACCGCGCTGACACCTTGCCAGGGGTTTCCGCTCCGGCCGGGTGCCGGGGTAGAACGCACGCGTGAAGCGTCCCGCCGCCGCCGCGATGGCCCTGCTCGTTCCGTTGTCCGCGGCCGCGGACCCGCTCGTCGTGCACGCTGGGATGCCCCGGCACGCGCACGGCCCGACGGACGCCCAGCGGCTCGCCGTGGGTGACGCCGTCGCCGAGGTGCTCGCGACGGGGCAACCCGACGTGCTCCGCGCGACGGACACGCGCGCCCGCGTCGCCACGCTCGCACCGGCGGCCGTCGCCTGCGACGCCCCGGAGTGCGCCACGGCGATGCTCACGCCGCTGCGCGCGCGCGGTGTCGTCCTCGTGACCCTGCAACCAGGCCGGCACCAGCACCTCGCGCTGACACTCCGTTGGCTCGACGCGCAGGGCACGGTGCGCGCGACGCAGACCGCCGACGAGGTCGTCGCCAACTGGGACGACGCGCTGGCCGTGGCCCGGGTCACGGCGCGCACGCTCCTCGCAGCGATTCCGCCGGTGCCGGCAGCGCCGGCGGTCGTTGCGTCGACGGCGATCCTCGAGCGTCCAGCACCGACGCCGGTCGTGGTGACGGCGGCGCCTCCGCGCACCGTCGAAGTCGCACCGTCCGCGCCCGCTCCTGCGGGTCGGCGACGGGCCTTCGAAGCCGTCATGGGTGGCGCCCTCGTGGCCGCAGGCGGAACCTTCGGCGGCCTCGGCGCTGCGTCCTTCGCGCGCGATGGGTCCGTCGCGCAGACGCTTCCGAACGGGCGCGAGGAGGTCTACGCGGCATCGACGCGGGACACCGTGTTCCTCGTCGTCGGAGGTGCCGCGGTGGCCGCGGGGGTGGTGCTCCTCGTCGACGGTCTTCGGGCGCGCCCGGCTCCGGCACGCGTGTCGGCGTGGACCGCGCCGCTGCCCGGGGGCGCCATCGTCGGCCTCGGAGGGGCGCTGTGACGGACCTCGCGGAGACGCTCCGGCCGTTCATCGACGGCGTGCTGGGTTGCGCGCCGCCGCACCGCGCCGTGATCGCCAGCGACGCCGACGGCACCATCTGGCGCGG
>CAIMWA010000184.1 GCA_903845045.1 uncultured delta proteobacterium | reverse complement strand
GGCGCCGTGCCGCCGAGCGCGAAGCCCCGCGACGGATCGCCGGCGACGGCCACGAGGTGCTGCCCCGACGTCACGTCGTGCGCGTCGTACTGGTGCCGCACGAACTCGGTGACCTGCGCGAAGTCCATGGAGCCGTCGGAGCGGCGACGCACGCCACCGCCGACGGCGCGGCGGAACGAGTACGCGAGCCACCCGCCGGCGTGCACCGACGGCGCCGTGGACGACAGCTCGCTGGCGCGCGACGAGAAGAGCCCCGCGCGGTCGCCGTGGCCCTGCACCAGCGGCGCGAACCCTCCGGCCTCGCAGCTGTCGAGCACGAGGAGCTGGCGCCCCTGCACGCGGTTGAGCATGCGCCCGAGGTCGCTGCGCGAGACGTCGGGGCCGACGAGGTCGAGCGTCGACTGGTTGCCGTGGCCGTCGAAGAAGAACACCAGCGAGTCGATGGGGCGCACCCGCGACCCGAGCGTCGAGAAGGCCTGGCGCACGTTGTCGGCGGTGGCGTTGGCGTCGGTGAGCACGATGCCGTCGCCGTGGCGCATCCAACCCGCGTGCTCGAAGGTCTGCGCGAGCTGCACGGCGTCGTTGGAGCTGCCCGGGAGGTCCTGGTTGTCGCCACCGTAGTGCGAGATGCCGACGAAGATGCCGTAGGTCGTTCCACCCGTCGGGGCAACCGCAGCGGGCGCCACGGGCTGCTCCGGCGCATCGGCCTGCGCGTCGTCGGAGCCCTGGTTGTCTTGCGCGTCGGCGTCGTCCTGGCCGTTCGCATCGTCGTTGCCGTCGGCGTTGGGCGCGGCGTCGTCGTCGTCGCCGTCGTCCGCGGGCTGCGCGGCGTCGCCGCGATACCCTTGCGCAGAGGGAGCCCGCACGACGCTGCCGGGCGCCACGCCGAGGGCGCGGAGCACATCGACGGGGCTCGGGAGTGTGATGGCGCGGACGTGATGTGCGCGGGGCGGGAGCGTCTGGGCCTGGGCCAGCGGGCCGAAGCCGATGGTCGAGAGAACCGTCGCCAGGGCCATCGTCGTGAGCGTCGTGCGGTGCGTCATGGAGAACCTCCTCAGGGGTTCGCGGACTCGGAGACCCTCCACAGCAGCCGCCGTACCAGCGGCCGCGATGCCGCACGGAACCCCTGAAATCGGAGCAGTTTCTGCGTTTCTCCGGCCGCGGCGGGGTGTGACCACGGGGGCGCAGGTGACCCCGGGGAAGGGTCCGCCCTCCCAACGCGCGTTGACACCTTCGGGCTCGGAAGGCGCTTCGGCGGTGCTATCCCTCGGCGACGTTGCCCCGCTCGTTGCCGCGCCCTCGTGGTCCCTTGCTCGCCGCGCTGCTCGCGGTTACGCCGTCGTTCGCGCACGCGCAGCCCGCGCCGCCGCCGTCGTCGCTGCGCGTCGAGGTGATGGTGCGGCTGCTCCGCGTCGCGGGGCACGTCGAGGTGTCGCCGTCCGAGGGCGCACCGTTCGCTCCGGCCGTCGCCGACACGCTCCTCGGTCGCGGCGCGCGGCTCCGCACCGCCGACGACGGACGCGCCTACGT
This sequence comes from uncultured delta proteobacterium, assembly GCA_903845045.1. Classification (GTDB taxonomy): domain Bacteria; phylum Myxococcota_A; class Polyangia; order Polyangiales; genus SCUS01. The sequence continues at coordinate 23,493 of CAIMWA010000184.1, read as the reverse complement.
CGCCTGGGCCGGCGGGCTCACCCTCGCCCTCGATCCGCAGTCGCTGCTCACGCTCTTCGGCAACTCGGCGCCGACGGTGCCCGGCGTCCCCGCGGTGACGACGACGACGCTGCACCGCGGGGTGCTGCACCTCGTGGCCCCGCGCGACAACGTCGCCGCCACGACGCGCACGGACCTGACGCCGGTGGGCACCTCGACGCTGACGGTCTTTCCCGGTCGCGCTGACGCGACGGTGGCCGCGGAGCTCGGCGGGCACATCACCCGCGTCTCGGTCACCCGCGGTCGCGTGCGCGTGCGCTTCGGCGCCGCCGAGTACCTCGTGCCGACGCAGTTCGCCGTGCGCGAGGAGGCGGGTCGTCCGCCGGCGTTGCTGCGGTTGCTGCCTCGGGCGCCGGAGTGGCGACGCGCGCCGAGCACCCGCGCGGTATCCTTCGGCGAGCCCGTGGCCGTCGAGGGAAGCTTCGGTCCGAGCCGCCGCGCGGCGACGGGGCTGCCGGTGGTCGGGTGGCGCCTCGAGGTCGCGCGCGACGAGAGCTTTCACGACCTCGTCACCGAGGAGCGGCTGGGCCCACAGGCGAGCCGCGTACGCATTCCGTCGTTGGCGCCGGGGGTGTGGTTCGCGCGGCTCTTCGCCTTCGACGCCGAGCGCTTCGAGAGCGCGGCGTCGACCACGGCGCGCATCGAGATCGCGGCGCCGCACGTCGAGGCCGGCGTCGAGCCCACGGCGACGCAGCCCGGGAGGCGCGCTGCGCTGGTGATCCCGACGGGGTTCTGGTGCGGCGTCGACGGGGGTCCGTTGGTGACCGCCGGGCGTCCCATGCTGCTCGACCCGGGGCGACGCTACGCGCTTCGTTGCGGAACCTCGGCCGACGGCGCCGACGCGCGGGACACGATCCTCGACGCGTCGCGCGTGGGACCGCTGCTACACACGCTCCGTCTGGGCACCGCCGTGGCGAGCACCGACGGCGTGACGGTGTCGGGCACCCTCGCCGTCTCGCTGCGCGACGCCGAAGGACGCACGCTCTCCCTCGCCGCCATCGACGTGGCGGGCGATCCCGGCGTGACTGCGGATCCGATGCGCGAGACCGACGTGCGCGGTACCTACGGCGCGGGGCTTCGTTATCCGCGCGGGCTGCGTACGGCGCGGCTTCGGTTCACGGTGAACCACGCGGCGGTGTTCGAGGAGACCGTGGAGCTGCCGCAGCCCACCGCGGCGACCATCGCTCCCGCGCCGCGTCCGCCGGCGCCCGCGGCGGTGCAGGTGCAGGTGATCCGCTCGGCGACGCCCTTTCATCGACCCGAGGACGACGAGCCGCCGCCGGAAGAGGAGTGAGCGGAGCGGCGGGGACACAGTTACGTTGTTGCATTCGCGCGGGCGGCGCTCCGCAAGTGCAACAACGTAACTGTGTCCCCACACCTCCGTTGCTTGGGCTCCGCGGGATGTGGCATGGATGACCGATGAGGGTCCAAACCGCTTCGCGGTCCGTCGGTTTCGTCGTTGCAGCGATGCTCGGCGCTTGCTCCGGGTCGTCGACGCCGGCGTCGGACGCAGGGTCCATCGGCGAGGCCGCGACGGACGTCGTGGTGCCCTCGGACACGGGCACCGCGGGCGCCGATGCGGGCTTCGATGCGCCGTCGACGCCGGACGTCGGCACCGCTGCGGACGCGGGGCCCGCGACCGATGCCACGACCGATGCCACGACCGATGCCGCAACCGATGCCGCGTCCGTCGATGTCCTCGATGTGCCCTCGACGCTCGACGCCCCGGTCGCTCCCGACGTTCCGACGAGCGCGGATGTTCCGGTCGCCGCCGACGTGCGTGACGCCACGGACGTGCCGCGAGACGCCGGCGCCGACGCCGGTCCGCCGTCCTTCGACATCGCGCGTCGCGTGCCCGCCGGCGCCGTCGACGTGCCCGTGGTGTCGGCGAGCGCCAGCATCGGCCCGGCGGGCGGAACGATCACCTTCGGGCGCGCGTTCTCGCTGCGCATTCCCGCGGGTGCGCTCGCGGCGCCGACGACGATCACGGTGAGCGCCTCGGTGCGCGACGTCGACGTGGCGGACCGCGCGCTCTCCACGGTCTACACCCTCGGTCCGAGCGGAACGACCTTCGCGGTCCCCGCCGAGGCCACCATCACCGCGGCCATCGGAGCGAGCCCCGACGCCGTCGGCTTCGCGCTGCGCAGCGACTCCGGCGCCGTCGATCACGTCGCGGCCACGCGCAGCGGAGCGGCCTACACCGGTCGCATCGCGCACTTCTCCGAGGCCTACCTCGAGCGCACGGGTACCGGCGTCGCGCTCGCGGCGTCGACCTGCGTGCGCACCCCGGTGCCGCCGGCGCCGCCGCTCTTCACGCTCTTCGCGCGGGAGGGCGTCGCGCGTTCGTACGTGCGCCCGGCGTACGTCCACGCCACGACGACGGGCTTCGACGTGTCGGTGTACGCCGCGGTGTCGGCCACCGACGACGTGCGCTTTCGCCACTTCGACGACACCGGGGTGCCGGCGACGCCGTCCGCGAGCGCGGTGGCGAGCAACGTGTTCTCGCTGGTTCGCGGCGGCGATTTCGCGCCGCATCGCGACGGTGGAAGCGTCGTGGTCTACAGCTCCAACGTGGTCGGCGGCCTCGAGATCTGGGCCCGTCGCGTGGCCTCCGACGGCACGCCGATGGGCGACGCCGTGCGCCTCTCGAACGACACCTTTCTCTCCGAGGAGCCCCGCATCGCGGCGACGAGCGACGGCTTCGTGGTGGCGTGGCGCTCCACCGACGAGGTGCGCGGCGTGACCTCCATCGAGTCGCGCGCGCTCACCCCGGCGCTGGCCGTTGGACCGCAGGTGCAGATCGCCGTCGGCGACGTCATCGCGCAGTCGACGCCGGGTTATTTCGAGGTCGTCTCGACGGGTCCGTTGGCCGCCGTGGCGTACGTCTGGAGGGTGCGATCGGCGCAGGGCATCCGGGTGCAGCGCGTGCTCACCGACGGATCGCTCTACGGCGCCGCGGTGGAGGCCGTCGCGCCCCCCGACATCACGTCGCTCTCGGTGAGCTACACCCTTTCGGCGACCACCGCCGGTGACGACTGCGTACTCGCGTGGACGACGGCCGGTGCACCCGCGGGCCTTCGCACCGAGCGCGTGAGCCTGCTCACCGGCGAGCACGACACGCGGTACGCATACGGCGCCTTCGGGTCCATCTCCCTCGCGGGCATCGCGCAGGACGGCGACGGCTTCGTCGTCGCACACCAGTTCGTTTCCGCTACGGACACCGCGCATCCGCTGCACAGCGGGATGATCCGTCTCGACAGCTTCCGCGCGCCGCGCGAGCTCGCGATGGACGTCGGCGTGTCGGGAACCGCCGCCTACCCCGTGGCCGTGGCCGCGCGGACCGGCGGTCGCTACGCCCTCGCGTGGATGTACGCGGGAACGCGCGACACCGTCGCCATGACCCTGGACGACCCGAACACGCTGCAGTTCGTGCAATGCCCGTGAAGGAGCCGGCGATGAAGAGGATTCCGTTCGGTTCGATCGCGGCCGTGGTCGCTGGGGGTCTCGGAGGTCTGCACTGTGGCGGCGGCACCTGCGTCGGCGTCCCCGGCGCGCCGGGATCGGGCGGCGCCTCGACGGTGCCGTCCGTCGAGCTTCGCGTGGTGCGGGCGGGGGTGCCGTCGGAGCGCGTCGGCGACCTGCTCTCGCTGCAGCCCGGCGACCAGATCGGCTTCCAGCCCACGAGCGGCGTCGTCGTGACGGCGGAGAGCGGGCGCTACGTCGGCACCGGTGCGGCGGCGGTGTACACGGCCGCGGCGGGCGGCGATCGACTGATCCTTCGCGACACCACGACGATGACGCCGACGGAGTGGGGCTGGGTGCCCGTGCGGGTTCCCCCGTCGACGAGGCTGCCCGCGGCATGCACGTCGTCGGCGCTCGGCTCCGTCGTCGGCGCAACGCCGACGGTGTACCGGCGAACGCTTGGTGCAGTGCGCCTCGACTCCTCGGGCTGCCAGGTGCCCGCGCCGTACCGGGACGTCGCGATCTACCGCATCCACGTCGGCGAACAGCTTCGCGCCTCGTCGCCGGAGACCTGGGCCTACGGGACGCCGGAGATCACGTCGACGGCCACGGCCGCAGTGACCGCCCAGCAAGCCCCGGGCACGAACACCATGGTGATCACCGGAACGAACGCGGGGTGGGCCGCGGTGCACCTCGTGACCGCGGGCGCGAGCGCGTGTCGGTATTCGGTGTTGGTCGACGTCGTCCCCGCGGATCCCGTCGCCGATGCGGGGGTCGACGCCGGCGTCGACGCGGCGACCGACGGAGGCGCCGATGCGGGCCTCGACGGCGGTGTGCGCGTCGATGGCGGCGTGGATGCTGGCGCCGATGCAGCCGTCGATGCCGGCGCGGACGCAGCCTCGCCGGCCGATGTTCCCGTCGTCGACGACGTCCCCGCGGACACGGGCACGGTGGCGGTTCGTACGGTCTCGTACAATCTCGGCGACGTGCTCCCCATCGGCCTCGTGGAGCTGTCCGGCGGGCTCTTCTGGTACGACAACGGCGGCCTGGCGCTGCACCGCTTCGACATCGCGACGCAGGCCGATCACGTGGCCCTCGCGTCGACCAGCGTGGTGCTCCGAGACCTCGTCGCGGCCGATGGAAAGCTCTATTGGACCACCGGTCCGACGACGTCGACGCAGGTCGTCGGGTGGCGCCCCGGCGACGCGGCGCCGAGCGACCCGGTGCTCACGACGGGGCGAGCGTTCGACCAGCTCTTCGGCGACGGCACGCGCATCTACGCCCACGACCCGAGCTCGCTGCAGTGGGTGCTCAACGATGGAACGGGGCTGACGACGGTTGCCTCGTCGAGCTCGCAGCGTGCGTTTCGCGCGACCGTCGACCGGATCTACTTCGCCGACCTCGGCCTCGGCGCCAGCAGCCGCGGGGTGTTTCGCGTCGCCGTGTCGCCCACGCCGACGACGCTTCTCGGCGCGCGGGACACGGTGATTCCCGAGGCCGCGGTGCTCGACGACGCGGCGCTCCCGGGCGACGTGCTCGTCGACGGAGCGACGGTGTACGGCCTCGGTCACCAGCACCTGCTACGCGCGGCGGCCGATGGCAGCGGAACGGCCACGGAGATCGCGCGGTTTCCGTCGACGGCGCCGAGCACCGCGGCGTGGACGCGCATGTGCCTCGCGCGCGGACGCATCTACATGGTGGAGCAGACGCAGGGCCGGCTCTGGTCCGTTCCTACCGACGGCAGCTCTGCGGCGTCACAGGTCGAGGTGACGACTCCGGGCGTGGGCTTCTCGCTGGCGTGCACCGCCGACTCGGTGTGGTGGTGGGGCGGACCGCGGCTCTATCGATACCGGTTGCCTTGACGCTCCGGGGACACAGTTACGTTGTTGCATTCGCGCCGGCAGCGTCCTGCCAATGCAACAACGTAACTGTGTCCCCACTCGCCCGCTCCCCGCGGGCGAACCAGACGCACGCGCCCCTCGACGCGTGACGCCCCGTCACTTCTTCTGGAGCATCTCCCGGATGCGCTTCGCCTGCGCCGCGATGTCGCCGACCTGCAGCGGCGCCGCGGCGTTGTAGTTCTCGTTCACGAGCATCCCCTCGGGCAGCGTCGGGAGCTTCAGGAACCGCGTCGCGATGGTCGTGCGGTCGCCGTTGCGCGTCGAGCGCGTGCGGGCGCGCATGAGGTAGAGCTGCTCCTTGGCGCGGGTCACGCCGACGTAGAAGAGGCGCCGCTCCTCGCCGGTGTCGAGCGTCGACGCGATGTCCGTGGCGCGCGGCGCGTCGGTGCGCGCGTGGGGAATGATCCCCTCCTCGCAGCCCAAGAAGAACACCGTGCCGAACTCGAGGCCCTTGGCGCCGTGCAGCGTGCTCAACGTCACGAGGTCCTGGCCCGCGTCGCTCTCCTCGGCGAAGCGCAGCGTGAGGCGCTGCAGCACCGCGCCCACGTCGTCGGAGGTGTTCGCGGCCTTCTCCATGGTCTTGAAGAGCGCCTCGACGTTGGCCCAGCGCCGCGCCGCCACGAGCGACGTCGGACCGGCGGCGTTGATGTCCTCGCGGAGATGGATGGTGCGCGCGACCTGCTGCGCCACCGTGAACAGCGGAACGTTCTTGTCGAACTGCGCGCGAATGGCCCACACGATGCGCGCGAAGCTCTTGAGCGCGTCGCGCGTGCCTGCCGCCACGTCGGGGAGCTCGTCGCAGCGCTGCGCAGCACCCAAGAGCGTGAGGTCCTTGGCGAGGGCGTGGCGCTCGAGCTTGTGCAGCGTCGCGTCTCCGACACCCCGCGTCGGGTAGTTCACCACGCGCCGAAAGCTGATCTCGTCGCCGGGGTGCACCGCGAGGCGGAGGTACGCGATGAGGTCCTTCACCTCGCGGCGCTCGTACACCGACGTGCCGCCGATGATGCGGTACGGAACGTTGGCGAGGCGCAGCTCCTCCTCGACGCCGCGCGACAGCGCGTTGGAGCGGTAGAGCACGCCGATCTCGCGTCGCTTCGTGCCGTTGGCGATGAGCTTCTGCACGTGCGCCAACACGAAGCGCGCCTCGCTCTCGCTGGTGTCGCAGTGCACCACCTTCACCGGCGCGCCGCCGGGGCGGTCCGTGAAGAGGCGCTTGGGGAACGCGCGCTCCTGGCCCTCCATCACGGCGTTGGCGACCTCGAGCACGGGCCGCGCGCTGCGGTAGTTCTGCTCCAGCGCGTACATCTTCGCGCCGGGAAAGTGCGTGCCGAAGTCGATGACGTTGGCGATGTCGGCGCCGCGCCAGCCGTAGATGCTCTGGTCGTCGTCGCCCACGCAGAACACGTTGCCGCCCTCGGCGGCGAGCTGCTTCACGAGCAGCAGCTGCGCGCGGTTGGTGTCCTGGAACTCGTCGACGAGGAGATGGAACGTGCGCTGCCGCCACTTCGCGCGCACCTCGGCGTCGTCGGTGAGCTTCTTCAGCGGCCACAGGATCAGGTCGTCGAAGTCGAGGGCCCGCAGCCGTTTCAGCGCCGCCTCGTAGCGGGGGAACACCCAGTCCGCGAGCGCGTCGTACTCGTTGCCCTCGCCCTCGGGAACGAGCTCCGCCGGCGTGCGCATGGCGTTCTTCGCATGCGAGATGCGCGCGATGACGGCGCCCACGTCGAGGCGCTTCTGGTCGCCCTCGGTGGCGCGCTCGCGGAGAAGCTCCTTCACGAGGCCGCCGCTGTCCGCCGCGTCGTAGACCACGAAGGCGCTGCCGCGGGGCATCTCGCGCCGCACGATCTCGCCGCCGAGGGCGTGAAAAGTGCTGATCCACACGTCCTTCGCGGCGGCGCCGGCGAGGGCGAGGAGGCGCTCGTGCATCTCCTCGGCGGCCTTGTTGGTGAACGTCACCGCGACGATGGAGCGCGGAAGGTGACCCGCTTCGAGCAGCCGCGCGATGCGCTGCGTGATGACGCGGGTCTTGCCGCTGCCCGCGCCGGCGAGCACGAGCGCCGGGCCCGATCCGTGCGCGACGGCCGCAGCCTGCGCGGGGTTCAGCGGGATGACGCTCATCGAAAGGCGTACTGCACGCCCGCGCGCAGCACCGCGGTGGGCGACTGCGGCGTGAGACCGAAGGCCGGTCCGAGGGCGATCTGCAGTCCGTAGCGTTCGCTCACGAAGGCCACGGTGGGACCGGCCATCTGCCGCGCGCCCTCGATCTCGTCGGGGTCCCAGAGGGCCTCGAGGTCCTGGCCGACGTACTCGACGCCGGCGCGGAGCCACGGGCGCACCGCGTACGAAGCCCCCGCCACGACGATGACGTCGACGCGGTCGGCGGCGTTGCGCGTCGAGCGCTCGAGGGTCACGTCGCCGGTGAGCGTGAGGCCGCCGAAGCGGAACGTTCCCGCCGCGCGGAGCTGCAACGCCAGCGAACCCGTGAGCTCGCGCAGCGCGCCCACCGAGAGCGTGACGTGATGCCGCCGATCGGCCGACGACCAGAGCCGCCCGCGCAGCTCGCCGCCGACGGTGCCCGAGACGTTGCCGCCGAGGCCGTTGCTCGAGGTGTCGCTGACGACGCCGTAGACCCGCGCCGAGAGCCGGTCGAGGATGCCCACCTCGGCGCCGAATTCGTGCATGAATCCCGGCGCGCCGAGGCCCGCGGCGCCGATGGGACGGAGCGCTCCGTTGCCCGCGCCGCCCCAGGTGAGGCGGTACGTCGCGAGGGTCTGGAGCTGCTGCGGCGTGCGCGCATCGCTCGCGTACACGAAGGGCCGGTCGGTCTGCGCCGATGCCATCGCACCGAGCATCGACACCGACAGCGCGAGGGCCAGCGACGCGACGAGGCGCCGCGGATCAGTCGCCGTCGCCATCGAGGTCGACCTCCTCGATCTGGCGCCACGGGGGCTCGGCGCCGGCGTGCGTCATGCGCCACACGAGGCGCGAGAGGCCGGGCTGGTTGTCGAGCTCGGACCAGTCCATGGCCGACGAGGCCTCGGCGTACATTCCCGTGGCGGGGTTCATCGCCACCGGGTCGAGCCGCGGCGTGTACGTGTACGGCGTGAAGTCCGGCGTCGACGTGAAGAAGTCGTACATCACCGGCGCCTCGGCCACGGTGCGGTTGTGCGGCGGCACCCCGAGGATCGCCTCGATGGTGTGGTGCAGCGACGCGTTGTCGTAGTGCACGTGGGACATGTAATGGCGCCGCACCCACGGCGACGCCATGAGGACCACCGAGCGGTGGTTGTCGACGCGGTCGCCGCCGTCCTGCGGGTCGTCTTCGATGAGGGCGACGAGGGTGTCGCGCCAGAACGTCGAGTGCGAGATGGAGTCGACGAGGTAGCCGAGGGCCTCGTCGTTGTCCTGGTAGAGGCTCACCGGCGTCTGGTAGCCCGGCGCGCCGCCCGCGGTGTGGTCATTCGGCAGCACGATGTACGTGAAGTTCGACAGCCGGCAGTTCTCGACGGTCCAGTCGATGAAGTTCCGCGCGCGGCGGATGTCGGGGTAGTGCAGGTCCTGCGGCACGCTGCCGTAGCGCTGCAGCGGAACGATGAAGCGCGCGCGGGCCACGGGCTCGCCCCAGTTCTCCATGGGCACGTGCGCGTTGGCCATGGCGTCGAAGAGCGTGCCCTCCTCGGGGATGCCGATCTCCGTCGTACCGATGGGCGGCGTGCCGCGCTGCGCGCGTCCCCACGTCGTGAGCCACGCGCGCTCGGTGAAGTCCGTGGTGCGGCCGAGCGAGGTCCACACGTGGCCCTGCAGCGACTGCTCGGCGCCGGAGTAGAAGTTGTCGCCGCCGGAGAACGTGCGCGTCAGCGTGCGGAAGTTCGGGAACGTATGATCCATCTGCGCGCTCGGCACGATGGTGAACGCCGCCTGGCCGAAGCCCTCGGACATGTCGCCGAGGAGCGCGTCGTAGGTCTTGTTCTCGCGGATGATGAGGATGACGTGGCGGATCTTCGTGCTCGCCGCGGTGCCTCCGTGCGGCACGGGAAAGTCGTCGGGCGCGCCGGCGGGGCACTGCACGTCGGAGAACGTGCGCGTCACGTCGTGAAAGCTCTGCACGAGCATGTCGCCGGCGACGAGGTCCGCGTCCGTCGGCGCGGCGTACGTCGCGAGGGAGCCCGACATGAGATCGAGGATGTCCGTGGACGACGGGTCGTTGTTGGGGCCGAGGCCGAAGCCCTTGCCGCTGAGCGACGCCACGGTGCCGTCGGCGAGCACCTCGACGTCCGTGGGGTACCACTCCGTCGCGATGCGTCCGACCTGGCGAAAGCCCGCGTGCACGTCGAAGACGGCGATGGCGTTCTCGCTGGCCTCGGTGACGTAGAGCCTTCCGTCGGGGCCCCACGCGAGGGCCGACGGCGAGATGCCGCGCGGGGCCGTCGCGCCGCCGCCGAGAAAGTTCTCGTGCACGTCGCCCATGGGCGTCGTGAGGTCCACGGTGGTCACGGCGTCGCTGTCGGACGCGGCGACGTAGAGCGTCGCGCCATCCGTCGTGAAGAGCATCTCCTCGGGGTTCTTGCCGACGGTCCAGGTGCGCGACACGACGCCCGAATCGACGGCGACCTCGCCAACCTGCCGAGTGCCCCAGAGCGACACGTAGACGTGGTTCGCGTCGCCGGGCCGACGGATCACCGCGTAGGGCATGGCGGGGTGCGCGTCCATCGGCGCGAAGTTCACGCGGCGGATCTCCATGCCCGACGTCGTGTCGCGGATCGAGAGCGCGTTGCCGTTCTGGTACGTGACGAAGAGCTTGCTGTCGTCGGCCGAGAGCGCGAGGCCGCTGACGTAGCAGTCCGCGGGCCCGTGGATCGTCGCGTCGAGGTGCTGCAGGTCGAGGGTGCGCGCGAGGTCCGGCGTGAGCACGCCGGTCGCGGACACGTCGAAGACGTACACGCGGTTGCCGCCGCCGCCGGACGCGTAGAGACGGTGCGCGTCGTGCGTGAGCGCGAGGCCGTAGAAGAGCGAGGGCTGCTGGTCGCTGCCGTCGCGGCGGAAGTCCTGCTCGCTGCCGGCCACCACCGCGGGGTTCGCGCCGGAGAGGTCGACGACGCGCAGACGCTCGGTCTGGATGCTCCCGTCGCTCACGATCATCAGCCGCGTGCCCGGGATCGGCAGCAGCGACATCGGGAACCCCTGCAGCGCCACGCGGTGCTGGGCCCGTCGGATGCGCTGCCCGCCCGGGATCACCAGCGCGTCGCCGTCGCTCTCGTTGGCGCGCAGCAGCCCCGCGTCCGCCACCGTCGCATGGCACTGCCCCGGCGGCCCCGCGTCGGGAATACCTGCATCGGTAAAGCAGCTCTGCGGCGGGGGCACGTCGGGGGTGGCGACGCCAGCGTCGGAGGCGTCGTCGACGGCGGCCGCGTCGGTGCCGGTGTCGCGCGTCGACGGCACGTCCGAGGGCGGTGGCGGCGCGTCCTCAGAGCACGCCGCGAGGGCGGGCGTCACGGCGAGGGCGAGACGAAGCCCGAGGTGCTGGACCTTCATGGCGCGACTCTAATGCGGGTCCGCACGAGCGCGAAGTCGGCGGGACCTCGACGCCGCCCGCGGACGACGGAAACCGTTGCGAGGCCCGGGGCGTTCCCGTAGCTTCCGCGCCCCTTTTCATGGACCCCACCGATCCCGTCGCACGCGTCGCCGCCGAGCTCTCGATCCCCGCCCACGGCGTCAAGGCCGTGGTGGAGTTCCTGGCCGGCGGCGCCACCGTTCCGTTCATCGCGCGGTACCGCAAGGAGGCCACCGGCGGCCTCGACGAGGTGCAGATCCGCGCCGTCGAGGAGCGTCACGCGTACCTGCGCGAGCTCGACGACCGCAAGCTCGTGGTGCTCGAGGAGATCGAGCGCCAGGGCAAGCTCACGCCGGAGCTTCGCGCGGCCATCGAGGCCTGCACGCTGCGCAGCGCCCTCGAGGACCTCTACCTCCCGTACAAGCCCAAGCGCCGCACGCGCGCGATGATCGCCGCGGAGAAGGGCCTCGACCCGCTCGCGCAGCGCATCCTCGCGCAGCCGGCGGACGGCGACCCCAAGGCCGAGGCCGAGGCCTTCGTGAACGCCGAGAAGGGCGTCGCGACGGTGAAGGATGCGCTGCAGGGCGCCCGCGACATCGTGGCCGAGGCGGTCACCGAGAACCCCGCGGTGCGCGGCTACGCCCGGGCGCTCTTCGCCGACGAGGGCGTGCTCGTGGTGAAGAAGGCGCCGGAGGTCGAAGGGCCGACGAAGTTCGAGATGTACTACGAGTTCCGCGAGGCGCTGGCGGCGATGCCCTCGCACCGGTACCTCGCGGTGCGCCGCGGCGAGGTCGAGAACGTGCTCCGCGCCGAGGTCGAGGTCGACGTGGCGCGCGCGACCGCGACGGTGTCGGGCCTCGCGGGACGCAAGCCCTCGTCGCCGTGGTGCGCCGAGCTCGACGCGGCGGTGACCGACGCGTGGCACCGTATGCTGGCGCCGTCCGTCGAGGGCGAGGTTCGCGTCGACATGAAGCTCCGCGCCGACCGCGCCGCGGTGGACGTCTTCGCGCAGAACCTCCGCGCGCTGCTGCTCGCGTCGCCGCTGGGTGCGCGGCCGGTGCTGGGCATCGACCCGGGGCAGCGCACGGGCTGCAAGGTCGCCGTCGTCGACGCCACGGGGCAGCTCCTCGAGCACGCGCTGCTGATGCTGGTGCAGGGCGCCGGTGCGGTGGCGCGCAGCCGCGAGACCCTCGCTGCGCTGGTGGCGAAGCATCGTCCGTCGGCCATCGCCGTGGGCAACGGCACGCACGGGCGCGAGACCGAGGCCTTCGTGCGCGAGGTGCTCGGACGCGACAGCGCCATCGTCGTGGTGATGGTGAGCGAGGCTGGCGCGAGCGTGTACTCGGCCTCGGACGTCGCGCGCGAGGAGTTCCCGGACCTCGACCTCACGGTGCGCGGGGCCGTCTCCATCGCAAGGCGCCTGCAAGACCCGCTGGCCGAGCTCGTGAAGGTGGACCCGAAGTCCATCGGCGTCGGGCAGTACCAGCACGACGTGTTTCAACCCTTGCTCGCGAAGAAGCTCGACGAGGTCGTCGAGAGCTGCGTGAACTCCGTCGGCGTCGAGCTGAACACCGCGAGCGCGTCGCTGCTCCGCTACGTCTCGGGCATCGGCCCGACGCTCGCGCGGCGCATCGTGCAGCACCGCGACGCGAACGGACCGTTCCACTCCCGTGCGGCGCTCCACGACGTGTCCGGGGTCGGTCCGCGCACCTTCGAGCAGGCGGCGGGCTTTCTGCGTCTCCGCGACGGCGGCCACGCCCTCGATCGCTCGGCGGTGCACCCCGAGCGCTACGCCCTCGTCGAGCGCATGGCGCGGGACCTCGGCGCCGACGTCGCCGCGCTCGTGGGCGACGCCGCCATGGCCTCGAAGATCCCGTGGCAGCGCTACGCCGACGGCGAGGTGGGCGAGTTCACGCTGCGCGACATCGTCGCCGAGCTGGGCAAGCCCGGGCGCGATCCCCGCGCGGCCTTCGAGCCCCCGAAGTTCCGCGACGACGTGCGCACCCTCGAGGACCTCAAGGTCGACATGCGCCTCGAGGGCGTGGTGACCAACGTCACGGCCTTCGGCGCCTTCGTCGACGTAGGCGTGCACCAGGACGGCCTCGTGCACGTCTCGCAGCTCTCGGACCGCTTCGTCCGCGACCCCGCGGAGGTGGTGCGTCCCGGCGATCGCATTCAAGTGCGGGTGCTCGAGATCGACCTCGTGCGCAAGCGCATCGCCCTCACCGCGAAGTCGGGCTCGGCCTCCACCGGCGGCGCCTCGGGCAACCAGGGTCGCGCCCCCGCCCCCGCCCGCGACGACCGACGCGGACCACGCGGCCAAGGCGCGCCCCCGAAGGCCCCGGCGCAGCCGCAGTTTCGCAACGACGTCTTCGCGCGGCTCTTGAAGAAGTAGGCCTCGCTCAGCGCGCCGCGAGCGACGCCGCGGTGGCGGCCAGCGCGAGCACCGCCGCCGTCGCGAAGCCCTTGGGCGAGCGCCGCAGCGCCGACGCGAGGGCCAGCAGCGACGCGGCCACGGCGAGGTCCACGGCCGCATCGAGCCACAGCCCGCGGGCGTGCGACGCGAGGTACGCCACGCGCCGCACCTCGGCCTCCCAGGTGCGCCGCTCACGCAAGAGCATCGCGAGCAGCGCGAGCGCACAGCCCGCGGCCAGCACCGACGCGCGCTGCACCCGCGCGGCCACGGCGCACACCACGCCCAGGAGCGCCGCAGGCAGCGCCGGCGTCACCATCGAAGCGCTCCCGCGAGGGCGCCGAGCGTGCCCGCACCGAGGGCGAGGTTCCATGCGCCTTCGCCGCGGAGCGCCGCCCAGCGACGGGACGCCGCCGTGAGCGCCACCGCGAGCGCGACGGTCACGTACGCCGACACCAGCAGCGCGTCGAGGAACGCCGAGCGCTCGGCCCACACCACCACCACCGGGTCGGGCTCGGGGTGCCAGATGCGCGCAACGCCCACGACCACCGCGCGGACCAGCGGCGCCAGCGCGAGGGCGAGCGTGCCGCCGACGCGCCAGGGCGCGGGCTTCACGAGGGCTCCGCCGCGGCGTGGTGGGCGATGACCCGCGGACACTCGGGGTCCGGGGCGAAGCCGAGCCCGGCGTGGCGGCTCACGATCTTGCAGCCGCCGCGGCACACGGCACGGAGCGGGCACGACGCGCAGGGCTCCGGCGGCGCTGCGACGAAGGCACGAAATGCTGCGAGGCCCTCGGCCGCATCGCCGTCGTCGAAGCTGCACCCGGCGCGGGTTCCGTCGCGGCGCACGGAGCCGAGGTGCCCGCCGGCCTCGCAGCCGAAGACGCCGAAGCGGGCCAGCGTCGCGGCGTCGGGCAGGGCCGCCGCGAGCAACGGAACGAGCGCGCAGTCGACGCGCACGGAGAACCCGTCGAGGCCGTCGGCGAGGCTGCGCAACGTCGCGCCGAGCTCCGCGCACTGGGCCGGCGTGAGCCTCCGTGCGAGGTACTCGATGGACGCCGCGCGCCCCGCGGGCTTGTACCGAAGGAGCTGGATTTCCCGCGCGCCGAGAGCCCGCGCGCGCTCGATCATCGCCGTGACGCCGCCGACGTTGCGCTGCGTGAGCACGTGGTTGACGCCGACCTCGACGCCCGCCGCGCGGAGCATGGCGATGGCGCGCTCGGCGACGGCCGCGCCCTCGAAGCCGCGCACCGCCGCGTAGCCTCCGTCGACGCCGTCGTGCGACACGTTCACCTGCGCGAACGCGCGAAGCGACGCGGCCCGCGCGGGCGTCATGCCGAGACCCGAGGTCGTCACCACCGGCGTGAGTCCGCGGGCGCGGGCGTGCGCCGCGAGGTCGCCGAGGTCGTCGCGCAGCAGGGGCTCGCCGCCGCCGAAGGCCACGGTGAACACGCCCTCGACGGCGAGCGCGTCGAGGCTCGCGCGGAGCGACGCCGCGGGCACGTCGGCGCCGTCGCGGTGCGCGGACTGGTAGCAGCCGTCGCAGGTCGCGGGACATCGTGACGTCACCGAGACGTGCACCTCGAGCGGAGCGGGCGCGTGGTCGTCGTCGCGCGGTGTCACGCCGAGGCGCTGCGCGAGCGGTCGGTCCACGGCGACGAGGGTGTCGTCGTCGAGGCGCACCCAGGCGCCGAAGGGCTCGGCGCGCACCCTCGTGATGCGGCTCAAGGCGCCTCGGGCGTCGCGGGCGCCGGCGTCTCCTCCGGCGCGTCGTCGTCGTCGGCAGGGTCGAGGCTCGCCGCCACCGCCGCGAGGATCGCCGTGCCCGCCGTCGCCGACAGGAACAGCATTTCCACAGCGCTGCCGATGGAGGAGCAATTCGCGCCGGGCCCGCGGCGCACCACCAGCACGCCCTCGGCGGCGGGACGTTCTTCGTTCTTCACCGCGGCGGATCATGGTCCGCCCGGCGCCGCCGTGTCGAGCGCCGCGAGGCCTCGCGGTCAGCGTCCGACGAGGCCCGCGCGCACCAGCAGCGTCTGGCCCAGCGGCGTCGCTGCGAGCTCGGCGAAGCGCACCATCTCCCGCGACGCCGGGCGCCCCGCGTCGGCCGCGAGGACCACCGCCCGCACCAGCGGATACCGCAGCGAGTGGATCGTGTGCGCCGTCGGCAGCACCGGCGACGACCCGGCCTGCGCCACGGGCACCACCCGCACCGTCGCGTTGACGCTGCCGGCGGAGACCAGCGCCACCGCCGACGGATCCGCCGCCACGGCGCGCACGGCCGCGGCGTCGTCGGCCACGGTCTCGACGCCGGTGCCCGGTCCTGCGGCGAGGTGCGAGCGCAGCACCGCGACCTCCGTCAGCGGGAGCACGGCCCGCGGCGGCGTCTCGCCTCGCTGCAGCGCGCGCACGCTGCCAGCCCGCCCCGCGAAGAGCGCCGCGAGCTCGGCGATGCCCGCCGCGTGCGCGGGGTTCGTCGGGTGCACGATGACCGCGAGGGCGGCGTAACCCACGACGCGCTCGGCCATGGTCCGCGGCTCCCCCGCGGGCGCCAGGAAGAGCCCCATCTCGGCGCGCCCCGACGCCACCAGCGAGCGCGCATCGCCAGGGGTGAGCGACACCCGCACGCCCACGGCTCCCGCTGCCACGGTGCGCGCCCAGGCCGCGGCCAGCGTGGCGGCGAGCGGCGGATCGGCTGCGAGGCGAAGCGCCCCGTCCTGCGCCGGCGCGCGCTCGGGCACTGGCTGCTGCGGCGACGGATCGGACGGACGCGGACGCGGCACGTGCACCGACGCCTGCTCGAGCACCGCGAGACGACGCTGGAGTCCGTCGGCGCGGGACTGCTCGCGGAGCCACAGGGCCATCACCTCGGCGGTGCAGACCCACCCCGCCGCCGCGGCCCCGACCAGCACCCACCGCGCTCGCTGCCGAGCCTTCGAGGGGACCACGGGCGTCGGCGCCGGCGCGGGCTTCGAAGCTTCCGGCCCGGGCTCCGGGGAGTCCGACGACGATGCCACGCGCGCTCCCCGCGGGTGCTCTCCAGACGTGTCGTTGCGCGGACCGAGCTCCCAAGGCTGCGCACGCTGCGCGCGAGCGGCCCCGCCGCGCGACGACGTCCCGACCTTGGACGGCGGCGGCACGGGCGGAGGAGCCGGCGGCGTCGCGGGCGCCTCCTCGACCACCGTCGGTGTCTCCGAGCCCGGCGACGGGATCTCGCCGGCGGCGATCTTCCCCCAGCGCTCCTCGATGGGGCGGCCGTCGAGCGCCGACGCGAGGAGCTTCTCGAGCGCCGAGGCGTCTTGCTTCCAGCCTCGCGCGACCATCACGACGTCGAGCGCGTCGGCCATGGCGCGCGCGCTGGGCCATCGGTCGTCGGCGTTGCGCTCGAGGCCGCGCATCACCACCGCCTCGAGGTCCGCCGGGTAGTCGCGGATCTTCGTCGAAGGACGCGGCACCGGCGCCTCGACGACGGCGCGGTACAGCTCCGTCGCGTCGCGTCCGCGGAACAGCCGGCGGCTCCCGGTGGTCATCTCGTACAGCGTGACGGCGAGGGAGAACAGGTCCGCGCGGGCGTCGAGGTTCGCGCCGGGCTCCCACTGCTCCGGGGCCATGTAGCTGTACTTGCCCTTCACCCGCGCGACCTGCGTGCGCCCGAGCTCGGTCTCGGCGCGGGCGATGCCGAAGTCCACGAGCTTCACGCCGCCGGCCTCGTCGACGAGGATGTTCTGCGGCGTCACGTCGCGGTGCACGACGTCGAGCGGGGCTCCGTCGGGGCCGCGCGCCTCGTGGGCGTAGGCGAGGCCCTCGAGCACCTCGCGGGCGATGCGCACCGCCAGCGGCGTCGGGATCGCGCGCCCCTTCTTCGCGAGAAGCAGCATCAGCGTCGCGGCGCTGATGCCCCGCACGAGCTCCATCGCGAGGAACAGCTCGCCGGCCTCGCGGTCCACCTCGTAGACCTGCACCAGGTTCGGGTGGTGGAACTCCGCCGCGACGAGGGCCTCGCGCAGGAACATCCGCACGTTGTCGTCGTCGCTCGAGACCTCGCTCTTCAGCACCTTGAGCGCGACGCTCTTGCGGAAGCCGAACTCCCCGATCTGCGTCGCCAGGTACACGTCGGCCATGCCGCCCGAGGCGATCCGGCGCTCCAGCAAATACCGTCCGAGGCGCTTGCCGCCGGCCGCCGAATCCGGCGGCGAGGGAGGGGGCATGGCGCCGCACCATAGCGCAGCGGCTGCGCGAACGTCACCCGCCCGAAGGGGTCAGCACCTCGCGCACGGTCCCGCCCGCCGCGAGGTCGACGTACGTGAGCGTGCCCACGGCCTCGCCGGCGGCGCCGCGGACCTTCATCGTGAGCGGGCTCGCGAAGGACTCCGGCGAGCGCACGCCGCTGATGACCACCACGAGGCTTCCGTCGTCGAGCGCGAGCAGGCTGCCGGGCGGAAACGCCCCGACGCGGTTGGCGAAGAGCTGCAGCAGGCGGTCGTCGTACTCGCCGCCGCGCGCCGCCCACATGCCCGCGAGGGCGTGCGGCGCCGGCAAGAGCGCGCCGCCGGGGCGGATGCGCGTGAGCGTGTCGAAGTCGTCGGCGATGTGCACGATGCGCGCGAAGAGCGAGGGCTTGCGCGGGTCGTCGGCGCGCCAGTGGTGCTCCATGCACACCTGCATGCGGCGCACGCGCGCGTCGTGAAAGCCGCGCTGCGCGAGGAGCCTGCGGGCCCCGGCGGACCCGTGGCGCTCGAAGGGCGGCGGCGACCCCTTCTCCGCGGCGACGTAGCCGATGTCGTGCAGCGCCGCGCACACCGCGAGGTCGCCGAGCAGCGACGCGTCGAGGCCCAGCTCGCGGCCGATGAGCACCGCGAGCGCGGCCACCTGCACGCCGTGGCGCACGTGCGGCGCGAGCAGCTGGTCGTGGGCGAGGAGCCCCGCGGCGCGGTCCGCCGAGTCCTCGTCGCGCTCGACCAACGGCGCCAGGGCGCGCAGCGCGGGCACCGCGCGGGCCATGCGTCCCGCGGCGATCTCGCGCCACGTCGTCGCCAGCGCGCGGGCGGCCACGGACGTGACGTCGCGCACGGCATCGCCGGTCTCGGGGTCGCGCTCGCGCACCGGGATGAACCGCCGCGCCGCGAGCAGCTCCACGTGCGTGACGCCCTCGCGCGAGAGCGCCGCCCGCAGCGCCGCCCGCGGTGCCGTGGCGTCCACCTGCGGACCCGACAGCAGGCGCAGCAGCGTGCGCATGCGCTGCAGGTCGAGGGTCCCCCGGAAGATGAGCCCGCCCACGAGGTGCCGCTGGAGCATGCGCGCAAGCTCCGTCGCGAGCTCGCCCTCGCCCGGCATCTTCACCGGCACGTCGTTGAGGGTGATCTGGTCGTCGCCGACGGAGACCAGCGAGACGCCCACGCGCCCCAGCAGCGCCCGCAGCGCGTCGGCGGTCTCGTGCAGCGGAGCGTCGACCGCTGCGTTGCCGAGGTCGTGAAAGCGCACCATGCGCGCCGTCGTCACCACCAGCCGGAGAAATTCCGCGCCGAGGGTGCGCGTGGCCGCGATGAGGTCCGGGTCGTCGACGGCTCGCGCGCGGGCCATGGAGCGCCGCAGGCGCTGGTGCGCGTCGTGGATCGTGAACGGCGCGCTCACGCCGGCACCCCCGGCGGCACCGAGCGCCGGCGCCGCGTGAGGATCTCGAACGCCGTCGGACGGAGCGCCTCGGGTCCGCGGGCCGCCACGAGACGCAGCACCTCGTCGGCGTCGGTGCTCGGCACGACCTCGAGCGCCGCGAGGGCCACGGTGCACAGCGACGCCGTCTGCATCCCGCCACCGCGCCCCGCGGGGGCGTTGCACCACTCGCGCACGCCCCGCGGCACCCGATCGGGATCGATGGCCGCCAGCGCCCGGCCGACGGCGACGAACTCCCGGCCGCCGCCTGGGTCCTCGGCGGCTCGGGTCTCCGCGAAGCGCCACAGCACCGGGAACGTCGCGACGTCGCGCTGCGTGCGGAACGACTCGAGCACGCGCACGCGAAGGCGCTCGTCCGGCGACCGCAGCAGCGACGTGAGGAGCATGCGGGTCTGCGCTCCGTAGCGCATGCGCTCGGCCACGTAGACGAGCTCCACCTCGACGTCGGCGTCGCCGGTGCCCACGAAGCGTCCGAGGAGCTGCTCCGTCGCCTCCGGGGCGCCGTTCGCCACCACGCGCAGCAGGTCCGCCGCGACGCCGCCGCGGGAGCGTCCGAGGCGGTCGACGATGTCGCCCAAGCGCTCCGGGAGGTGCCGCTCGATGAGCTGGCGAACGATGCGCCGCGGGTGGTCGCCGCGCTCGGTGTCGAGCAGCGCGAAAAGCAGCGGAAGGTGGTCGTCGGGGAGCAGGTCGAGGAGCTGGCCGAGGGCCTCCGGCGGCGTCGGCACGTCGGCGCGCAGCGACGCCACCAGCCGCGCGACGGACTCCTGCGTGAGGAACGTCTGCAGCAGCGCGTCGGCGGAGCCCCGCACGCCCGTGTGCGTCGCGAGGAACTGCACGATCTCCTCGTAGAGCATGAGCAGCGTGACGGCCTGGCCGTCGGCCACGAGGTAGTCGCGGGTGTCGAAGATGAACGGCACCACGGCCTCGAACTGCAGCGGGTCCGCGGGGTCCTCGACGGCGGCGAGCAGCGCGCGAAAGAGCCCGACGGTGCGCCGCGGAATGCGCGACGGCTCCTCCTCGCCGAGGAGAGCCATGCGCGCGTCGTGATCGAGCATCGCCCACGCCGGCGCCTGCATCAGATGCAGCCCCGGCGCCGGAAGGTCGAAGTCCGGCGGGACCAGCACCTCGCGGCGCTCCGAGCCCTGGACCTCGCCCCCGTCGCGCTCGACGTCGGCCACGTACCCGTTCACCGAGCCGACGCGAAGGTGCGCGAGCTCGGCGCGCCAGAGCAGCGTGACGACGTCGTCCTCGACGCCCCAGACGCCGAGGTAGCGCAGCGCGAGCACCTCGACGAGGCGCGAGAGCTCGTCCCAGCCGAAGCCCGGCGTGAAGCGCAGCGAGCGCACGCCGTCGCGATGCAGGCGCACGGCCAGCGACGCGTCGCGGTGCTTCTCGTGGTAGACGGTCTCGTCGTCGACGGTGAGGTCCGACGGCTGCACCGCGACGGTCACCTCGCCGAACTGCGCGAGCATCAAGTCGAAGGCCACGCCGGCCTCTTCGAGGTGCTTCAGCGTCGCCGGGTTGTCGGGCTCGAGCAGCGCGAAGGCGCGGGCGCTCCGGGCCAGCGCGCGCATCGCCTCGTTGGCCGCGCGGGCACGGGGCGTCGAGCCGAGCTGGGCCTCGGTGCCGCGACCCGAGAGGTCCAGCTCCACGCCCGCCCCGGGCCGCCCCTTCGGCCTGGAAGAAGGCGGGTTCCGCGCTTCATCGTGATGCGACATCGTCGATCGCTCTCTGCCCCCGAACGTTCCCGTTTCTAAGCGACCGCGACGCTACCCCACTTGCGAGGGCGCGCCAACGCTCGACGACGCCCCCTGCGCCTCGACGAGGTCGCGCACCCAGCGATCGTACGCGTCCTTCATCGGGAGCTCGTACTCGGCGCAGAGCCTGCGCCGCGGCGTCGTCTCGCCCTCGGCGACGGACTCGACCCAGCGCGCGCCGATGCCGCGCTTCTGCCACGCCGGCACGTCGTTGAAGGGGATCCCCGCGCGGTAGAGCATCTCGTGCCGCTCGGCCACGGAGACCCCCTGGAGCTGCCGCGTCGCGGCGCCGTCGTCGAGGCCCTGCCGGCGAAGGAGCCAGTAGCAGTGGCCGTTGAGCGCGTTGCGGTGCGCGTCCTCGTGGCGCCAGCGAAAGTAGTCGACGACGTGGTCCACCGAGGGGAGCTGCGAGATGCGGCTGTCGAAGGCCGCGGGGGCGCCGAGCCGCGCCGAGAACGCCGCGCTGGCCTCGCCCGCGAGCACCGACAGCAGCTTGCGCAGCTTGCGCCCGAAGGTCGCGTCGTCGCGGCGCAGCAGGATCGAGATCTCGTCGCTCTGCGTGTAGCCGTAGACCACCGAGAAGCCGCAGCCCATGACGTGCAGCATCGCCGCGACCATGTGGTCCCGAAAGCGCTCGTCGTAGGGCGCGTCGAAGGCCTGGTCCACGCGCGTGAGGTGCGAGAACGACCGCCCGTCGATGCGCGCCACCATGTGGATTCCAGGGAGCACGCAGTGGTCGTGGGCGGTCTCGAAGACCCGCATGCGGCGGTCGAGCTGTTCGAACTTCATCCGATCCTCGCGAGCAGTTCTGCGGGGGAGAGCACCTCGAAGCCGAGGTTCGTGGGGTAGTGCTTCGCGTTGCCGGTGACCACCGCGTGGGCGGCGCCGGCGAGCGCGACCTCGACGAAGGCGCGGTCGTCGCCGTCGATCATCGCACCTTCCCATGCGGGCACGGCGTCGAGCACCTCGCCGCGGGCGTCGAGCGCGGCGAGCAGCGCCGCGGCCAGCGCGGGGTCGATGCGCCGGAGCTTCGGGCGAGCGAGGACCTCGCGGTATTCGAGCCCGATGCGCGCGTCGGTGAGCATCGTCGCGCCGGCCGCGCACGCCGCGGCGATGGCGCGGTCGGGAACGCGCCCCGGGTTCAGCAGCGCCGCGACGAGCACGTTGGTGTCGAGCACGATGCGCATCACCGCTGCACGTCGATGGTGTCGACGAGCGTGCCGTCGTCGCGGTACGCCTCCCAGCGCAGCGTTCGCGCCGTCGCGCGGAGCATGCCGAAGCCGTGCACGCTCTCGCGGTGGTGCGCCCACGGCTCGCGCGGACGAAACGGATAGAGCGGCGCGCCGGCACCGCCGAAGATGACGTAGCGCGTGCCCGACGGCGCGACGGTGCGGGCGCCCACGAGCGGCTCCGTGGACTCGTAGTTGTGCACGTGCCCCGACAGGTCGAGGTCGACGTGGTGCCGGTCGAAGAGCGGGCCCCAGGCGTTGCGCGTGACGGTGTCCGGCAGGTGGCCCACGGCATCGGTGTGCATCGGCTGATGGTGCAGCGTCACCACGAACGGCGTGCGCTGGCGGTCGACGGTGCGCAGCGTCTCCGCGAGGAACGTCGTCTCGGGGCCGGCGATCTCCTCCGGCGGCACGGTGCTGTCGTTGAGCACCACCACGCGCAGCGGACCGTAGGTCGCCGCGTACCAGTGCTCGTGGTGCTGCGACCCGCCGTTCCCGGGCAGCGCGAAGAGGTCGTAGTAGAGCGCGCTCTGCCCCTCGTGGTTGCCGTCGGCCCACAGCCCCGGGACCTCGGCGAGCAGGTCGGCGCCCTCGGCGAAGAACTCGTCCCAGAGCTGCGGGTTCGCGCCGTCGGCCACGGCGTCGCCGCTGAAGAGCATCACGTCCGGCGCCATCGCGAGGGCGCGGCGCGAGATGCGGCCCCACTCCTGCGGGTCCGTGCGCGCGTCGCCGACGACGAGGGCCCGCACCTCGCCCGGCCCTCCCGGCGCGGTCACGAAGGCGTGCGTCGGCGCCGCGGCGCGGTCGGCGCTCGCCACGTAGGAGTAGCGCGTTCCCGGCAGCAGCCCGCACAGGTGCACCTCGTGCTGCCGCCGCGCCGGCATGCCGGGAAGCGGAAACGAGTACCCCTCGACGCGCGCGGCCCCCGCGGGCGTCACGACGCGCACCACCGAGGCGAGCGTCGCAGCGTCGGTGGTCCACTGCACGACCATGGAGCGCGACGGGTCGCCGACGAAGGTGAGGTGCAGCGCGCGCACCGCCGGGTCCGGGCCGTACGCATCCGCGTGGTGGTGCACGTCGAGGCGCTCGGCGTTCGGCGGGCGCACGTCGTACTCGCAGCTCGGAAGGCGCAACGGAAACGCCACCGCAGGCAGCCGGGCAGCCCGTGGATCAGCCGCGGGCGGGGGCGCCAGCGGACGCGCGTCGCCCCCCGGCAGCTGATCTCCGGCGCCGGACGAGCGCCGACCGCATCCGCCCACGGAGAGCACCGCCGCGAGCGCGCGCACCGCTGGGGAGGAACGCATGGCGCGGCACTCTACCGCGGCCGAGCTTCGAACACAGCGCGTGGACACGGTGCCGCGCGCCCGGCGTCCGCTATGATGGGACCGTGGCATCCAAGGATGTGCGCACGCTCGGCCGCGCCTTCGACGCGCTCGTACGCTCGGCGCGCACGCACGGCGTAGCGTCCG
>CAIMWA010000183.1 GCA_903845045.1 uncultured delta proteobacterium | reverse complement strand
GGGCGGCTCCGGCGGCGGCGGCGGCTCCGGCGGCGCGATCTACCTCGCCACGCCGGTGCTCACCGTGTCGGGCACGCTCAGCGCGGCTGGCGGCGCGGGCGGCCATCACGGCGCCAACGTGAGCGGCGGCGACGGCGGCGCGGGCGCCATCGGGCGCGTGCGCATCTCCGCGAGCCTCGCGTCGTGCACCCTCGGCGGCACCGTCGTCCCGGCGCTTCGGAGCGCCTGCACCGCGAACACCACCGCGGGCTACCCCTACATCGCCGCGTACCCGCGCTGACGTCGCGCACCCCGCGGGGCCGATGCCTCGGTGCCGGTCGACGAGGCCGGGGCGTTCGGGTAGCGTGCGACGCTTCGTGAGGGACCTTCCTGCCGACGGCAGCGTTGCGAGAAAGTTGGGCCCGGGCGCGGTGTTCGGGCGCTACGTGCTCACGCGCTCGCTCGGCTCCGGGGGCATGGGCGCGGTCTACGAGGCGACGCACGTCGACCTGAAGAAGCGCGTGGCGATCAAGACGCTGCTCCCCGAGGTGGCGGACAACGAGCAGGCGCGGGCGCGGTTCCTTCGCGAGGGCGAGGCGGTGGCGCGGCTGCGGCACCCGAACGTCGTCGACATCACCGACGTGGGCTTCGTCGGCGAGGTTCCGTACCTCGTGATGGAGCTGCTCGACGGCGAGGACCTCGGCCACCTGCTCGACCGGCAGCGCGTGATCCCGTTGGACGCGCTCGTCGACCTCATGCTCCCGGTGCTCGATGCGGTGTCGGCGGCGCACGAGGTCGGCGTGGTGCACCGCGACCTGAAGCCCTAGAACATCTTTCTCGCGCGCACGCGGCACGCCGAGCGCGACCCGAAGCTGCTCGACTTCGGCATCTCGAAGGTCGGCGACCTGGGCACCGGCAAGGCGCTCACGGCGACGAACACGATGATGGGGACGACGGTCTACATGTCCCCGGAGCAAGCGCAGAACAGCAAGGACGTCGACGCGCGGACGGACCAGTACAGCCTCGGCGTGATCCTCTACGAGGCGTCGACGGGGCGTCATCCGTTCGAGGACGCCGCCGAGGGCGACAGCCTCTTCGCGCTGCTGTCGGCCATCGTCGGAGGGCGCTTCGCGCCGCCCCGGGTGGTGCGCCCGGAGCTCCCGGAGGCCTTCGAGCGCGTGGTGCTGCGGGCCATGGCGACGCGCCGCGCGGATCGCTTTCACCACGTGCACGACATGGCCCGCGCGCTGCTGCCGTTCGCGGGCAGGCAGGCGCGGATGACCTGGGCCGCGCGGCTCGGCGAGGCTGCGGACGCCGAGACGCCGATGCCCGTCGCGTCGCCGGTGGCGGACCTCCCGCTGGGCGGCGGCGACCGCGGTCCCGGCGGCACGCTGCTCACCGGACGCCCGCTCCCGACGGACACCGAGGACGATGCGGTCCCTCGCTTCGCGTCGCGGCATCGCAGCACGCTCGGAGCCCTCGCGCAGCCCGTCGAGGTGCCGGCGCCGGCGGCCCCGACGAGCCCTGCGCGGCGCGCGCCTGCCTTCGCGCTGGGCCTCGGCGTCGTCGCGCTGCTGGCCGGCGGCGCGCTGATCGCTTCGCGCTTCGTCCGCGGCGCCGACACCACCGCGGCTGCGCACGTCGAGCGCATCGTGGTGCCGGAACCGCCGGCCGCACCGCCCGCCCGGCCGACGCGGCTGCCGACGGAGCCCACCGCCGTGGCCCTGCCGCTACCGCAGGTCGAGCCGACGCCGGTGGCCGCGACCGCCGCCGATGCGGGGAGCGTCGCGGTGCCATCCGGGGCTTCGTCGCACGCGCCGATCCGGCGTCGCCGCGTTGCGCCGCCTCCGACGTCGACGCCGCCGACCGGGCACATCTACTTCTGAGCGCATGAGCCGACGAATTTCGACGGTGTTCGCGGGGATCCTGCTGGCGGCGCCGATGGCGCGCGCGCAGTCCGGCGCGGAGGTCGAGGCGACGTGGCGGGCCCTCGTGGCGCAGGCCGTCACGGCGCAGACCGCCGGCGACCACACGCGCGCGTTGGACCTCGCGCAGCGCGCCGTGCAGACGCACGCGACGCCCTCGCTGCTCCGCTTCGTCGCGCAGGAGCAGATCGCGTTGCGGCAGTTCGTGCCGGCGCTCGCCTCGGCGCAGACGTGCGTCGACCGGGCCACGGAGAACCGCGCGGTGCCCGAGCGCGCGGCCACCCTCGCGGCCTGTCGAGCGCTCGTGCACGAAGCCGAGGCGCAGGTCGGACACGTCGTGCTCGAGGCGCCCGACGCACCGCCCGGTCTCACGGTGACCGTCGGTGGCGCCGCGGTGCCGCCTTCGCTCCTCGGCGTTCCGTTCGTCGTCGCGCCCGGGAGCGTCGTCGTCGAGGCCTCGGCGCCCGGTCGAACGACCTTCCGTACGACGGTGGACGTGGCCGCATCGCGCACGGTGCCGGTGCACGTCGCGCTCGCCGCACGGGCGCCGACGGTGACGCCCACGGTGGTCGCGGTGACGCCTCCGCCGGTACCGGTGGTGCCTCCGGTGCTTCGCACGCCGCTGCCATTGCCGAACCCGCCGCCTCCGCCGTCGACGACGTTGCGCACGATCGCGTGGACCTCTGCGGGGCTCGGGGCCGCGGGCCTCCTCGCGGGGGCGCTGTTCACGGGGCTCCGCGAGCGCGCGGTGTCGTCGTTCAACGACGCCGGCTGCGTGGAGCAGAGCGGTGTCGCGACGCCCCGCGGGAGCTGCCCGTCGGATCAGTCGACGGCCAACGGGCTGCAGCCCGCGGTGATCGCGTCTTGGGTCGTGGGCGGCGTGTTCGGGGCGGCTTCAGTGGCGCTCTTCATCGCGGCGCCGTCGCGACGCCCGGAGCGCGCCGCGATGTCGTGCGGTCCGATGTCCAACGCCCCCGGCGTGCTGTGCGGCGGGAGGTTCTAGGATGACGCGGAGCGCAGCGCTGTTGATCGTGCTGGTCGGCTGCGGGAGCCTCAACCAAGGCGTGTGGGACGCTGGTTCCGACGCGGTGGCGGCGGACCGTACGACGTCGACCGATGTCCCTACGACGATCGACGCGCGCGGCGATGCGTCGGTCGATGCCGTCGATGCGGGCGACGCCGGCCCGACGGATGCTCGGCCGCCGCGCGACCTGCCCGTCGTCGTCGATGCGCCCGCCGTCGATGCGCCCGCAGACCTCGATGCACCCGTTGTCGATGTGCCCGTCGTCGTCGACGTGCCATCCATCATGGACGTTCGCGTCGACGTCGCGCCGCCGAGCGATGTCTCGGTCGATGCAGCGCGCGACGCGTCGACGGATGCGGCGTCGAGCACCGACGTTTCTGCGTTGGGAGACACCGGCTCCACCGCGAGCGACGTCGGGGCTTCGACCTGCGGCACCGGCGGGACGTTGTGCGACGGGTTCTGCGTGGACGTCCAGACGTCGGCGATGAACTGCGGCGGTTGCGGGAATTTCTGCGTCATCGTCCACGCGACGAGCGTGTCTTGCGTGGCCAGCAACTGCGTTGCGACGGCCTGCGAACCCGGCTGGGGTCGCTGCGCGGCGGACACGTCGTGCAGGACGCAGCTCTCGTCGGATCCTGCGAACTGCGGTCGCTGCGGCAACGTGTGCACGGCCGGACTGTGCATGGGCGGAACCTGCGTGCCCGTCGCCGCGCCGCGTCCGATCTGGCCGCCGTCGACGTCGACGGTGACCACGGGCACGCCGCAGTTCAAATGGGAGAACCCCGCCCGCACCTCGACCACCGGAGCGGTGGTGCAGATCTGCAACGACCAGGCGTGCACCAGCGTCCTCACGTCGCTCACGACGAACAGCGGGAGCGCGGCGCGGCCGTCGACGGCGCTCGTGGCCGGTCACACGTACTTCTGGCGCCTGTTCGGCGTCGCGCAGCTCCCGGCGTCGGTGGTCGTCGGCACGGCGACGTCGCCGACGTGGGAGTTCACGGTGCGCCACGCGCCGCCCACCGCCTCCACCATCGAGACCGCGTACGGGACGACGCCGGACTACGACCTCGATGGCTTCGGGGACCTCGCCGTCGGCGCGCCGCGAGCGACGGACTCGGCGCACACGACTTCGAGCGGCGCCGTGCGGGTGCTCACGCATCTCGCGCGCTTTCCGGTGGTCTTCGCGTCGATGGTGCTCGTCGCGGGAGGCGCGGCCACCAACAACTCCCCCGCGGTCGGCTTCGGACGCCGCGTCGCCTGCGCCGGCGACACCAACGGCGATGGCTTTCCGGACCTGCTCGTGGGCGGCGGCAACGCAGCGGGCGGATACATCTACGTGTATTACGGCACCACCACGGGCGTGCTGACGGGGCCGGGCCCGATGTTGTCGGTGGGCGCGTCGGCCTCGTTCGCGAGCGCCGGAGACTTCAACGGCGACGGCTATGGCGACGTCGTCGTCGGCGACCCCGACCGCGGGGAGGCCACGGTGTACCTCGGCAGCGCCACGGGGCTGTCGGTGCTGAACACCGTGACGCTCGGCGGGGCCGTCACGGAGCGCTTCGGAGCCTCGGTGGCCTCGGCGGGCGACCTCGACCTCGACGGGCGCGGCGACGTCATCGTCGGGGCGCCAGGCATCGAACCCGGCAACGTGCAGGTCTTCGAGAACCGCGTTGGAAGCATGACCTCGTCGCGGGTCTATGGAGACAGCGCCGTCGGCGGCTTCGGAAGCGCCGTGGCCCTCGCCGGCGACTTCGACGGCAACGGCTTCGCCGACGTCGTCATCGGCGCGCCGGGCGTCAACAGCGGCGACGGCGCCGTGTACGTGTGGGGCGGTGGTCCGGTGTTCCTCGATCGCCGGCTCCTGACGGTGCCGGGCACCGGGAGCCTGGCTGCCGGACTCGGGGGCGTCGTCGCCGGGGTCGGAGACATGAACGGTGACGGCCTCGACGAGGTCGCCGCCGGAGCCCCCGTCGAGCCGGCTCCGATGGCCACGACGACCGCGGGGCGTGTGCGCCTCATCTGGGGCACGACGACTCCGCTGTCGTCGGGGACCAACGTCCAGGTGCTCGACGCCGACGCGTCGACGCTGAGCACCGGGAACGCCGCGAACTTCGGCGCGTCGATCGCACGCCTCGGCGACACGAACAACGACGGGCTGTCCGACTTCGCCATCGGGGCACCCTGCGCAGACGACACCGCAACGCCCTGCGGCGTCGGCCGCGCGTACCTCGTCCACGGGGCGGGAACGGTCAGTTCGACGGTGGAGCTGTTCGTGCAGCTCGGCGCGACTGGCGACCGCTTCGGCACCTCGCTCGCCTCGCTGTTCCCGGCGCAGCGGCTCCGAGCTGCGCACGCACCGAGCTGGCGTCTCGCGAAGTAGCGCTGGACGTCTTCTAGAGCGTCGCGCGGACGGGGCGAGGCTCGAGGGTCACGCCGTCGTAGACCCGGTCGACGGAGAGCGCGCCGGTCAGCGCGGTGAGCGGGGCGTGCTGCCCGGCCTCGGCGACGCGGAGCACCCAGTGGTCGCCCTCGCGCGAGTAGACCTCGATGCGGGGCTCGTGCTGCGAGACGAGCACGAAGTCGCGCAGCGACGGGATCTGGCGGTAGTGGGCGAACTTCTCGCCACGGTCGTAGGCCTCGGTGCCGTCGGAGAGCACCTCGACGAGCACTGCGGGGTTCGCGAGGGCGTTGCGGTCCGCGGGGTCGGTCTCGCGCTCGCCGCAGCCCACCGCCGCGTCGGGGTACGTTGCGAGGCCGGTGGCGAGCACCCGCACGCGCACGTCGGAGTTCGTGACGCGGCAGCCGCACGCACGCGCGAGTCCGCTGAGCTCCACGAGCACCGCGGTCGAGAGCTCGCCATGCACGATGGTTCCTCCCGCCATCGCGTAGATCGCCCCGTCGTACCACTCGTGGCGCTCCGGCGAGGCGGCCTCGAGGGCGAGGTACGCGGCGTGGTCGACGGAGAGCGTTCGTGCGGCGTCACCCATGATGGCGGAACTCCTGCGACGGAGGGTGCCATCGCAAACGAGCGTTGACCACGTCACACCGCCGAGCGGCGCGCGAAGCGATACAGCTCCGCGGGGCGGTGATCGACGCCCTGCTGCGCGATGCCCGTGGCCTCGAGCTGACCCGACGCGAGCATGCGCCGGCGGAACGAGTCCTTGTTGAGCGGGCGGCCGAGGACGGTCTCGTGCACGCGCTGCAGCTCCAAGAGCGTGAACGTGTCGCCGAGGAGCTGAAAGCCGATGGGCGCCCAATCGAGCTTTCCGCGCAGCCGCTTCACGGCCATGCCCACGACTTCGGCGTGGTCGAAGGCCAGCGGCAGGCGGTGTCCGTCGGCGTCGCGCAGCTCCACGGGGCCGCCCGTTTCGCCGGCCCAGGGGACGCGCACCGTCGCCATCACGGCCTCGTCGCGCGCCGTCGATGCGCGGAACCGCGCCGGGTCGACGAGGGCGTAGTACGCGACGGAGACGACGCGCATGCGCGGGTCGCGATGCACCGCGCCGAACGTGTAGAGCTGCTCGAGGAACACCCCGACGAGGCCGGCCTTGGTGTGGAGCACGCGCGCCGCGGCCGCGTCGAGGGACTCGCGGGGACCGACGAAGCCGCCGGGGAGCGCCATGCGATCGCGGAACGGGTGCTCGGTGCGCGGCGTGACGAGGGTCGCGAGGCGCCCGTCGACGACCGCCACGAGCACGACGTCGACGGCCACGGCGAGGCCCGGGTACTGCGTCGGGTCGTACGCCGCGAGGAACGCCGCCTCGGAGTCGTCCGCCGGGCGCGCGGGCTTCTTCGTCGCCATCGCGGGCAGTGTCGGGTCATGCCGCGACGAGGTGCAAGCGCTCGCGGGCCACGCCGAGCTTCACGGTCATGCCCCAGGCGAGCACGATGCGGTCGCTCTCGATGCCGTCGCCGAAGATCGTGCCGCGGTCGTCCATCTGCGAGCGCAGCGTGAGGGTCTCGCCCTCGGCGACGGAGCCCGCGTCGAGCGTCGTGCCCGTGGCCACGCTCGGAAACGCCTCGCGCACGAGGAACACGCCGCGGGGCTCTTCGGGCGTCGGCAACGGCGGTGCGCTGCCTCGTTGACGCACGACGGAGCGCGCCCAGCCAGTGGCGCCGGTGCCGCTCGCGAAGAGCAACCCCGACGACGACTGCGCCTCCTCGACGCCCTGGAATTGCAGGGCGTAGCGTGCGGACTGGTGCGACGCGTGGCCGACGAAGAGCTCGTTCAGCGCCACGAGCCGCTGGCCGTCGCCGGTGCGGGCCTCGACCATCGTTCGCCTCTCGAAGCGGGCGCGTCCCGAGGCCACGACGGCGAAGAGATCGTCGGCGGCGTCGGCGGCGTGGCGCACGAGCACGCCGTCGTTGGCCGCGCGGTCGGGGTTGAAGCCGATGACGGGCTGGCCGTGGAGGTACTTGGCGACGTTGGCGACGAGGCCGTCCTGTCCGACGACGCAGACGACGTCTTCGGGGCCGAAGACGAAGCGGCTCAGGTCGCCGCGGTCGACGCGCGCGCGGCGCCAGCGCGGGGGCACGGCCTGGAGCACGCGGGTCACGGCGGAGTCGCGGGCCTGCTGCCTCGCGTCGAGGGCGTCGAGGGTGCGGTCGCTGCGCGCGAGGAAGAACCGCGCCTGCTCGCGGGTGCCGTGGCGCGCGACGAGCTGCTCGTACTCCGTCGGGCGCGTGACCACGACGGCCCGCGGGCTCACGGTGCTCACGGCTCGGCCTTCGCGGGCAGGCCCTTGGCGCGCGACATCAGGTCGCCGAGGAGCGGCGCGAGCAGGTCCGGGGTGATCTGCAGGTGGTCGATGCGCTGGAGCTTCGTGGCGAGCTCCTGCGCCGCCAGCGACACGAGCACTGCCGGGGGCATGGTGCGGTAGACCTCCATGCGCTCCCGGTCGATGGCGAGGCGGGCCCCGTCGACGACGCGCGTGGTCTCGGCCCGCACGTCGGCGTCGAGGCGCTTGCGGAGGGCGTCGGCCTCGGCGGCGATGCGTGCGGCCTCGGCCTTCTCGCGGGCCTCGCGCTGGGCGTTCTGGCCGCGGCGGTCGATGAGGTCGGCCTCGCGGCGCGCGAGCTCGATCTGGTTCTGCAGCTCGTTCTCCTGGATGGCGCGCTCCTTGTCGACGGCCATGGCCCGCCGCTGGAACGCCGCCTCGTCGGACTGCTGCTGGATGTGCTCCCGCGTCGGCGCCTCGAGGGCCCGCTCGACCTCGGCCTCGGGGCGCACGCCGTCGGCGCGCACGGCGACGAGCTCGATGCCGAGGTCGTGCAGCAACGGCGCGTCCGCGAGCCCGGCCTCGAGGGCCGCGCGCAGCCGCGACGGACCCGCCCCGACGAGCTCGCGCAGCGGCGAGGCCTGCACCGTCGCGAGGGCGTACTGCTGCGCGGCCTGCGCGAGGGCCCCGGCGATCTTCTCGAGGGGCAGCCCGATGTGCGTGCCCCGCGAGGCGTGGATCGAGAAGTCGACGCGCTGCGCGGCGAGCGCGGGGTCGACGATGCGGTACGTCAGCGCGCCCTGCACGAGCACGTCCTGAAAGTCGGCGCTGCGGCCGTGAAAGGCGATGACGACCTCGCGGTCCTCGAGCGGCACCTCGGCGAGGCTCGTGGACCAGGGCCAGAACCAGAACGCGAGGCCGCGCCCGCTGCGGCGAAGCTCGCCGCCGACGAACTCCAAGACGTGCGATGCGCTCTCGGCGCGAAGGTGACGGAACGGACCGAAGCCGCGGATCTCTGCCATGACGAAACCTCCTTCAGGACACTTCCATGCGAGATACATATATGCCGACTGCATTGAAGTCAAGGAGGCGTGCAAACGAGCCTCCGCGGCGGCGTTTCGCGGGCTGTGCTGGAGCGGTTTACTGGGTGCAGGGCGGCGGCGTGAAGCCGGCGGGCCAGCGCGTGGTGGCGTCGCAGGTCACGAGCCCGAACTGCGTGCCGGTGAGGTCTGCGCCGGTGAAGTCGGCGCCGCGCAGGTCGGCCGCGCCGAGGTTCGCGCCCACGAGCGAGGCGTGCGCGACGTTGGCGCCGGCGAGCACCGTCGAGGTCATCACGGCGACGCGGAGGTTGGCCGACGTGAGGTTCGTTCCGCGCAGCACGGCGCCGTGCATCGAAGCCTCTTGAAGGCTCGCGCCGGCGAGGTTCGTGCCGGAGAGGTCCGCGAAGCCGAGGGACGCGCCGTCGAGGACGGCGTTGGAGAGGTCGGCGCCGGCGAGGCCCGTGAAGGCCGTGAACGATCCGCAGCGGAGGTCGGCGCCGGCGAGGCTGCGGTCTCCGCCGAGGGCGCGCTGCACGTCGGCGCCCGCGGTGCAGGTCGCCGAGGTTCCGCCCGCGTAGGTGAAGCCGCTGCAGGACCCGAGGCCGGCGAGCGCGCCGAGCACCGCGGCCCGCAGCACCCATCGCAGCACCGCGTCACGAGCGCCCATGAAGGTCAGCGTAGCACCGACGCGAGTGCGCCCCGACGGCGCCTCTTGTGCCGTTGTGCGCGGGCGACGACGATGCCCCGATGCTCGACCTCGCGATCCAGGGCGGGACCCTCTACGACGGCACCGGCGCTGCGCCGCGGGCGGTGAGCGTGGGCGTCCGCGACGGGCGTGTGGTCGAGCTCCGCGACGGGGTCTTCGCGCCGCACGAGGTGCGCGAGGTCGTCGACGCGACGGGGCGCTGGGTGACGCCGGGCTTCGTGGACCTGCACACGCACTACGACGCCGAGGTCGAGGCCGCGCCGGGGCTCACGGAGTCGCTGCGCCACGGCGTCACCACGGTGCTCGTGGGGAGCTGCTCGCTGGGCACGGTGCTCTCGTCGCCGCTGGACATCGCCGACCTCTTCACGCGCGTCGAGGGCATTCCTCGCGAACAGGTGCTGCCGCTCTTCGAGGCCCGCAAGGACTGGAGCACGCCGGCGGCGTACAGCGCGCACCTCGACGGCCTCGCGCTCGGTCCGAACGTGGCGTCGTTTCTCGGGCACTCGGACCTGCGCTGCGCGGTGATGGGCCTCGCCCGTTCGGTGACGCGCGGCGAGAGCCCCACCGCCGACGAGCGCGCGCGCATGGCCCAGCACCTTCGCGACGCCTGCGACGCGGGCTTCGTCGGGCTCAGCGTCAACACCAACTTCTGGGACAAGGTCGGCGGCCAGCGACACCGTTCCCGCGCCCTCCCCGCGGCGTACGCGAGCTGGGGCGAGATCGACGCGCTGTCGTCCATCGTGCGCGACCGCGGCCGGGTGCTCCAAGGCATTCCCAACATCAGCGCCAAGTACGACGTGCTGCTGCTGCTCTGGGAGAGCCTCGGTCTGTTCCGCAAGCCCTTGCGCACGACCATCGTCTCCATGGCCGACGTGCGCTCGAACCGGCTCATCTACCGCGTGCTCGGGTGGATGACGCGCGTCGTGAACACGGTGCTCCGCGGCGACGTACGGTTCCAGGCGCTGCCGGTGCCCTTCGAGATGTTCGTCGACGGGCTCGACGCGCCGATCTTCGAAGAGATCGGGGCCGGCACCGCGGCGCTGCACGTCGAGGCCATGGCCGAGCGCGCCGAGCTGCTGCGCGACCCGAAGTACCGCGCGTGGTTCCGTCGCGAGTGGACGAGCTTCCTCAAGCCGCGCGTGTACCACCGCGACTTTCGCGACGGCCGCATCGTCGGCTGCCCCGACGCTTCGCTCGTGGGGCGCACCTTCGCCGACGTGGCGGCGGAGCGCGGACACGACTCCGTCGACGTGTTCCTCGACCTCTGCGCCGAGCACGGCGCCGCGCTGCGATGGTTCACGACCATCGCCAACGACCGCCCGGCGCACCTTCGCAACATCGTCGCGCACCCCGACGTGCTGCTCGGCTTCTCCGACGCCGGCGCGCACCTTCGCAACATGGCGTTCTACAACTTCGCGCTCTTCGCTTTGCGCATGGCGCGCGATGCGGCCCGCGACGGCGTTTCGTTCATGTCCGTGGAGCGCGCGGTGCACCGGTGCAGCGGCGAGATCGCCGGGTGGCTCGGCCTCGACGCCGGCACCGTCGTCGTGGGCGCGCGCGCCGACCTCGTGGTCCTCGACCCGGCGCGGCTCGACGACGTCGACACCCTCGAGGAGGCGCCGATGCCCGAGTTCGGCGGCACGCTGCGCATGGTGCGGCGCAACGACGCCGCGGTGCCCGCGGTGGTGGTGAACGGTCGCGTCGCGGTGCGCGACGGCGTGCCGGTGGCGGCGGTGGGCGTCGAGCGGGGCTTCGGGAGGTTCCTCGCGGCGGAGCGGTAGCGAGACCCGTCACACCCCGGCGAGGGCCGGTGCGACTGGGCGCGCGCGCATCGCGCGGAGCACGAGCGCGACGAGCACCGCGCCGAGGACCGCGGACGATCCGACGGTGCCGAAGCCGAGTCCGCCGCGCGCGTGGGACTTCGTGAGCACGTCGCCGAGGGTGGCGCCGAAGGGACGCGTGAGCACGAAGGCGATCCAGAACAGGAGCACCTTGGAGACCTTCGTGAAGCGATGGGCGACGAGCACCGCCGCGAGCAGCCCGCCGACGAGGAGCGCGCCGCCCGCGAAGCCGAGGCCCGAGCTGTCGGCGAGGAAATCTCCGAGCGCCGTGCCGAGGGTGTTCGAGAAGAGGATCGCGGCCCAATAGAGCCCCTCGACCTCGCGCGAGCGGATGTCCTGCACGGCGAGCGAGTGCCCGCGCAGGCGCCACGCCGCGAAGATGCCGGCGAGAATGCCGACCAGGAGCAGGCTTCCCTTGGCGTAGCCGAGGCCCAGCGAGCGGTCCATGAAGTCGGACATGGTGGTGCCCGCGGTGCTCGTCGCGAGGATCACCGCCCAGTACAGCGCGGGGCGGTAGGTGCGCGCGCGAAGCTGCGCCACGAGCGCCGCGACGAAGAGGCCGAGCAGCAGCAGCGAGCTCGCCGCGTAGCCGATGCGGAGGGTCATGGAGAGCAGGTCGCCGGCGGTCTCGCCGAGCGTCGTCGCTGCGATCTTCATGACCCAGAAGGCCGCCGTCACCTCCGGGATCTTGCTTGCCGCAGCATCGAGGCGCGCGTCGGAAGGGGTCGAGGGTCGCGTCATGGAGCACCGCACTTTCGTCGCTGTTCGGACGCATGGCTACGCCATTCATTCACCGTGTGCGCGCGGCGAGCCTCGGCGCGGCCCGATCACTGGTCGTTCGCGTAGCCGACGAGCGCGGTGTACGCCCCGTCCGGCGGCTGGAAGCACCACGCCTGGGACCACGCCACGTCGGCCACGTCGTATGCGACGCCGACGCACGCGACCTCGCGCAGCGCCGCGCGGGCGTCGGCGGCGGACGCGGTCGAGTGCGGTCCTCCCACCCGAAGGCCGCACCCCGCCAGGGCCGCGAGCAGGGCGCGGAGCATCGGCGCGGGCTCGAGCGGGGCCGCGAGGGCGAGCGCACAGGGGTGCGAAGGCGGCCTCGAGCGCCTCGAGGGACCACGGCACGTCGCTGACCACCGGCGCCCTGCCGACGATGGCATCGTCGAGCGCAAGCGGGTTGCCAGAGTCCGTGGTCGGAAGCGTGGCGGCGAGGACCTCGTGAAGAGGCCGCTGCGTCGCCACCGCCCGTTGCGCCGCCTCGCGGAGAACGTCGACGCGCGCGAGGACCGCCACGAGCCACGCGTCGTCCACCGCGGGTCGTGCGGGGGGGAAGCGCGCGTCGATGTCCGCCCGCTCGGTGATCATTCCGCAGAGCAGCACGGTGCGAACGCGCCGGTCATCGGGGAGCGTCTCGGCGCGACGACGAAGGGCCGCGGCGAGCGGGGCTCCGAGCGCCGCCACGGCCTCCGCGGCGTACTGCGGAAAGGGCTGCGCGACGAGCACGTCG
This sequence comes from uncultured delta proteobacterium, assembly GCA_903845045.1. Classification (GTDB taxonomy): domain Bacteria; phylum Myxococcota_A; class Polyangia; order Polyangiales; genus SCUS01. The sequence continues at coordinate 11,888 of CAIMWA010000183.1, read as the reverse complement.
ACGCCTTCGTCGGGGGCCAAGCGCCGCGAGCGCATCGCGGACCGCCGGGCTTCGAAGCCCGTGACCCGAGAGCATGGCGACGAGCCCGGCGCGGTCCTTGGTGCCCCACGCGTACCGCGCATCGCGAAGGAGCGCGAGGAGACCGCCGACGGGCGGCTACCGGTGCGGGGCGGTGATGAGCGCGACGGCCGCGAAGTGCAGCGCCGCGGCGACGATCACCAGCGCGTGGAACACCTCGTGGTAGCCGAACACTGCGGGCACGGGGTCGGGCCGCTTCTTCGCGTAGACCGCGGCGCCGGCGCTGTAGACCACGCCGCCGAGCACGATGAGCAGCAGCGGCGTCGATCCGAGGCTCGCGCGCATGGCGCGGAAATGCGGCGCGATGCTCCACCCGAGCGCCAGGTAGAGCAGGGCGATGAGCGGCTTCGGCGCGGTCACCCAGAGCACCGACTGCAGCACCCCGGCCAGCGCCCCGGCCCACACGATCGCCAGCACCGTCGCGCGCGGAGCAGCCCCGAGCGCGAGCGTCAGCGGGGTGTAGGTGCCCGCGATGAGCACGAAGATCGCCGCGTGATCGAGGCGCCGCATCCACTGCCGCGCGCGCGGGCGCCAGGTGGGCCGATGGTAGAGCGCGCTCACGGCGAAGAGCGTGGTGAGGCTCGCGGTGTAGATCGCCACGGCGTTGCGCGCGGCGCCGAGGGCGACGTGCCGGAGGAGAAGCATCCCCGCCGCGACGGAGACCACGGCGGCGATCTCGTGGGACACGCCCCGGAGCCGCGGCTTCACCAACACTGCGCTCGGGGTGGTCATCGCATCGGGTGCCGGTGTATCGGGTTCCTCCGTCCGGAGCAACGCGGCGCCGCTGCGCGGTCGGCCGGACGTCACACCGGCCTCGCGCCGTCTCCTCTACGCAACCTCGGAGAAACCCGATGAACCTCGCACTCTGGATCGTTCAAGGACTGCTCGCCTTCGCCATGGCCGGCGCCGGCGCCTTCAAGATCACGACGCCGCACGACAAGCTCTCGCAGAAGATGAAGTGGGCCGAGACCTGGCAGCCGGGCCGCGTGAAGCTGCTCGGCCTCGCCGAGGTGCTCGGCGCCGTGGGCCTCGTGGTGCCGTGGCTCATGCACATCCTGCCGGTGCTGACGCCCGTCGCGGCCCTCTGCCTCTTCGTGCTGATGGCAGGCGCGGTGAAGACGCACCTCGACCTCGAGGAGCCCGCCGCTCCGCCCGCGGTGCTCGCGGTGCTGTGCCTCGTCGTCGCCGTCGGCCGCTCCGGTCTCGTGTGACCGACGCCGCCGCGCGGCGCCGTCAGATCTTGCCGCGCAGCAGGTTCGGGATGACCAGCTTCCCGTAGTTCCACATCGTGCGCAGGACCACGCGTGGGTCGACGACGCTGAAGATCGAGTCGGCGAGGCCGAAGGGCAGCATGCCCGGGATGGGGCCGCGCGCGTACTCGAGCATCCACGCGTGGTCGGGCACGCGGTAGCCCTTCACCTTGCCGCTGCCGAGGCACGCTGCGGAGCCCGGTCCGAACACCGTGCGCGACGTCTCGCCCTCGATGTAACACCACATCTCGCCGTCGAAGACGAAGTCCCAGACCACCGCGGCGTAGCGCCCGGAGTGTCCCTCGGTGCCGATGGGCGTGCCGAAGAAGATCAGGTACTCGCTGATGCTGCCGTGCAGCAGCGTGAGCTGGCCCATGGCCCCGCCGGCGTTGTTGAAGACCCAGTCCCGCGGCGCGTCGATGACGTACTTCGGGTACTTCTCGCGGAGCCGCGCGGTGATGGCGTCGAAGGCTTCTTCCACCGGGAGACCGACGCCGGCGCGGGCGCACTCCTCGAGCACTGCGGGATCGAACACGTACGACATGACGAGGGTCCTCTCTCGGCGGTCGCACCGTCCGGCGGCGCCGCCGAGGGCGGAAGCTCTCACCTTCGCGAGCGGAGCACGAGTGTCGAGTGCGTGACGCGGGCGAGGATGGGGTGCCGTCCGGACCGCGATGAACAAAATCCGCCAGCCCTTCGTAGGGGCCGCCCGGCCTCGAGCGTCAACCTCGGCGCCAACACGGTCCCGCCACGCGTGGACCCGCCGGCGCCCGACGCGTGATCGCGTGCCACAGCGCGCTGCGGGGTCGACGTCGAGGCGCGGACCGATGGGGGGCCACGCGACACCGCGCCGTCATGCCGTCGGCCGGGCCGCCGCGTCGCCGGAAACTCCTCGCATTCAAGGAGCCACACGCCATGAACCTGCACTCCCACGCACCGCTCTTCGCACAACGATCGGACGTCGCTCGCCCGAGGCGCCTCGTGATCGCGCTCTTCACCGTCGCGGTGTCGGCGTGCGCGCCGGACGCCACCGACGCGGCCGCGACGACGGCCACCGAGGCCTCCGCCGCGACGCTCGAGACCACCCGCGACCCCGCGGCCAACGCGACTCCGGCAGCGCTGCCCATGCCCACTTCGACGGTGCTCTTTCGCGACCCGACGCGCCCTCCGCTGCCGGGTGCGACGTCGACGACGACGCACACCACCACCGCGCCCGCGCACGGCGCGGTTCCCTGCGCGATGACCACGTGCACCGTCACGACGCGCACGGTGCCCGCGGATCCCTGCCCCGGCGGGCGATCGATCACCGCGCTGAACACCGACGGGAGCACCACGACGACGGTCTGCACGCGGCGGCCCGACGGCACGTTCACGACGGTGTCGTCGAGCTGCGCGACCAGGCGCTGTCCCGAGACGGCGGCGGGGACCGGACCGGCGAACGAGGGATCGCCGGACGCGGGTACTTCGATGGGCGCCGCGAACGATCCCGGCTCGGGTGGAGCCGGCGATGCAGCCTCGCCGCCGACCTCGACGGACGACGGCGCTTCCCCGGGGTCGACGACGAACGGCGGCGGATCCAATGCTGGGACCTGGACCGGCGGATCGACGAATACTGGGACGAGCCCCGGTGAACCGCCGAACTCCTCTCCGCCCGCCGATCCCGGAGCCACCACCCCGGGGACCACGAATACCGGGACGACGAACACCGGGACCACGAACACCGGCACCACGAACACCGGCACCACGAACACCGGGACCACGAATACCGGGACCACCAACACCGGCACCACGAATACCGGGACCACCAACACCGGCTGGACGAACAGCGGCGCCACCAACACCGGGACCACGAATACCGGGACCACCAACACCGGCTGGACGAACAGCGGCAGCACCAACACCGGGACGACGAACACCGGCACCACGAACACGGGCTCGACCAACACCGGATCGTCGGGTTCCAGCGGCAATTCGTGGGGTTCGAGCTGCCTCGGCGACGATTGCTGAGCGGGCCATGCGAAGCCGCAATGCAGCGCTGCTCGCGCTCTTCCTGGGTACTTCCCTGGCGTGGGCGCAGCGGCCCGAACGCGTGGTCCTTCGAGGTCCCGAGGAATCCGACACGACCGCCGCATCCAAGGACGGTGATCCGAGCTACGTGTCGATGGTCGCCACGGTGGTCCTCGATCCGTGTCCGGCGGGCATGGTGATCATTCCCGAAGGCGCCTTCGTGATGGGAGCCGACGACGGTGACCGCAGCGAGCGCCCGATCCCGGTGTTGCATCTCGCGGCGTTCTGCATGGATCGCACGGAGGTCACCGTCGCGGCGTACCGGGCGTGCGTCGCCGCCGGCGCGTGCCAGCCCGCATCGACGACGGCGTGGTGGCCGGGCATCACCGAAGCCGACCATCGCGTCAACGACCGATGGTGCAATGCCAACTACGGAGACCGCGACGACCATCCGGTCAACTGCATCGACTTCGACCAGGCGGCGGGCTTCTGCGCCTGGCGCGGGGCGAGGCTCCCGACCGAGGCCGAGTGGGAATACGCCGCGCGCGGAGACGACGGGCGGATCTACCCGTGGGGCGACGCCGCTCCCAACGCACATCTGCTGAACGGCTGCGGTCCCGAGTGCGTGGCAGAGGGCGCCCGCGCGGGCCAGCGGTGGACCGCGATGTACGATGAGAGCGACGGCTGGCCGACGACGGCGCCGGTGGGGAGCTTTCCGGCGGGTGCTTCGCCCTCCGGTCTTCTCGACATGGCCGGCAACGTGCTCGAATGGACCGCGGATCCGCTCGGCACCTTTCGCATCGACCGGGGCAGCGGCTGGAACACCGATGTGCCTTCGCGGCTGCGGACGTTGCAACGGAGCTGGATGGTTCCGTCACGCCGCAGCGTGGTCGTCGGCGCACGGTGCGCCTGGGACGCGGGCGGGTCGTGAATGGTACGCCGCGCGACGGGGACGGTGAATCGCCCGCGGAGCACGCCCGTCGACTGCGGCGCCGCTTCGATGGTGACTCCGCTTCCATTCCCTTCGTGTACGATCGAACGACGGGACCTTCGCCCCTTCCCGCACGAGCCGTCGCCTGGATTCTTCGCCGCGCGTCGTGCATGCTGGCCTTCGCGCTCGCGGGTTGCGGGACGAGCACGCCGGCTCCGGTCTCATGCGCCGTCGACGCCGCCACGACGGCGGATCTCGACGCGACCGCCTCGGAGGCCGGCACGACGAACGGCGACGCGGGGTCGCAGGGAGATTCCCCGCCGCCGCCGAGTGCGGGGTTGTCGACGGCGGCGTGCGGCGCGGCCACGGCGTTGCCCGTCGGCACCCCCTTCGAGGTGAGCATCGACTACGCTCCGGGGCCGTCGCCAACATGCGCGACGGGGGACCCGATTCGGGCGTTCGCGCGCTACCTCCGGGTGACGGTGCCGCCGCACGCGACGCTGCAGGTTCACGCGCGCGCCGTGCAGGGGTTCGTGCAGACGACGATGTTCGCCTACGACGGGTGCGCGGCGGCGGCGTGCTTCGCGTCGTCCACGGGCCCGTACATCGAGATCGTCACGCCGTCGGATCTGGTCGTTCCCAACGCGACGGCGGCGCCGCGCTCGATCATCGTGGTGCTCGGCGCCTCGGACGCCGCCTATCCGCCGGAGACGGTGACGCCGCTGCGGGTCACGCTGACGTCCAGCGTCACCGCCGCGCCGGGCTGCTGAGCGCGGATCGCCGCGGCGCGCGACGACCGAAGCTACCGAGCCCCCGGTCCCGGCACCTTGCCCTCTTCGTTGCGATCGGTGGCCGGCGGCGGCTCGGGCCAGAGGGCGCCGACCTGCGCATAGAGCTCGGCAGACAGCGGTCGCTCCGCGGCGGCGAGCGCCGGCTCGAGCTGCTCCACGCGCGTCGCCCCGAGGATCGGCGCGGTCACCGCGGGGTTTCCCAGCACCCACGCGATGGCGAGCGTCGCGGGGTGCCAGCCGTGCTCCGCCGCGAGAACGCGAAAGCGCTCGGCGAGGGTGAAGTGGTCCTCGGCGCCGTAGCGGGCCTGATACATCGCCCAGGTCGCGATGCGCCCGTCGGCGGGGCGGTCGCGGGCGCCGTACTTGCCGCTCAAGAGCCCGCCGCCGAGGGGGCTGTACGGAAACACCGCGAGGCCCTCGGACCGCGCGAGCGGGAGCAGCTCGACCTCGGCCTGACGCTTCGCGAGGTTGTACATGGGCTGCATCGCCGCGAGCGGCGCCCATCGGTTCTGACGTTCGATGCCGAGGGCCTTCATGGTCTGCCACGCCGAGAAATTGCTGACCGCGGGGTAGAGCACCTTGCCCGACTGCACGAGCAATTCGACACCGCGCAGCGTCTCCTCGAGGTCGGCGTCGTCGTCCCAGCGGTGCAGGTAGTAGAGGTCGATGCGATCGGTGCCGAGGCGGCGGAGGCTGGCCTCGCAGGCGCGCACGAGGTGGTACCGCGAGGTGCCGCGCGCGTTGCGGTCGCCGCCGGTCGGAAAGTACGCCTTGCTCGCGAGCACCACCTCGTCGCGGCACCCGCGCACGAAGCCTCCCAGCAGCGTCTCGCTCGCCCCGGCGTTGTAGACGTCGGCGGTGTCGAAGTGGTTCACGCCCGCGTCGCGGGCCCGGTCGAAGAGCGCGCGCGACGCCGCGGCGTCGGCCTGGCCCCCGAAGGTCATGGTGCCCAGCGCGAGTCGCGAGACCCGCACGCCCGTGCGTCCAAGCAGCGTGGTGTCCATGGGTGCTGCGCACCGCCGTAGCACATTCGTCGGATCCGAGCGCCGCGACCGTTCCGTCGTACCTTCCGGCAACCACCATGCGACCCGCGGCTCCACTGCTCGTTTTCGGCCTGCTTTCGGGGTGCGCGACGCACCGCTCGGCCCGCCGCGGGGCACCGCGCGCGAGCGACCGCGTGGTGGTCTCCGTCGTCGGCACGAACGACCTGCACGGCCGCGTCGCGATGCTCCCGTGGCTCGGCGGGCACCTCGCGAACCTGCGCCGCGCTCGGGCGCACGACGGCGCCGTGCTCCTCGTCGACGCCGGCGACCTCTTTCAAGGAACGCTCGCGTCGAACCTCGGCGAGGGCGCCGCCGTGGTGCGCGCGTACAACGCCCTCGGCTACGCCGCGGCGGCCGTGGGCAACCACGAGTTCGACTACGGCCCCGCGGGCGAGGCGACCTTTCCGCGCGGATCCGGCGACGACCCGCGCGGGGCCCTGCGCGCGAGGGCCCGCGAGGCTTCGTTCACGTTCCTCGCGGCGAACCTCGTCGAGACGGCGACGGGGCAGAACCCGGCCTGGGAGCACGTCGCCGCGGACCTCGTGACGACCGTCGCCGGCGTGCGCGTGGGCATCGTCGGCGTCGGCACCGAGTCGACGCCGTACACGACGCTGGCGGTGAACTTTCGCGGCCTCGCGATGCGCCCCCTCGCGGAAACCATCCTCACGCGCGCTACGGCGCTGCGCGCGCAGGGCGCCTCGGTGGTGGTCGTCCTCGCCCACGCGGGCGGCGCGTGCCGGCGCTTCGAGAGCCCCGACGACCTCGCCTCCTGCGACCCCCACGAGGAGATCTTCGCCGTGGCCCGCGCCCTGCCCGAGGGCACCATCGACGCCATCGTCGCGGGGCACACGCACCAGGGCGTCGCACACGTCGTCCACGGCGTCCCGATCATCGAGTCGTATGCGAACGGCCAGGCCTTCGGGCGCATCGACCTCACCGTCGACGCCGCCACGGGCCGCGTGGTGCACCGCGAGGTCTTCGCCCCGCACGGCGTCTGCGGAGCGATCTCCCGCACGCCCGCGGACCCGGACCGCTGCGCCCCCGCTCCCTACGAGGGCGCCGCGGTGGTCCGCGACGAGGGCGTCGCGAGCCTCATCGCCCCGGCCCTCGCCGCGGCGCGCGTCGTCGAGGAGCGCCCCGTCGGCGTCACCGTCGCGAGCCCCGTGCGCACGCGCTACCAGGAGGAGTCGGCGCTCACGAACCTCGTCGCCGACCGCATGCGCGCGGCCACCCCGGGCGCCGACGTCGCGCTCATGAACGGCGGCGGCGTGCGCGCCGACCTCCCGGCGGGTCCCCTCGAATACGGGAACTTGTATGCCGTGCTGCCCTTCGACAACCGCCTGGTGACGGTGCGCATGCGCGGCGCGCAGCTTCGCGCGGTGCTGCGCGCGAACGTCGAAGCCGACGACGGCTTTCTCGGCATGGCGGGCGCCCGCGCCGCCGTCACCTGCACGGGGTCGACGATGAACCTGTCGGTCACCCGCGACGACGGCCGCGCCGTGGGCGACGACGAGATGCTCACCGTCGCGACGAACGACTTCCTGGCGGGCGGATCGCTCGCACGGCACCTCGCGGAGCCGCTCACCGACGACGCCATCGCCGCGGCGCCCACGCTGCGCGACGCGGTGGCTTCGGCGCTCGGGGCGGTGGGTCCGCTGCGGGGCGACGACGTGCGGTGGTACGACCCGGCGCACCCGCGCATGGCCCTGCCGTACCCGCGCCCGGTGCGCTGCCGCTGACACCCGTCTGGACCGCACCGATGGCACGCCGTCTGCTGGTCGACGTCGCATGCGCTCGGTGTGGCCATGGCTCGTCGCCGCGGGGCTCGCGGCATCGCACGTGGGATGGGCGCAATGCGCGTCCAACGCCTCGTCGTGCGTGACGTGTCACGAGACGCAGGGGGCGCACCCCGTGCTCGGCGACGCGCATCGCTGGCACGTCGACCACGGCTACGGGGACCTGTGCGCGTCGTGCCACGGCGGTGACTCCTCGGCCGCCGCCGCCACCGCGGCGCACGTCGGACTGCGCGATCCGCTCGCGACCTCGGCGACGAGCTGCGGAGGCTGCCACGCCGACGCCGAGGCCCGCGCGCAGCGCTATCGGACGCTTCGTGGGACGCCAATGGCCACGCCCGCGCCGACGGCCCCTGCGACGACGCCGCGCACCGCACCGGCGCCCGCATCGAACCGCGCGACGCTCGGGCTCACGGCCCTCGCGATGTTCCTCGCCGCCGCGCTCGCCGGTCTCGTGCTTCGCGATCGACGCGCGCTCCCCGCCTTCGCACCGATGCGCTGGGCTCGAGCGAAGCTGTGGTCGCCCTACGCCGCGGGCGCCATGCTCGGCCTCGTCGTCGCGGTGTCGCAGTCCGTCCTCGGCCGTCCCGTGGCCGCGTCCGGGGCCTTCGATCGACTCGCCGCAGGACCGGGCCACTGGCTGTACCCGCGCGATGCGTATTTCGCGCAGTTCGCGCACGCGGGCCTCGGCTGGCCGGTCTGGGTCGTCGTCGGCGTGCTCCTGGGATCGTTCGCGGCGGCGCGCCTCTCCGACGAGGCACACCTTCGCGCGCTGCCCGACACGCTGTGGATCCCGCGCTACGGAGCGCGGCGCGGCAAGCGGGCGTTGATCGCGTTCGTTGGTGCGGCGCTGGTGCAGTTCGGCGCCGACGTCGCCGGCGGATGCACCAGCGGCCTCGCGATCTCCGGTGGCGCCGTGCTGGCCCCCGGGGCGTTCATCTTCATGGCGGGGATGTTCCTCGGCGGCATCCCGACGGCGCGGTGGTGGCATCGGAGGCGGCCGTGATCTCGATGCTTGAAGCGTTGCTGTTGGGCGCCGCGTTCGGCTGGGCGCTGCAGAAGGCGGGGCTCACGCAGTACGCGCGCATCGTCGGCGTGTACCTCCTGCGCGACCTCACGGTGCTGCGCTTCATGCTCACCGCGCTCGTCGTCGCCGCGGTGCTCGACCAGGTCGCCGTCGGAGCAGGCCTTGCGACGTCGCTGCCCGTGCCGCCCACGCGGCCCCTCGCGAACCTCGTCGGAGGCGTGGTGTTCGGCGTCGGCATGGCCACCGCAGGCTACTGCCCCGGCACCGTCGTCGCCGAGGTCGGCGAAGGGCGCCTCGATGCGTTGCTCGCGGGGGTACCGGGGCTCCTCGCAGGGGCGCTGGCCTTCGGGGTGCTGCACCCGTCGTTCATGCCCGCGCTGACGCGAGGAGCGCTGCGCGGCACGGTGACGCTGGCGACGGTGTTGGGCGTCTCGCCGTGGCTCGCGCTGGTGCTCTTCGTCGAGGTCGCCGTCGGCGTGCTGTACCTGCTCGCGCGTCGGCCCGACGCCACCCCGTGGGAGCCGTCGCGCGACGTGCCGCAGTGACGCGAAGGCGTCGTCGGGCGCAAGGCCCGCCCCGTCGGCGTCGCGCGCGGTCGTCGACCCGCGCCTCGACGCGGTCGAGCGCGGCTCAGCGCGGCGCCGCCGTGATCTCGGCCGTCGCGGCGCGCTGTGCGGTGCGCACCAGGCGGTTGGTTTCGTACCCCGCCGCGGCAAGTCGCGCGACGATGCGCTCATACACCGCCGGGTCGAGGGTCGGCGTGCGACTGAGGATCCAGAGGTAGTCGCGACCAGGATGGCCGACGACCGCGTACGCGTAGTCGTCGTCGAGATCGATGATCCAGTAGTCGCCCCAGAATGGGCGGAAAAAGCTCACTTCGAGACGCGCGTTGGTGCGCCGGTCGACCACCCGCGCACGGCCGTGGGAGACGCGCTCCGGGCCATCGACGGTGCGGTCGCGACACCGATTCAACACGTCGATGTCGCCGTCGGTGCGCGCGGTGTAGGTGGCCGTCGTCGCCGCGCAGTTGCGCTGAAACCGCTGTGGAAAGCTCGCGATCTCGTACCAGGTGCCGACGTACCGCCCCAGATCGACGTGCGCGACGGTTTGCAGCGGTGGCAGGTGCAGGCGCTCGGTCGTCGTCGCTGCGCAGCCGCCGACGAGGGGTCCGAACAGCAGCAACAGCGCGCGTACTCTCACCAGCTGATCTCCACGGCGACGGCGTATCCCCGCCGCCTCCCGACGTCAAAGCCGATGCGATGCTCGAGGCGCGGACGCCTCACGCTCGTGACACGCATCGCGCGGTGCTGGGACTTCACGATCCACGGCTCGCGTACTGCCTCGGCCTCCTCGCCGGCGGGGCCGAATCTCACCGCCAGCGTGGTGACCCTCCACGACCTTCGGCCACAGGCCGTCGTCGACCTCGCGTCGTGGGGACCCATGGAGCCGGGCGCCGACGTGACGGTGCCACGCGGTGAGTCGAACAGGAACCCACGCGGCGCTGCGGCCTTGACGGCAGCCCGGGCCGCAGACCCAATCGCCAACGTGATGCGCCCGCGTCGTACTTCCTGGCTGTCCTTCGTTGCACCGCTCCCGGCATGGCTCGTTCTCGTCGGCTGCGCAGGCAGCCCGAATCCGGCTGCCCCCCACGACGCCGCAACGGACGCGGAAACCGACGCGGGAACCGACGCGGCACCGGATCCCGCAACCGATGCCGGAACCGATGCCGGAACCGACACCGCCACCGACGCGGTGACCGCCGAGACCGTGGCGGTGACCTTTCGCGTGATCGATGCCGTCACGCGCCGCGGGGTCGCCGGCATGCTCGAAACGGGCGACGGGAAGCCCGCGCAAATCCTCGTCGACGGCACGGTCACCGTGACGCTCGCCGCGCAGCGGCCCTTCGAGGTCGTGGTGCAGGCCGCGGGGTACGCACCGCTACATCTGCACGGAAACACCGCGCGCGGAGACTTCACCCTGGTGTCCTTCGCGGCATCGCGCGCCGTGGCGCGTGGGGTCTTGGGCGCCCTGGGAATCACCGACGATGGCACCACCGGCCTCGTGGTGGCGGGCCTCGACACGCCGTCGTTGCGCCCTGCGGTCGGCGCTGCTGCGTCGGTCGACGGCGCCCTCGGAGCGGCGTTCATCTTCGACGCCACCGGGATGCCGCGCATCGGGGACACCCTCGTCGCGGGCGGGTCGAGCTTCGTGAGCGTTCCTGGCGTGGCGACTGGCGAGGCTACGGTGCGGGCTGCGGCGCCCACGGGCCAGCGCTGCACCCTGCGCGAGAGCGGCGGAGCGATGGCCACGATCACCGTGCAGGCGGGGGCCGTGCACGTGGTGAGCTTCACCTGCGCTGCGATGCCGTGACGCACGACCTCGCGTCGCGAGGTTCCGCAGTCCGTCAGCGTCTGCCGGGTCGCCGACTTCATGCGTCCGTCCCTCGAGGCGCTCGCGTGACGAAGCCCAGAGGCTCCCGGTGGGACCGACCCTCGGGCGGTACGGCGATGGGTGGTCATCGCGCGCATCGATCCCCCCCTACGTTCCCCCGCTGCGCGCGCAGAGTCGCGGGCGAACGACGTACGCGGAGCGACGGATGCGCGTGCCGCTCAGCGCGTCGCAGATCAGCACGTACCTCCAGTGCGCCCGCAAGTACCGGCTGCGGTACGTCGACCCGTGCGTGCCGCAGTTCAAGTCGGCGGCGCTGGCCTTCGGGTCGGCGATGCACTCCGCGATCGAGTGGTTCCACCCGGAGAAGATCGATCCGAGCTGCCACTTCCAACACGTGAGCGTGTTGGCGTTGACGCCGCGCTCGTCACCGAACGCTCGCGCGGTCTTGCCGCTGCGCTGCCATTGCCGAACGAGCCGCGCCCACTCGCGGTGGGTGCGACGAACGACGATGCCGGGGATGTCTTCCATGCACACGCGCGTAGCGCGGGGCGCGGAATCGGCGGACTACGGGGTTGGC
>CAIMWA010000182.1 GCA_903845045.1 uncultured delta proteobacterium | reverse complement strand
CGGGCCTCCGAAGAGCAACGGGACGGAACCCCGTAAACCGCGGGCGAAACGCCGGCCGCGGGAACGCGCGCGAGGCCCCAGGCCCGGCCGTCCGCGGCCGGTACGGTCGCGAAGCGCAGAGCCCGGACGCTTTGCTGCCGGGCGTGAGCACGGCGGGTCAAAATGGCTGAATATCATGCAGAACTGAAGCTGTGGTCGCGGTCTCGCGATGTGTAGAAGTGGAAGCTCTCGAAGCCCCTCGCAGCACCGACCACCGCGGCCCTCGCGCCGCGAGGACCGTCGCGTCAGCGCGTGCGCGCGGACCAGGCGACGTCGGCGACGCCGGCGCGGTGGTTGGCCTGGCGCGCGAGGGAGAACAGCAGGTCGCTCAAGCGGTTGAGGTACACGACGAGCTCGGCGCGGGCGCGGGCCTCGTCGGGGAGCCCCACTACGGCGCGCTCGGCGCGGCGGCAGACGGTGCGCGCGAGGTGCAGGGCGGCGGCGGCGGGCGTGCCCGCGGGGAGCACGAAGGTCTTGAGCGGCGGGAGCAGGGCCTCGCTCGCGTCGATGGCGTGCTCGAGGGCCGCGACGTCGTCGGCGCCGAGGAGCGCGATGCCCAGCGTGGCCTCCTTGCCGGGGACCGTCGCGAGCTCGGCGCCGAGGGTGAAGAGGTCGCGCTGCGCGCCCGCGAGCACGGCGTCGATGGCGTCGCCGGGGGACGCCGCGCGGGCCACGCCGAGGGCCGCGTTGAGCTCGTCGACGGTGCCGTAGGCCTCGACGCGGGCGCTGGCCTTGGAGACGCGCTCGCCGCCGAAGAGCCCCGTGTCGCCGTCGTCGCCGGTCTTCGTGTAGATCTTCATGGGACCCCCAACATCGCGCCGGTGCGCAGCGGATGCCCCGCGAGGAACTCCCGCACGGGCAGGCGCTTCTTGCCTTCGAGCTGCACCTCGACGAGGGCCAGCAAGCCCGCGCCGGTGGCCACCCAGATGCGGTCCTTGGTGACCGCGACGACCTCGCCCGGGGCGCCGCCGAGCACCGTGGGCGCGTCGTCGAGGCGCGTCGCCGCGACCATCAGCCGCCGCGCGCCCAGCGTCGTGTGCGTGCCCGGCCAGCCCGCGAGGCCGCGCACCTGGGCGTGCAGCGCCGTCGCGGGACGCTTCCAGTCGATCACGGCCATCTCCCGGGTGAGCGGCGGGGCCAGGGTGTGCTGCGAGGCGTCCTGCGGAACGGGCGAGAGCAGGCCCGCGACGAAGTGTCCGAGCTCCTCCTCGAGGATGCGCGCGCCGAGCTCGCTGAGCCGCGCCGACAGCTCCGGCGCCGTCTCGTCGGGGCCGATGTCGACGCGCCGGATCGAGAGCATGGGGCCGGTGTCGAGGCCGTCGTCCATCTGCATGAGGGTGACGCCGGTCTGCGCGTCGCCGGCGAGCACCGCCCACTGGATCGGCGCGGCCCCGCGGTGCTTCGGAAGCACCGAGCCGTGCACGTTCAAGCACCCGAGACGCGGCGCGGTGAGCACGTCGGGAGGCAGGATGCGTCCGTAGGCGACGACCACCGCGACGTCGACGGCGAGGTCGCGGAGCCACTGCGCGAAGGTTCCGTCGCGGAGCTTTACGGGCTGCACGCACGGCACGCCATGGGCCTCGGCCCAGGCCTTCACCGGCGGCGCCGTGAGCTGCTGGCCGCGCCCGGCAGGCTTGTCGGGCTGGCACACCACGGCGGCCACGTCGGCGAGGCGCGCCACGGTCTCGAGCGAGGGCACCGCGAACGCGGGCGTTCCGAAGAAGGCGACGCGGGGCTTCATGGCGGCGCTAGGGGCGGGCGTCCTGGAGGGCGCGCTTCTTCATCTCGCGGTCGATCATGCGGCGCTTGAGCAGCGACACGCGGTCGACCATGAGCGTGCCGTCGAGGTGGTCGTACTCGTGCTGGATCGCGATGGCGAGGAGCCCGTCGGCGTCGAGCTCGAAGGGCTGGCCGTCGAGGCCGAGGGCGCGCACCGTCACCTGCTCGGCGCGGTCGATCTCCTCGTGGATGCCCGGGAACGACAGGCAGCCCTCTTCCCAGACGACCTCGCCGACGCGGCGGGTGATCTCGGGGTTGATGAAGTAGCGGAGCTCGCTCGGGTCGTCGCTGCCCGAGGCCACGTCGATGACGAAGATCTTGAGCGCCACGCCGATCTGCGGCGCCGCGAGGCCCACGCCGGGGGCGGCGTACATCGTCTCGGCCATGTCTTCGCAGAGCGCGCGCACGGCGTCGTCGACGGCGGTCACCGTCTCGGCCTTCACGCGCAGCCGCTTGTCGGGGTATCGGAGGATCGTCCGGATCGCCATGGGGGTGTTTCGGGGGCGCCGAGGCGGGGAAAGGGGGCACCGCCAGCGCTTCGAACGCCGCGGATCACCTCGCGCCATCGTGGTGTATCGTGCGGAGGTGTCCAATGCAATTACGCGCGGGATCCGGGTGCAGGTGCGCAGCCAGTACCTCCCGGAGAGGTCGCAGCCGCTGCGGCAGCAGTACGTGTTCGCGTACACCATCACGATCACCAACGAGGGCTCCGAGACCGCGCAGCTGAAGGCGCGGCACTGGATCATCCGGCACGGCGACGGCGACGTGCAGGAGGTCCGCGGCGAGGGCGTCGTGGGCGAGCAGCCGACGCTGCGTCCGGGGCAGCGCTACGAGTACACGTCGGGGTGCTCGCTGCACACGCCGCGCGGGAGCATGGAGGGCACGTACCAGATGGTCACCGCCGACGGACGGACCTTCGACGCCCGCATCGCGCCCTTCGCGCTCGCGCTCCCGCACACGCTGAACTGATCGGGCGGGGCGGTGCGCGACGTGCTGAGCGTGGCCGAGGGCGTGGGCGTCGAGGTCGTCGACGACGTGCGTCCGGCGGTGACGTTGTGGAGCGGCGCCCAGGCGTTTCGCACGCGATGGAGGTACGACCGCGCGAGCCTCGAGTGGTCCGTGCCCGGGCTGATCGGGACCGGTGACGACGACACCACGGGCGACGCGCTGCGCTTCGACGCGACGACGCGGGTGCTGCGCGAGGCGGTGCTCGCACGACCGACGAAGGTCCTCTTCGACGACAGGGTGTGGAACGCCGCGCTGGACGTTCCGGTGCGCGAGGGCGCGTTGCATCTCGTGGAGCCCGCGGTGCTCACCCTGCCGTCCATGGACGTCGCGATGTTCGACCTCGACCTCGCGGGCTTCGTGGCGCTGCGCGAGGGCGCGGCGACGGCGGACCTCGCGGGGTGGTGCGCGGTGCGTGCGGCGCAAGAGGTGGCTC
Organism: uncultured delta proteobacterium; assembly: GCA_903845045.1. Classification (GTDB taxonomy): domain Bacteria; phylum Myxococcota_A; class Polyangia; order Polyangiales; genus SCUS01. The sequence goes on along the minus strand of CAIMWA010000182.1, from coordinate 410 downwards.
TGCTCTTCGACGCCGCGGGGCGCTGGGCAGGCTGGCGCGTCGAGGACCCGGTGCGTCGCGCGCGCCCCATGGGCTGGCCCGACGTGCGCGAGGAGCCCGTCGCCGAGGGTCCGGATCGGCAGTCGTTGGCTGCGCTGCTCTACGACTGGATGTGCATCGACGCGTCGCCGCGGCTGCGTCCCGACGAGGCCTTGGACCCCGACGACGTCGCGCACCTCGTGGCGCTGCGCACCCGCGCCCGCGCGCTCGCGGCCTACGCGGCGGACCCGGTGGTGGCCGGCGTCGCGACGGACGTCGCCGCGCACGTGCACTGGTCCTGGGGGTTCTTTCGCGTGGGGGAGTGAAGGGCGCGCGGGACGCTTCAGCCTCGATTTCGCTCGAGCATCTTCGTCGCCGCGGGCTGAATCCCT
>CAIMWA010000181.1 GCA_903845045.1 uncultured delta proteobacterium | reverse complement strand
GGCGACGCTGCGCATGGGCGTGCTGCGACCGGGACCACGCGTCGAACTGCGCGCGGTGGCAGCCCGCGCACCCGCGCACGACGTCGGGAGCCTCGGAGCCGTCGGCCGTCATGTCGGTGAAGCGCTGCGCGCGCGGCGTCCGTGGAGCATCGCGGCGGCACGAGAGAAGAAGCGCCACGGCGAGCGCACCCGCGCACGTGCCCGAAGCGTCGACCATGCCCTTCGCGCGCAGCTTCCCGTCGACGCGCCGCACCGTCCGGCGATCCTAGCCCCGGCGTCGCAGCGCGCCGAGGGCCCCCGCGAGGCCCGCCCCGACGGCGCCCGCGATGGCCGCGACGCCGAGCAACGACGCCGAGGCAGGCCTCGGCGGGGAGGGCGGTGCGCTCTCGACCCGCGGCGCCGCGACCGGCGCGTCGAGGCGAAGCTGGCCACGGTCCCCCGCCGCGACCCACGTCGTCTCCGGTCGCGCGAGGCTCATGATCACCGGACCGAAGCCCTGCGCGAGGCGAAGGCCGGCGCTCACGGCCGCGCCAGAGCGCAGCGACGGCACCTCGCCACGCAGCGACAGCCGCACGCGGTGGTGTCCGCCCTGGGCGCCGGCGACGACGCTCGCCATCACGTCGCCGACGGCGATGCCGCGCACGACCTCGAGCACCACGCGCCGCCCGTCGACCTCCAGGAACGTCGCGGCGAGGCTGCTCGTGGCCTCGGCGACGGCGCGCTCGAGCGTGTCCGGCGTGGCGCGCGTGGGATCGTGCAGCGACAGGCGGAGGTCCGCCGGCGCCACGGCATCGAGCCATCGCAGCGTCTCGACGTCGATCCACACCTCGACGCCGTGGTCGCGCAGCGTCACGGCAGCGCTGGTCTCCGGCGCCTCGTGCGCGCGCGCCGGGGTCGGAGCACACAGCAGCGCCGCCGCGATGCACGGTCCCAGGCACGACGCGGCCGCGCGCCTCACCGGCAGTAGTTCCCCGTCTGCACGGCGCCGTGGTCCGTCACCGTGCGCGTCTCGAAGTGGTAGCAGTTGCCCCCGAGCGGCGTATACCGGATGTAGTAAGAGTGGCCCATGTAGTCATAGGTCATCGCGTGCGTGCCGCTGGGGAGCACGGCGTACGTGAGGTTCTGCACGCCTCCGGCCGGCGGCATCCCCGGCGGGCGCCCGCCCCCGCCGCCCATCGTCGAGAGCGGAGCCACCCGCGGGAGCATCGCCTGATCGACCGCTCCGACGAGGCACTGCAGCACGTACGGGTGCGTCGCCGACGTGTGGTAGCGGTAGCCGAAGGTCGCGTCGTCCTGCCCGTTGCAGACGTCGAGGGTGCCCGCGGTGATGGCCGAGCCGTCGGGGTTGCGGTCCCCGAAGATCGGAAAGCCGTCGAAGGCCCACCCGAGGATCGCCGACGGCCCCGCGTTGCGCATCGCCGCGATCATGCACGTCGGCGTCGCGTGGTAGTGGTAGTCGTCGCCGCGTCCGGCGTGCCCGCCGCAGTGATCGAGCTGGCCGAGCGCGAGCGTGTCCTGCCGCGGGTCGTAGGTGTTGACGTCGAGCGTGCCCATCGCCGAGTAGTCGTAGATGGGCACGCCGTTCACCGCGACGGCGAGGGCCGCGTCGATGCTCGTGCGCGTGGCGGCGCGGCGCGGCGCCAGCGGAATGGGAACGCTGTGCCCCGGCGCGACGATGGGCACCTGCTCGTTGGTGCCGGTGATCCCGTTCATGAGCTCGTGGGCAGGGTACGTGTCCGAGATCACGTGCGCGTAGGTCGGGTCGCAGTTCACGGTGACGACGTCGGCGAAGCCCGCGGCCTCGATGGAGCCGCGGATGGTGTCGCAGCGGCTCCCCGGCGATCCCGCATCGGCCGCCGGAGCGTCGGTGCTGCCGGTGTCCGTCGCGGCGGCGTCGGGGGCCGACGGTGTGTCCGACGCGCGAGCGTCCGGCGGAGGAGCGTCCGTCGCCGGGGCGTCGACGCCGCCGTCGCCGGGCGACGTGGAGGGGGAAGCGCACGCCGCGACCGTCGCCACGGCCGCGAGGCCACGAAGCGCGAAGCAGACGACGCCGACGTACGTACCGCGAGGGAGGCTGCGCATGGTGTCATCGTGCACCAGCGCGGTGGTGCGATCGTGGGTGAAATGTGAGCGAATGGTGAGCGCGCGGCGAAGCCGTTCTCGCTTGTTTCGCAGCCCATCGGCGCCGCACGATGGTGCGCGATGAGATCGATCGCACGATTCGTGTCGACGGGCGTGCTCGCGGCCTTCGCGGCCTGCACGACCGCTCCGCCGGCCACCGACGCCGCCGTGCTCGCCGACGCGGCGACGGCCGCCGACGCCGCGGTTGCGACGGACGCCGGCGCGCCTGCGGACGCCTCGCCAGCGGACGTCCCCGGCGACCTCGTCACGGCGCCGTTCGCGCTGACGAGCGTGGCCTTCACGAACGGCGGGACGCTGCCCGTCGTCTACACGTGCGACGGCGCCGGGCACAGCCCGCCGCTGGCGTGGACCGGCGTGCCGCAAGGCACCACCGAGTTCGCGGTGACGATGACCACGCTGGCCCGCGACGGCCTGAAGTGGAACTGGGTGCTCTTCCACGTGCCGGGGTCGGTGCGCTCGCTGGCGGAGCAGAGCGCGGGCGTGGGCACCAACGGGATCACGAGCGACGGCCCCGCGCTGGCGTACTCGCCGCCGTGCTCCCAGGGTCCGGGACCGATGATGTACACGTTCACCGTCTACGCGCTCTCGGCGTCGCCCACGCTGCCCGCGCAGGCGCGCCAGGTGACCGGCGCCGTGCTCGAGGGTGCCATCGCGGCGATCACCCTCGGCCGGGCCTCGGCGACGGTGACGTACACGCGCTGACGCGAGGCCTCGCCGTGGGCGGTGCGTCGCGCAGCACATCGTTCGAACACAGTTCGCCCACAATCCCTTCGCGCGTGACCGCGAACCTCGGAGCTCGGGCCGCGCCGCCGCGACCTACGCGAGGTGCGGGCGCCGGAGCCTCCGGTCGGTGCCCGTGCCCGCGGCGTCGATCGATGGCGTAGCATCGCGCCGCCGCCCTGGCTGGATCGCTCGAGCGTGGAGTCGCATGCGCATCCTTCACAAAGTGCTCCTCGCGAACGCCGCGGTGATCGTTCCGGTGGTCGCGCTCGCAGCGGCGCTCACGCATCGCGCGGTGGAGGGCGGGTTCCTCACCTACGTGCGTGACCTCGAGTACGCGCGGCTGCGTCCCGCGCAGGACCGGCTGGCGCGGGCGTACGCGGCGCGCGGCGACTGGGAGGAGGTTCGTGCCCACCCCGAGCGCTGGGGCGCGTATCTGCGTCGGGAGGCCGATCGCGACCGCCGCGCGAGCGAGGCGGCGCCCGATGCGAGCGTCGCGGAGGATCCCCCGCGGGGTCCGCCGCCGCCCGATTCGTGCGACGACGATGACCGCCGCCCGCCGCCGCGCGAGGCACGCGACGACGACCCGAACGGACCGCGACCCGGGCGTCCCGGGCCGAGGCGTCGGGGCCCGCCGCACCCTTCCTCCGGAGCGCATCGGGATCCGCTCGAAATCCCGCCCCGGGCGGTGCTCTTCGACGCCATGCGACACCGTGTGGTCGGCGCCGAGGTCGACCCCGGCGCCGTGCCCCTGATGCCCATCCAGGTGAACGATCGCACCGTCGGGTACCTGGGGCTGCGTCCCATCGATCGCCTCGCGGCGTTGCTCGACCTCGACTACCTGACGTCGGCCCGGCGCGGCCTCGCGGCCATCGCGGCGCTCGGCCTCGCGCTCGCGCTGCTGGCGTCGTTCTTCCTCGCGCGTCACGTGCTCGCTCCGATCCGGCGCCTGACGGACGGCACCGCGCGGTTGCGCGCGCAGGACTTCGACGTGGCGGTGGCCATCGACTCGAGCGACGAGTTCGGCTCGCTCGGCCGCGACTTCAACGCGCTCGCGCACGCGCTGGCCGAGTCGCGGCGGCTGCAACGCAGCTGGCTCGCCGAGGCCTCGCACGAGCTCCGCACGCCGCTCGCGGTGCTCCGCGCGATGGTGGAGGCGCTCGAGGACGGCGTGCGCCCGCCGAGCGCCGAGACCTTCGCGTCGATGCGCAAGCAGATCGCGACGCTCGCGACGCTGGTGAACGACGTGCACGATCTCGCGAAGCTCGATGCGCGGGGGCCCGAGCTGAAGCTGCGGCGCATCGATCCGATCGCGGTGCTTCGTCGGGTGTTCGACGACTTCGCCGAGCGCTTCGCCGGCAGCGGGCTGGACGCGACGTTGATCGTACCCTCGGACGAGGTCTTCGTGATGGGCGACGAGGCCCGCCTCGTGCAGTTGTTCACGAACCTCTTCGAGAACGCTCGGCGATACACGGACCCCGGAGGTCCCGTGCGCGCGATCGTCACGGCGCAGACGGACGCGGTGCGGATCGTCGTCGAGGATGGTCCGCCAGGGGTTTCGACGGAGCACCTGCCGCACATCTTCCGGCCGTTTCATCGCGAAGGGGCGGCAGCGCGGCGCACCGAGGCCGGGTCCGGGCTGGGCCTCACCATCTGCTCGCGCATCGTCGCGGCGCACGGCGGTAGCATCGAGGCGTCGCCCAGCGACCTCGGCGGGCTCCGGCTGGAAATCACGCTTCGAAGGAGCTAGCGCCGTGTCGATGTCTGCCGCCCCTCGTCCGTTGATCCTGCTCGTCGAAGACGAGCCCGACCTCGCGGGCGTGCTCCGCGATTACCTCGAGCGGGCGAACATGGAGGTCGTTTCGGTTCACGACGGGGCCGACGTGATCCCGACCGTGCGGGCGCGCACGCCCGACCTGATCCTCCTCGACCTCATGCTGCCGAATCGCAGCGGACTCGATCTCTGTCGCGAGCTTCGTTCGTTCTCCGACGTGCGCATCATCATGGTGACCGCGCTCGTCGAGGAGATCGACCGGCTGGTGGGCATCGAGCTCGGCGCCGATGACTACGTCTGCAAGCCGTACAGTCCCCGCGAGGTGGTGGCCAGGGTCCGGGCGGTGCTGCGGCGATCGGCGATCGGCGCCGGCGGCGCCGTTGCGACGAGCGCGCGACCGATGGAGGTCGACGACGAGCGCATGGAGATCCGCGTCCACGGAAGGCGGCTCGACCTGACGCCGATGGAGTTTCGGCTCCTTCGCCTGTTCGCACAGCGTCCGGGACGGATCTTCTCGCGCGACCAGCTCATCGAGATGACCCACGACGACCCCGCGGCGTCGTTCGATCGCTCCGTCGACACGCACGTGAAGAACCTGCGCCGCAAGATGCTCGAGGTCGGCGCGGGCGATCT
>CAIMWA010000180.1 GCA_903845045.1 uncultured delta proteobacterium | reverse complement strand
CGGGGCCGCGGCGGGGGCGGTGACGGCCGCGGGGGTCGCTCCCGCGGTGGGCATCGACGCCACGAGGCCCGGGTTCGTGGTGCTTCGGATGTACGCGACGAACAGCACGCCCGCGAGGAGCATGGTTCCCCCCACGAACGCCCAGGTGAGGTTGCCCGAGCGCTTCGGGAGCACCACGTCGTCGACCGGCGCCGGACGGGCCGGGCGCTCGGACGCGGCGCGGCGCGGCGGGGGTGCCGACACCTCGCGCGGTGGCTTCGAGGCCGACGCCGCCGGCGGCTTCGACGACGCCACCGAAGGCTGGGCCGAAGCCGTGGTGGTCGGCGGGGGCGGAGGGAGCGTGCGCGCGGCGGTCTCGCTGGACCCGGCGAGCATCGCCGTCACGGCCTCCGTCGGGGCGCTGAACGGCACCGCCGCGATCGCCGCGGGCGGCGGCGGACCGGTGAGGTCCGAGGCGCCGTGGGCGTCGAGGCCGACCTCCCAGCTCGGAGCGATCGCGAGGGCGAAGCGCTCGAACTCGTCGTCGCTGAGCGATCCCGCCCGCCACGAAGAAGAGTCATTGGTGCGTTGCATCGGTTCGTCGATTGCTGTCATCGGAATCGGCCTCACCCGGTGATTCGCGCCGCGATCACGCTAGCGCCTACATGTCCGCGAAGCAATGAACCTTCACCGCTCCGTGCACGCCCTCGGGCGTGGGATGCGCGGCGCCCGGCGAACGTTCAACCGCACCTGCGTTCGACTCCCGCGCGCGCCGAGACCTTTGGGACGCATGACGTTCCCGGCTGGTCTTCGTCGCCGCGTGCGACTAGAGTTCGCGCGCCTTCCGCCGGACGCATCCGGCGCGCAGGGCGGCATCCGGTCAACGTGAGCGACGCGACACCCACGGAGTTCGACGCCATCGAGCGCGAGGCGATGGCCGGTGCGCTGGCGGCTTCGCTTCGGGGGTCACCCTCGCCGAACCCGCCGGTGGGGGCCGCGGTCGTACGCGACGGCGAGGTCGTGGCGTTCGGCCATCATCGCCGCGCCGGCGAGGACCACGCCGAGGTCGTCGCGCTCCGGGGCGCGGGGGAGCGGGCGCGTGCTGCGACGCTCTTCGTGACGCTCGAGCCGTGCAACCACGTGGGGCGCACGGCGCCGTGCACCGAGGCGATCCTGCGGGCGGGCGTGCGGCGCGTCGTGTTCGCGGTGCGCGATCCGAACCCCAACGTCGCCGGCCACGGTGCGCGGGCCCTCGCGGCGGCGGGCGTCGAGGTGCGCGAGGGCTTCGGCGGGGCGCTGCAGCGCGAGGCCGAGCGCGTGCTGGCGCCGTGGGGGCGCTTCATCACCCTGGGGCGCGCGCACGTCACGTTGAAGGCGGGGCTGTCGCTCGACGGCGCCATGGCCACGCGCGGCGGCGAGTCGCAGTGGATCACCTCCGAGGAGACCCGCCGCGACGCCCACGCGCTGCGCGGAGGCTGCGACGCGGTGATCGCGGGCATCGGGACGGTGCGCGCCGACGATCCGCTGCTCACGGTGCGCGGGGTCGATGCGCCGCGCCGGCCGGTGCGGGTGATCCTGAGCACTGGCGCGGAGCTCCCGCTCGGGTCGCGGCTCGTGGCGACCGCGCGCGACGTGCCCGTGTGGCTGCTCTGCGGCGAGGGTGGCGACGCGGCGCAGCGCGAGCGCGAGGCGGCGTTGGCGGCGGCCGGCGTCGACGTGCTTCGCCTTCCGCGGCGCGACGGGCGCGTCGACCTGGCCTCGGCGCTGCGGGCGCTGGGATCTCGCGGAGTGGTGTCGGCGCTGGCCGAGGGCGGCAGCGCGGTGCACGGCGCTCTCGTCGACGCGGGCCTCGCGGACCGCGTGGTGCTCTACCTCGCGCCGATGCTCCTCGGCGGCGGCGGGCTGCGGGCCATCGGCGGTGCCGGTCCCGAGCGGCTCGCGGAGGCCCTGCGGCTGGGACCGCTCGACGTGCGCCGCGTGGGCCCCGACCTTCGCGTCGAAGCAGAGGTGCGCTGAGATGTTCACCGGGATCATTCAAGCCGTCGGGGCGGTGCGCTCGTCGGCGCGGTCCGGGGCCGGGGCGCGGCTGCACCTCGAGTGCCCCTTCGCGGCGCTGCAGCTCGGCGAGAGCGTCGCCGTCGACGGCGTGTGCCTCACCGTGACCGCCGTCACCGACGGAGGCTTCACCGCCGACGCGAGCGCCGAGACGCTGGCTCGCACGACGCTCGGAGTGCGCGGACCCGGCGCGCGGGTGAACCTCGAGCGCGCCCTCGCCGTGGGCGACCGCCTCGGCGGACACATCGTGTCGGGGCACGTCGACGGCGTCGGCGAGCTCGTGGCGCGGGAGCGCGTGGGCGACGCCGAGCGCTTCACGTTTCGGGGTCCGCCGGAGGTTCTGCGCTTCGTGGCGGAGAAGGGCAGCATCACCGTCGACGGCGTGAGCCTCACGGTCAACGGCGTCGCCGGGGAGCGCTTCGACGTGATGCTGGTGCCGTTCACCCAATCGGCGACCACGTTGGGCGTGCGCCGCGCGGGCGATCGGGTGAACCTCGAGGTCGACGTGATCGCGCGCTACGTGGCGCGGGCGCTCGCCGTCGGCCCTGCGGCTGGCGGCGGAGACGGTGCGGGCGCGGCGGACGCGCGCTGGCGGGCCCTGCTCGGAGTGGCCGGCGAAGGGACGGAGTGATGCTCGAAGGAAACGCCGAATCGAGGGTGCGCGCGGCCGTGGATGCGATCCGCGAGGGCCGCATGGTCATCCTCACCGACGACGAGGACCGCGAGAACGAGGGAGACCTCATCATGGCG
>CAIMWA010000179.1 GCA_903845045.1 uncultured delta proteobacterium | reverse complement strand
TGGTGTAGCCGACGAGGGCCACGCGGAGCTGGTCCTGACGCCGTGCGCGCCGCACGTCGCCCTCCCGCGAGAGGCCGTCGAGCTCGCGACGGAGCTCGGCGATGCGATCGCGGATGCGGCGACGATCGAGCTCCACGGCGCTCTCCCCGGCGCCCTTGCCGCCGATGCCGCCGCGCTGACGGTCGGCGCCACCGGTCTCGCGGAGCCGCGGCGCGAGGTAGTTGAGGCGCGCGATCTCGACCTGCAGCCTCGCCTCGCGGCTCTTCGCGTGACGATGAAAGATCTCGACGATCACCGCCGTGCGATCGAGCACCTGGGCGTCCGTCGCGCGCTCGAGGTTGCGCGCCTGCGAGGGTCCGAGCTCGTGGTCCACCACGACGATGCCGGCGCTCCCGGTGGGCTCCGCGCCGTCGCCGTCGGCAACGAGGTCCTCGTCGTCCAGGAGCGCTTCGCCCGCGTCCGCCGCGTCGTCGAGGGGCTCGGCGGCGTCGCCGTCGCCTTCGTCCTTCGAGGCATCCTTCGCGTCGATCTTGCGGACCTTCTTCTTCGCGCCGGAGGGCACGACGCCGGAGCCGCCGGTCCATCTCGCCAGCTCGGCCAGCTTGCCGCCGCCCAGCACCGCCGACGCGCCGAGGTGCGATCGTCGCTGCGACACCACGCCCACCACGGGGTGCCCGAGCGTCTCCACGAGCCGCGAGAGCTCCTCGATGGACGACTGGTGCTCCTCGTCGGACACCCCCGGTAGCTGCACGGCAACGAGCACGGCGGCGTCGGACTTCTCTTCGGTGTTCTCCATGCGGGCGCGGGACCGTAGCACCTTGCGGCCCCCGCAGCGCTCCGGTACACGCGACGCGATGAACCCCGACGACGCCGCGCCCGAGAGCCTTCCCCTCGGCGCGGACCGCGTGCGTGACCTCGTGTCGCCGCTCGCCGTCCGCACCCGCGTCGTGGTGCTCCAGCACCCGCAGGAGCGCGACCGCGAGCTCGGCACGGTGCCGCTGCTGCAGGCGATGATTCCGTCGGTGGAGGTCATCGTGGGTCTGTCGTGGCCCTCCCTCGCCCGCGTGCTCGGCGTCGAGGCCGTCGAGAACGCCCGGTGGGGCGGGGTGTTCCCGGGGTCGCTGCCGCGCGAGCTCGACGCCTTCGAGCTGAAGGCCCCGGTGCTGCGCCTCGACCGCAACGGCCAGCGCGTGGGCGCCAAGCCGCCGCTCGAGGGCGTGCTGCTGCTCGACGGATCGTGGTCTCAGGCGAAGACGCTTTGGTGGCGCAACGCGTGGCTTCTGAAGCTGCAGCGGCTGGTGCTGCACCCCACGGAGCCGTCGATCTACGGCCGCCTTCGCAAGGAGCCGCGGCGCGAGGCCCTCTCGACGCTCGAGGCGGCCGGCGACGTGCTCGTGTTCAACGGGGAGCCCGCGGAGACCCGCGACGCGCTGCGCAAGGTGTTCCGCACGATGGTGCAGCGAACGCGCGACGCGCGGGCCGCCGAGGCACCAAAACCGACCTCGCGGTGAACACCCGCCCGCGGGAAACGTATATGTTGCGGCGCGCAGGTCGCAGCCCTCGGGGCCGACTCGCAGGGGCCGGGGTTCGTCCCGCACACGTACCGTCTCGAGGAGGATCTTCCGTCATGTCGAAGTCGATTCGTCCGCTCTTCGCGCTCTGCGCGCTGGCCTCGCTGGGCGCCGCCACCGGATGCGCGCGCACGGCGACCTTCGCCGTCACCCGTCCCGCGATGCTCAACGCCGCGGCCGTCGGCAACACCATGACCGTCGCGGGCATCGCGGCGCCCACGGGCATGCCGCAGGACGTCCAGGCCGCGGCGGAGATCGTCGCGGACCTCCAGCAGCGCATCGCGAACTCCCTGAACCGCTCGATCCGCCTGCTGCCCGCGGGCGGCGGCGTCGTGATCACCGGCCAGGTCATCGCGAACCAGTACGGCGAGCGCCTGCAGCAGATCAGCGCGACCTGCTACCGCAGCGTCACGGTGTACGTGAACGGCCAGGCCACGACGCAGAGCCAGGGCTACCCGTGCTCGCGGCAGCAGCGCATCGGCACCGCCGCGGCGCGCCTCGAGTTCACCGTCACCCACGGCCAGACCACCCAGGTGATCTTCGATCAGACCTACGAGGACGCCGCGACGGTGACCACCTCGGCGTCGGACGATCGCTCGAGCGCGCCGCCCATCGACGGCTTCGGGATGCTCCACAACCTCCGCGCCGGGCTCACCAACCGCTTCGCGCGCGTCATCCTGCCGTACCAGGAGAACGTCACCGTGGAGTTCGAGGACTGCGACGGCGACGCGCGCTGCCGCCAGGGCTACGACCTCGTGCAGGCCGGCAACCTCGCCGCCGCCGAGCCGCTCTTCACCGCCGTCGTCGGGCAGTACCAGAACCCGGGGCTGCCGATTCCGCCGAACCTCGCCGAGCGCATCGGCGAGGCGCTCTACAACCGCGGGCTCGCCCGTTCTTACATGGGCCGGTATTCCGTGGCGGTGGCCGACATCACCCGCGCCATCGCGATCCGCCCGAACGAGACCGACTGGCAGGCCGAGCTGCAGAGCGCGCAGCGCATGGCCCACGACCAGGAGGCCCTTCGCCAGCAGGGCGCCGTGAGCAACGAGACCCAGAACGTGCAGCAGGCGGGGACTCCGTGACCCTGCGGCGCTTCACCCGCGCGGCGGGTGCCGTGCTGGCCTGCGCCGGCGCGTCCGCGGCGCTGTGGTCCTGCCAGAGCATGGGCGCCCAGCCCGTGAACACGCAGGCCCTCGCGGCGCAGAACACGCAGTTTTTCCAGAGCGAGCTGCAGCTCGCGCGGGAGGCCCTCGGCCGCCAGGAGTGGGCCGCCGCGCGCGAGCACCTCGACGGCGTCGTCGGAGCCGTCCCGGCGACGGACCCGGTGGGCGCCGAGGCCCGCGCCGGGCTCGCGCAGATCGCCTTCGAGCTCGGCGACTACGCTCGGGCCGCGCAGGTCGCGTCGGAGGTCCCGCTGACCTCGCCCTTCGCGGTGTCGGCGCTCGAGAGCCGCGGCCTCGCGCAGCTCTTCTCGTGCGACTTCGACAGCGCCACGCAGACGTTCTACCAGCTCGCGCAGGCCGACGACGCCCGCGGCCGAGTCTGGCTCGGCGTGACCTACGCGTGGACCGGCGCCGACGCCAACGCCGAGCGGGAGCTCTCGCACGTCGTGCAGACCGCCGGCACCGGCGAGCAGGCGCCGAACGCGCGGTTCTACCTCGCCCAGCTCGCGCTCTGGGGCCGCCGCGCCGGCCCCGCGCAGCGCTACCTCGGCCAGCTCCAGCAGGCCTCGCCGCAGTACCTCTCGAGCCTCGACACGCGCGCGCAGAACTGGCTCGCGCGTCGAGCGCACCTGATGCGTGCGTACTTCAGCTTCGACACGCTCTCGCGGCTCCACCGCATGTCGTCGAACGCTCAGGCCGCGGCCGACGACCAGCACGCCGACGAGGCGATGCAGCTTCTCCAGCAGAGCCCGGGAGCTTGCGGGGAGCAGGTGACGCGCCTCGCGCAGGCGCGCTCTGCGGGGGCCGCCGACCGCTCGGCCTTCGCCGCGGCCAACCGCGACAGCGACGGCGACGGCATCCCCGACACGCGGGACCGCTGCCCCAACGAGGCCGAGACCTTCAACGGCATCGCGGACGACGACGGATGCCCGGAGAACACGGCGGCCATCGACGTCGTGGGCAACCAGATCCAGATCCGCAACGGCTTCGCGATCAACTTCGACGAGGGGAGCGACCGTGTCGTCGACACGTCGCACCCGACCATCGAAGCCGTGGCGTCGCTGCTGCGGAACCCCGGCTATTCGTGGATCCGGCGCATCCGACTCGACGGCCACACCGACGACATCGGCGAGGCGTCGACGAACCTCGACCTCTCGGGTCGCCGCGTTCGTCGCGTGGGCGCGATGCTCGTCGCCAACGGCGTTTCGGCGGACCACCTCAGCTTCGGCGCCTACGGCGAGACGCGGCCCATCGATCCGTCGGGCACGCCCGACGCTCGCGCGCGCAACCGGCGCGTCGAGATCTTCATCGTCGACCCGCCGACCTTCGGCGGCGTGCGCGGCCACTGAGCCTGCGCGTCAGCCTCGCCTGCCCTTCGGTCTCCCCATCATCTCCGAGAGCGCCGCGAGCCCTGCGGTGAGCGAGTTCACCGTGTTCTCGAGCTCACCGTTGCGCTGGCGCGACGGCGCGACGTTGCGCGGCGTGGGGACGCGCTTGCGACGCACCGGAACTGCCGGCGCCGGGGGGGCGTCGTCGACCACCGGAGGCGGTCGCAGCATGGCGGGGGGCTCCGGCGGGGCGCGGCGCGACGGCGCACGCTGCGCAGGAGGCTTTGGCGCCGACGCCTCGGGATAGACCCGCACGCCTCCGACGGCGCCGAGCGAACCGTCGGTCCACCAAGAGGCATCGGGCTGCGCGGCGTCGTCGTGAGCGGTGTCCGCGTCGACGGGCACGCCCCAAGCCGCGAACGCGTGCGCCTCGGCAGGCGAAAGCTCTGCGCGCACACCTGCGGACGCTGGACGCACCCCGAAGCGGTGATGCCGCGCGAGGGATCGAAACTTCCAGGGGCGGTCGTGGTGCACGTAGTCGTCGCCGAGGAGCCAGTGTCCGAGGACCGCGCGCATCCACTCGGGCAGCAGCACGAAGTGGCGCAGCGGCGCGACGTTCGCCGCCCGGGCGAGCTGCGCGACGACGATGAGATCGAGGAGCTCGAAAACGAGTTCGGGGTGCTCCGCGGCCATGACACGAACGCCCTCGGCGGCGGCGTCGCGATGCATGCACGGCGCCTGCGCCGGCGCGTGGGACCACTGGGCGACGGGCATGCCCGTGGGCTCCCGGCCCGCGCAGAGGCGGCACGACTGCGAGCCCGTCGGCGTCACCGTGGCGCTCGCGCCGAAGCGGCTGCGCCACGTCGCACGCAGGTCGTCGACGACCAGCGCGGCCTCGGCCGAAAGCGACGTCGGACGCTCGCCGGTGATCCACTCCGCGTGCGCCAGGAGGTCGTCACGCACGAGCAGCCCCCGGAGCCCTTCGGCGTACGCAGGGTCCTCGGTCTGCGCGGCCCAATGGCGCGAGTACCACCGGCGCAGCTCGAAATCCGAAGGCTCCTCGTCCGGCGGCCACACCGTGAGCTGCAGCAGCGGCGGGCCGTGGCGGCGCAGCTCGACGCGCGTTCCTCCTGGGAGCTCCGCAGCGTACTGGTCGCGCACGGGGCGCTCGTGGGCCGGCCCCGTCGGCGGCACGGGGCTCACGCCTCGGCCCCGATGTCGGCCCGGTCGTCGAGGCGAAGAAACGCCCGAAGCTCGCCATCGCTCATCTCGGTGACCCACTTCTCCCCGGTGTCCGAGAGGACCTCCTCGGCCAGCGAGCGCTTCTCCTCGAGCATGCGTTGAATGCGCTCCTCGAGGGTGCCCATGGTGACGAACTTGTAGACGTTGACCGGGCGCGTCTGGCCGATGCGGTGCGCGCGGTCCGTGGCCTGGTCCTCGACGGCGGGGTTCCACCATCGGTCGTAGTGGATCACTGCCGACGCCCGCACGAGGTTGAGGCCCGTGCCGCCCGCCTTCAGCGACAGGATCAACACCGGCTCGCCGTCGTCGGCACGGAACGCATCGAGCATGTCCTCGCGCTCGCGGGGCGCGAGGCCGCCGTGGAAGAACGGCACCTCGCGGTCGAAGCGTTGCTCGATGGCGGCCTGAAGCAGCTCGCCCATCTCGCGGTACTGCGTGAACACCAGCGTGGGCTGGCCCTGCTCGATGAGCTCGTCGAGGAGCTCGAGACAGCGATCGAGCTTCGCCGATCGACCGAGCAGCCGCGCGCGGTCCTCCTCGGCGTAGTTCTCGGGGTGGTTGCAGATCTGCTTGAGGCCCGTGAGCGCCGCGAAGATCGACGCGCGGCGGACCATCGCCGACCCCGCCTTCACCTTCTCGAAGGTGACCTCGGTGAGCGCACGGTACAGCGCGGCCTGCTCGCGGGAGAGCCCGCACTCGACGATCTGCTCGGTGCGCGGCGGGAGCTCCCCGGCGACCTCGGGATCGCGCTTGCTGCGACGAAGCATGAACGGCCCAACGCGGCGGCGCAGGCGCTCCATCGCGGTGCCCTCGCCGCGTCGCAGCGGCTCCACGAAGGACCGCGAGAAGCGCGTCGGACCGCCCAGCAGCCCGGGCATCACGAGGTCGAAGATGGACCACAGATCGCGGAGGTGGTTCTCCACCGGCGTTCCCGTCAGCGCGAGGCGGCGCGAGGCTCGGAGACCCTTGAGCACCTGCGTCTGCTGCGCGAGCGGGTTCTTCACGTTCTGCGCCTCGTCGACGACGAGGAGGTTCCAGCGGTGGTCCTCGAAGAGCGCGCGGTCGCGGCGGAGCAGCGCGTAGCTCGTGACCACCACGTCGACGGAGCGCACGCGCTCGGCGAAGCGGCGCGGGTCCGTCTCGCGCGCCGTCTCCTGGTGCATGTACACCGTGAGCTCCGGGGCGAAGCGCGCGGCCTCCTTCACCCAGTTGTGCACCACCGACGTCGGGCACACCACGAGGTCGGCCTGCCGCGGACGATGCTTCGCGCCGGGATGACGGTGGTTCCAGATCAGCGCCAGGACCTGCACGGTCTTGCCGAGGCCCATGTCGTCGGCCAGGCACGCGCCGAGGCCGAAGGTGGTCATCTGGTCCATCCAGCCGAGGCCCCGGAGCTGGTACGGACGGAGCGTGCCGCGAAAGCCCTCGGGCGTGGCCGTCACTCGCGTCGCCGAGCCCGCGGACAGCGCGGTGAGGAAGCGCTCCCACTGCGCCGCGAAGACCGATTCGAGCCGCGCGGCGTCGCGGGCGGCGATCCACTCGTCCTCCAGCGCGTTGACGTCGTTCCAGGCGACGGAGCCGCCCTTCATGAGCCGGTCGAGCACCTTGCGGCGCGCCTCGGCGAGCTCCAGCACGGCCTCGAGGTCGCTGCGCGGCACGGCCCGCTGCCCGATGCGCAGCACCGCTCCGTCGGACGCATCGAGGAGCGCCCGCGCCTGCGCCGGCGTGAGCTCGTCCTCGCCCATCATCACGGTGAGCTCCGGCACGAAGCGGAGCATCGCGAGGCCGTTCTCGCCGAGCTCCTCGAGCAGCGCCTCGTCGTTCACCGGACGCCATTTCACGCGCAGCTTCGCGGCCTGCGTGTTGCCCAGCGAGACGCTGAACACCACGGGCTCGCGGCCTCGGCTGGGCACCTCGAAGCCGAGGGCTCGAAACACCTTGTCCGACGGGCGTCCGTGCAGCGACGGCAGCCCCGAGAGCGCCGTCATCTCGGCCTCGCCCAAGGGCACCCGGCCGTCGCGAAGCAGCTCCGGCCGCGCGGCGAGGAACGGCTTCTGCTCGAGCAAGACCTCCCAGTCCCGGTACGCCACGCTCGCCGGAAAGCGCCGCACGGTCTCGTCCGCGGCCTCGACCAGCGGATCACGGAGCGCGTCGGGGCGCAGCAACGGAAACAGCGCGATGGGAGGCGCCTCGCCGACGAGCGCGAGCTCGAGCTGCCAGGGCCGGTCGTCCGTCGGCGTCGCGGCGGGAGCGATCACCCCGTGAAGGTGCGACTGCGCGCCGAGCGTGGCGGGCTTCCACACGTCGTGCGCGGGGTGCACGCAGCTCCCGAAGGAGGAGTGCAGTGAAGCGATGAGGTCGTCGGACATCGTCGGCGCCGTGGCGGGCGGCGGGTCCTGGCCTTCGGCGGTGACGCCCGAGAGCGCCTCGACGGCGAAGCGCGCGTAGGCGTGCGTGTCGTTCTTCGGAACCAGCGGCGTCGAGCGGAACTCGTGCGCACGAACGCAGTACGCATGCACCCCGAGCAGCGTCGGGCACGTCGCGAGCGCGCGGCGCACCTCCATCAGCGACGCCAAGGGCAGCGGCGGAACCCATCGCAGCGGCGATCGGTCCGGCGTGCCCGGCAGGCGCGTGGGCAGCAGGCTCCCGTGGGCGAACGCGGCGTGCAGCAGGTCCAGGGCCTCGAGGACCACGAAGCAGCCCGGGCTGCTCAGCGAAGG
The DNA here is from genome assembly GCA_903845045.1 of uncultured delta proteobacterium. Classification (GTDB taxonomy): domain Bacteria; phylum Myxococcota_A; class Polyangia; order Polyangiales; genus SCUS01. The sequence goes on along the minus strand of CAIMWA010000179.1, from coordinate 32,716 downwards.
CCCGTGCTCCCGCGTCCAGGCCCGCAGGAAGGGCCGCAGATGCGTGAGAGCCTGCGCCGCGGGAACGGCCCAGCCGACGAGGTGATACGGGCCCTCGCCGCCGGCGCGCACTCCCACGTCGAGGCGCGACGTGTCGAGCTCCCGAAGATGACCGGGCAGCGGCACCGGGTGATGGTTCGGGAGCCGCGGAAACAACGCCGCGAAGAACTGCTCGCGGTAGCCGCCCGGAACGAAGTGCGGTCGCCGCCGCACGCATCCTGGATGCGACGGGACCACGAAGTTGTCCGAGGGCTGCCAACGGTGCAGCGACGCAGGGTCGTCGTAGCGCTCGAAGGAGACCACGAACGCGAGCGAGGCACCTTGCGGGAGGACGTGGACGTGAAGTGCTAGCGGAGATTCCAACGAATGTTCAGCGATGAAACGGGGGCGGAGGAGGAGGGATTCGAACCCCCGGCGGAATGACTCCCGCGGCGGTTTTCAAAACCGCTGCCTTCGACCACTCGGCCACTCCTCCGTACAGGGGCGGATTCAACGCGAGGGCGGATCTCGAAGGGGCCGATTGGTGACGCATGCGTTCGTCGATGTCAACGCCGATGCCGGGCTCCGAGGACGACGCAGTGCTCGACGCGTGGCCCCGCCACCGCTACATCGGGCGCATGCACCGCCGCTTTCTCGCACTGCTCGCCGTCCTCGCGTGCGCTCCGGCCTCGGCGTCGGCGCAGGCGACGGACCCCGAGCCGCGGCGCCGGGACCTCATCGCACGCGCCGAAGCGCTCCAGGCACACGGCGATCACGCGGCCGCCGCAGCCGCCGCCGTCGAGGCCGGGTCGATCCGATGGTCACCCTCGCTGCGGATGCTGGCCGCGCAAGAGCTCGCCGCGGCGGACCGGCCCGTGGAGGCCCAAGCCCACGCGCGCCAGTGCCTCCTCGGGACCGAGGCCGACCGGTCGCTCCGGTTTCGCGTGCGCATCGCCGCGACGTGCCGGGCGCTGCTCGAACAGCTCGAGGCGCGCATCGGGCGCATCCGCGTGCTGCTTCCCGACGAGCGCCCGCGCGGTCTGCACATCACGGTGAACGGCCGGGACATCCCGCGGTCCGACTGGGAGACGGCGTTCGCGGTCTCCGAGGGCCCTGCGGAGCTCGTGGCCACCGGAGACCTCATCGGCGAGCTGCGCGTGCGTCTCGAGGTGTTCCCGGGAACGGTGACGGAGCTTCCGCTTCGGTTCAGCGACGCGCCGCCGACGCCGGTCAGCCCTGGGACTGCGACTGCGCCCGCGCCTGTGCCTGCACCGCCGCGGTGAGCCGCGCGAGGTCGACGATGGCGAGGGTCTCCGGGCGCACCCCGGGGTCGACGCCCGCCACCTCGCAAACAGCCGCCGCACGATCGCGACCGACCAGCGGCGCGAGCCCGTTGCGCAGGGTCTTTCGACGCGCCGCGAAGAGCGCGTGGACGACGCGACGGAAGGCGTCGTCCTCGACCGCGAGCGGCACCGCGCGGGGCACGAGGCGCACCACCGCCGAGACGACCCTCGGCGCCGGGTGAAAGCACCCCGGCGATGCGGTGCACACGCGCTCCACGGCGCACCCGGCCTGCACGAACACCGAGAGAGCGCCCCAGTCGTCGTCGCCCGGCGACGCCGCGATGCGCTTCGCGACCTCCTGCTGGACCATCACCACGGCGCAGCGCCAGCGCAGGTCCTCGGTGAGCGCGCGCAGCAGCTTGCCGGTGATCTGGTACGGGAGGTTGCCGACCACCGACGTCGGGCCGGCGGCATACACCTCCCCGTAATCGAAGGCCGCGGCGTCGGCCTCGCGAAGCTCCACGTTCGGCGGCAGCCCGTCGGCCTCCAGCGCGTGCACGAGGTCGCGGTCGCGCTCGATGGCGACGACGCGCCTCGCCTGCGGAGCGAGGCACCGCGCCAGGGTGCCGGTGCCGGTGCCGATCTCCACCACGGTCTCGTCGGAGCGCGCCGCGACGGCCCCCACGATCGCCTTCACCACGTGGGGCGCGATGAGAAAGCACTGCCCGAAGCTGTCCTTCGGCCGCAGGCCGTGGCGCGACAGCACGGTTCGCGGATCGATCCAGCCCTCCGGCGGCGAGCGGTCGGGGTTCTCCACCGAGGTCATCGATCAGCGCGCCTTGCGCTTGCGCTTCCGCACGGGCTGCGCCGCGGCGGGCGGGGCGCCGGCGACCACCGGCGGGTCCGGCGAGAGGATCTTGAACGGCGTCGGCGGCAGCGACCACACGCTCGCGCGAGCCCGCTCCTTGGCGCGATCCATGAACCACGTCTGCGACCGGAACGGCGCCTCGCCGTCCTTCGGCACTCGGCGAACGTAGCTGCCGTCGGGGCGCATCTCCCGGGCCTTCACGTTGTCGGCGAGCTGCCGCGCGAGGAGCATGTCGCGCACCCAAGACCGGATGTTCGGATCCTCGATGGGGAACATCACCTCGACGCGCCGCACGAAGTTGCGCGGCATCCAGTCGGCCGACGAGAGGAAGACCTCGGGCTCGCCGCCGTTCTCGAGCGACAGCACCCGTGCGTGCTCGAGAAAGCGATCGACGATGGAGATCACCCGGATGCGCTCGCTCACCACGGGCATGCCGGGCCGGAGGCAGCACACGCCGCGCACGATGAGGTCGATGTCGACGCCGGCCTGCGACGCCCGGTAGAGCGCCCCGATGACGCGCTCGTCGACGAGCGAGTTGAGCTTCGCAACGATGCGGGCCGGCCGTCCGGCGAGCGCGTGCGCGGCCTCGCGGTCGATGAGGCCGATGAGCCTCTCGCGCATGTTCAGCGGAGCCACGAGGAGTCGCTTCCACGACGGCGGCTCGCAGTAGCCGGTGAGCAGGTTGAAGAGCGCCGTCGCGTCCTCGCCGATCTCGGCCCTCGCAGTGAAGAAGCTGACGTCGGTGTAGTGCCGCGCGCTGATCGGGTTGTAGTTGCCGGTGCTCAGGTGCACGTAGCGACGGAGCCCGGACGACTCGCGCCGCACGACGAGGCACACCTTGCAGTGCGTCTTCAGCCCGAGCACCCCGTACACGACGTGGACGCCCGACTCCTCGAGGGCGCGCGCCCACTTGATGTTGGCCTCCTCGTCGAAGCGGGCCTTGATCTCGACGAGCGCCGTGACCTGCTTCCCGTTCTCCGCGGCGCGCGCCAGCATGCGCACCAGCGGCGAGTTCGTGCCCGCGCGGTACAGCGTGATCTTGATCGCAAGGACCTTCGGGTCGTCGGCGGCCCGCGTCACGAAGTCGATGACCGACTCGAAGCTCTCGTACGGGTGATGGAGCGCGACGTCGCGCTCGGCCACCAGCGCGAAGGGATCCTCGGCGTCACGGAACGGCGGCACCACCTGCGGCGTGAAGGGCTCCTCGCGCAGCTCCGGGCGCTCGTCCCCGGCGGCGATGGCGGCGAGGTCGCCGAGATGCAGCGGACCCTCGATGGCGTACACGTCGCCCTCGTCGAGCTTGAGCACGCGACGCAGCAACGCCAGCAGCCGCGGGTCGACGCCCGCGCTCACCTCGAGCCGCACGGCGTTGCCACGATCGCGGCGACGCAGCTCCTGCTGGATCGTCGCGAGCAGGTCGTCGGCCTCCTCCTCGTCGATCTCGAGGTCCCAGTTGCGCGTCACGCGGAACGGCGCGACGGACAAGATGCGACGCCCGGGGATCAGCAACGCGAGGTTCCGCGCGATGATGTCCTCGAGGAACAGCCACGGGCGCGGCGACGCACCGACGCCAGGCTGCACCAGCCGCGGCGAGATCTGCGGCACCTGCACCACCGCGAAGCCCACGCCCGTCTCGTCGCGCTGCGACTCGAACACGATGCCGAGGTTCAGCGACTTGTTCTTGAGGTGCGGAAACGGGTGCCCGGGGTCGATCACCAGCGGCGTGAGCACCGGGTAGATGTCCTGCCGGAAGTACGTCTCGATCCAGCGCGCGAGGTCCGGCCCGGGCTGCTTCGCCCCGAGCTGGATGCGCGCCGCGTCGAGCGCAGGGCACAGCGACTCGGCGTAGATCCGGTACTGGTCACGCACGAGGCGGTGCGTGCGCTCGGTGATCTCGGTGAGCTGCGCGCGCGGGTTCCGGCCGTCGGCGGTGAGCTCGACGATGTCGCCCGCGAGCTGCTGCTTCACGCCCGCGACGCGGATCATGAAGAACTCGTCGAGGTTCGTCGCGACGATGCTCGCGAACTTCAGCCGCTCGAGCAGCGGCACCGTGGGGTCAGCGGCCTCGTCGAGGACGCGCTGGTTGAATTCGAGCCACGAGAGCTCCCGGTTGATGAAGAGCTGCGGATCGGGGATGGACTCGCTCACGTCACGATTTCCCCGGGGAGGGGCGACGCCCTCACGGCGTGGCGCCGAACACGATCGCAGGGCCGCCCGGGGCCGCGACCGGCGTGGACGGAGCAACCGGCCGCTGCGTGGCGGGCGAGACCGACACGCTGAACCCTGCGCTTCCCGACGGGGTCTGCGCGCCGAAGACCACGCCCGGTCCCGCCGGCGCCCCCCAGGCAGGAGCGGGCGACGCGGCGCCCCACCCCGACGGGGCGGGCTGCGCTCCAACGCCCATCGAAGGCGTCGTCTGCGTGCCCCAACCCGCCGCGGGACCCGGCTGCGCGCCCCAGGCCGACGCCGGAACAGGCGCCGCGCCCGCCGAAGCCATCGGACCGACGACCCAGCCCGACGGATGCACCACGGCGCCGGGGGTCGTCGCCGACACGGCCTGCGGCGCTCCCCAGTTCGAAGCAGGCGCGGCTGCAGCGGCAGGCGGAGCCGCGATGCCCCAACCCGACGACGGTGCCGGCGCGCCCATCGGCGACGACGGTGCAGCGCCCCAGTTCGTCGCCACTGCCACGGGCGCCGTCGGCGCGGCGGCGGGAACGACGGCCACCGGCGGTTGCGCCGCGATGCCCTGGACCTCGGGCGCCATGTCGGGGTCGGTCTCGCGACGCACCGTACGCTGCGCGTTGGCGGCGGCAGCGCGCGGAAGCCGTCGCCGAACCCGCGGCGCGACGGTCACCGGCATCATCGGCGCCAGCCCCGTCGAAACCACCGGCGTCATCGTCGGCGACGCCGCGCTCGGATCGCTGCCCATCATCTCCGGCGCGACCGCCACGGGCTGCGCGGCCGGGACGTTGGCGTCGGCGACGGCATGGCCGCCGGTGCGACGTCCAGAGCTGTGCTGCGAGGCGCTGCCGGAGACCGACAGGAAGCCCGTGCTGGTGGACACCGACCACGAGAAGCTCAACGAGAGCGCATCGCCGCTGATCGATCCCGAGCCCGCGCGAAGGACGAAGTTCATGCGCATGTCGCGCACCGAGTCGGTGAACGTGCAGCGCTGCCCCGCGGCGAGGGAGATGCCCGCGTCGCTGCTGCGGTTTGCCAGCAACGTGCAGCGCTCGCCGAGGTCGTTGGTGACGAGGATCGTGAGGTCCGAGCGCGAACCCGGCGTGATCTCGAGGCGCTCGCGGGTAGAGCGCTCCTCGGTCGTCGAGATCGGCGACGTGACCGACACCGTGGTGTTCGACGACACCGCGAAGGAACCCGAGAACGGCCCTGGACCACGAGACTGCGCCGACGCCGCCGCCGCGGCCAAGAACGACGCCGCCCCGACGCTGATCACGAACGCCCTGCTGCGCCTCATCGTTTGCATGGTGCGATGACGACGCAAGAATCGCAAACGCGATTCACTGACGCATCGCGGCGAAATTCACTCAGCGGGGAGCGTCGCCCTCGACGTCGTCACCGCGGGTGAAGCCCCGAAGCGTCGACCGGACACGGAGATGCCCGCCGAGGGAGCTCACGGTCTCGCCGACGATCTCGATGGCGCCGACGCCGCGGGCGTACCAGGTGGTGGTCTCGAGGTGGGTGCGCGGAGACACCCGGTGCACCTCGATGACGTCGCGGTAGGTGCGCTCGCCGATCTGCCGCGACGGAGCCGCCGAGCGAATCTCGACGGAGGCCCCCTCGTGGCCCTGCCACGTCGCCCCGGCGCGCACCGGATCGCGGATGAGGTACTCGCCGTCGCGGGCGATGCCGTCGTCGCGCACCTCGTACGGTTCGCGGCGGGTTCCGCTCCGAACGACGAAGTGCGTTCCGTCGGCGTGCTCGACGGCGATGACGTTGAGCACGGTGTCGCCGCCGATGCCCGTCTCGGTGTCGTAGCTCCAGGCTGCGCCGGCGTGCAGCGGAAGGTAGTCGGCAGCCCGGGCAGGCCCGCCGGCACCGCTCGAGGGACGCTGCGCCGCGCCGCACCCCGCGAGCACGACGACCGCGAGGACGTGACGGGCGCGCGTCAATGGGGCCTCCCGAGGTAGTGCGCGGCGAGGGCGATCATCAACAGCGCGGTGACCGCGAAGACGGCGTCGATCCAGGGATCGCGGGCGAAGCGCTCGAGGCCTGCTCGCGCCGCGTCGCGCACCGCGGGGTCGTCGTGCGTCGCGAATCGCTTCGCGAGCGATCGCAGCGACGCGTGGTCGCCGCGGCGGAGGGCTCCGTTCATCCGCTCGATCTCCGGTGGCATCTGCGGGGGTGCGTCGGACTCGGTGGACGTCATGCGCGCTCCGAAGCTACCGCGCCCGCCGAGGGTGCGCACGCCGCCGAGAACCCGACGCGCGCGCCGCCCTCGGGGATGTTCTCAGCCCACACGCCGCCGCCATGCGCCTCGGCGATGCGCCGCACCAAGGCGAGGCCGAGGCCGGCCCCCTGCCCGCTCGCCCCGCGGGCGCCTCGAAAGAAGGGATCGAAGAGCCGCGGACGCTCGTCGTCGGGGATGCCAGGCCCGCGGTCCTCGACGTCGAAGCGCACCACCGCGCCTCGCTGCGTGACCCGCACGGCGCGAACGCCGTCGCCGTGACGGGTCGCGTTTGCGAGAAGGTTCGCGAGCGCGGTCCCGAGCAGCGTCGCGTCGCCGTCGAAACGGATGCCCTCGGCCGGGGTGTCGACGCACCCGACGTCGAGGCCCGCGTGCGCCACCGCGCGGCGAGCGACGTCGCCAGCCTCGAGGCCGACGCGGCGCACGGCGTTGAAGTCGAGGCGCGATCCCGCCAGCAGGTCGCCGACGAGGGCGTCGATGCCCCCGAGCTCGCCCTCGACGTCGGTGATCGCCTCGGCGCGCGACGCCGCCGTCGCCCCCTCGTCGCCCGCCGCCTCGAGGAGGAACCGCACGCGCGCCAGCGGTGAGCGCAGCTCATGGGACACCGCGGCGAGGAGCTCCCGCTGCGCCGCGAGTTGCGTCTCGATGCGCCCCGCCATGTCGTTGATGACGCGCGCGAGGAGCTCCATCTCGTCGGAACGGTGGCGGCCGAGGCGAACGCGGCGGTCGAGGCGCCCCTCGCCGAGGTCGCGCACCACCGCCACGAGGTCGTCGAAAGGGCGCGCCATGCGCCGCGCGATGCCGCCCGCCATGCGCCAGACCACGAAGAGCACCGCGAACACCAGCATCCCGGTGCGCCCGGGCCCCCAGTGCGCTGGTCCACCGCATAGAAGCACCTCGCCCGCGAGCGCTCCCGCGGCGTCACGCACCGGCGCGCGGAGCCAGGGCCGACCGCAGCGCGCGACGACTCCTGGCGGAGGCTGCTCGAGCAGCACGCCCCCGCGGGCGTCACGCAGCTCGACCCCGAAGCGAAGGTCGCGGGCGATGTCGGCGGCGAGACGGGCGCGGGCCGGCGGGTCGGTCCACGCATCGGCGAAGCGCGACGAGACGAACTGCCGAACGCGCGACTGCTGGGCCCGCCACCCACCGGGCTCGCCGAGCAACGCGGTCACGCCGGACGCGACCATCGCCGTCGCCACGATCACCGCCGCGAACACGAAGAAGAGCCGTCGTCGGAGCCGCGCGGCCACGAACCACTGCACCGGGCTCCGCGGACGCCTCGGCGCGCACGCAGGATCAGACCGGCGGTGCATCGCCGTCCCGCAGCAGCACGTAGCCGGCACCGCGGATCGTGCGGATCATCGTCGGCGCCTTGGGATCGTCGCCGAGCTTCTGTCGGAGGTGGCTCACGTGCACGTCCACCGCGCGCTCGCCGATGGTGACGTCGTCGCGGCCGGCGCCGCTCAGCAGCGCCTCGCGGGACACCACGCGCCCGGCCTTGCGGGCGAGCGCCACGAGCAGGTCGAATTCGAGGCCCGTCAGCTCGATGTGGCGGTCGTCGACGCGCACGTCGCGGTGGGGAACGTCGATGCTGACGCGGCCCGCGCGCAGAAGCTCGGCCTCCACCGAGGGCTGCGTGCGCCGAAGCACCGCGCGCAGTCGAGCCAACAGCTCGCGCGGGGAGCACGGCTTCGGCAGGTAGTCGTCGGCCCCGAGCTCGAGGCCGACGATGCGGTCCGTCTCGTCGCCCTTCGCCGTCAGCATGACCACCGGGACGTTGCGCCGCGCGCGAATGCGCCGGCACACCTCGAGGCCGTCCATGCCCGGCATCATCACGTCGAGCAGCACGACGTCGACGTCCGCGCGCTCCAGCATCGCAAGGCCTCGGCCGCCGTCCGGAGCGTGGAGCACCGTCATCCCGTTCTGGGTGAGGTACTTCGCGACCAGCTCGGCGAACCGCGCGTCGTCGTCGATGTGGAGCACGCGGACCGTCATCACGCGTCCGTCAGCCTACCAGCGCGCCGTCGGCGCCGGCGACCCGGTCCCTCTCGCGGCGTCGACGCACACCTGCGCGACGTGCCGCTCGAAGGCCTCGCGCCGCACATGGTGCGCATGCGCTCCGCAGAAGGCCGATCCGTACCCAACCAGCACACCCAGGGCGAGCACTGCCACCTTGATTCTTCGTCGCATGGTCCTTCGCTCCTCTCGGTTCACGCCCGGTACGGTCCGTGGCCCCAGCGACCGAAGCCGCCGGCGAGCCGCTCGAAATGGTCGGCGAACGCCGCGCGCTGAGCCGGGTCGAGGGCGTCGTGCACCTTCTGCAGCGCCTCGAAGAGCGCCTTCTGCGCGACTTCGAGGGACTCGTCCTGCTTGGCGAAGGTCTCGCCCATCACGGCCTCGTCGAAGTGCTCAGCCCGGAACGCCGTCGCAACCCCGGCGCGCGTCGCGTGCAGCGCATCGCGCGTCGCGGCCATCTTCGACCGCAGCGCCTCGGCCGCCTCGAGGATCGCCCGCTCCTGCCCCGGCGTCGTCACCAGCCGCTCGAACAGCGGCCGCAGAAGCATGCGCAGCGCGCTGCCGTCGTTCCATCGTCCGCGGCCCCAACCGTCGGGACCGCCCTCGCCTTCGTGCCCGTGCCCAGGGCCCCATCCGCCGCCGAAGCGCCGCCGCGAGCCGCACCCGTGCCCGCCTCCGCACCCTCCGTGGCCGTAGCCGTGCCCGTACCCGCCGCACGCGCCGTGACGCAACGTCTTCACCAACCCGACGAGGCACATCGTGCCCACGATGAATCCCAACATGTCGTCGACTCCTCTTCCGCGCAGCGGCCCGACGGGCTTGCGCGGTGAACGAAGATGGCGACGGCGTGTGAAGGCCACTGCCCCGCGAACGTGAAGAAGTGCAAAGCTGCCGGGGACGGGTAGAGTGCCGTCGGCGCCCGACGTGCACCCCGGCTCCCTCCGCAGCGAACTCCGCGCCACCCTCGCCCTCGCCGCGCCCGCCGTCGCGCAGTCGCTGCTGCAGACCCTCGTCTTCCTCGCGGACCGCTTCTTTCTCGGGAGATTCAGCGCCGACGCCCTCGCCGCGATGCAGATCGCCGGCCCCCTCACCTGGACGCTGCAGTCGGTCTTCGGAGCCTTCGCCACGGGCACCCTCGCGCTCGTCGGACGCGCCGTCGGCGCACGCGATCCGGCGCTCGCGGGCAGCGCGCTGCGAGCGAGCGTCGGCATCGCAGTGCTCCTCGGCGCAGCGGTGGGCCTCGCCGGGACCCTCGGCCTTCACGCACTCGTCGGAGCCCTCGCGGGAGCCGCATCGTCCCCGGTGCGCGAGGCGGCCATCGGTTACCTCGGCGTGGTGCTGCCCGCCATGCCGGTGCTCTTCGTCGCGATGGTGTGTACGACGGCGCTGCAGGCCTCCGGTGACACGCGCACCCCGCTGGCCATCGCCCTCGTGACCAACGCCGTGAACCTCGGGCTCAACGGTCTGCTGATCTTCGGCAACCTCGGATGCCCGCGCCTTGGTGCGCGCGGCGCCGCCATCGCCAACGTGACGGCGCTCTCGGTGGAGATGCTCCTAGGCCTCGCGGCGTTGGCCGACGTGCGCCGTCCAGCGTCGCTCCGCGGCGCCCCGTGGACCGGCACCGTCGCTGCCCTGCGCCGCCTCGCCGCGGTCTCCACCGGCGCCTTCGCGGAGCGCGCGATCTACCACGCGGGGTACCTGGTCTTCGTGCGCATCACCAACGGGCTCGGGGCCGCGCCCATGGCCGCGCACCAGGCGTTGCTCTCCATGGAGAGCGTGTCGTTCCTGTCCGCCGACGGCTTCGGCGTCGCCGCGGGCGCGCGGGCCGCTCAGCGCCTCGGCGCGGGCGATGCCGTCGGTGCCCGGCGTGCGGGGTGGATCGCGACCGGCGCGTCGACCGCGATCGTAGGCGTCGTCGCCATGGCGCTCTGGGCAGGAGCTCCATTCGTGCTCGCGGCGACGCTGACGTCCCCGACGGCGGTGCGCGCGGGCCTCGACGCGATGCTGCCGTGCGCGCTCGCGCAGGTGCCGATGGCGGCGTCCATCGTGCTGCTCCAATCGCTCCGGGGGGCCGGCGCGACGCGGGAGGCCTTCGCCATCGCCCTCGCGGGCTCCTTCGTCGTGCGCATCGCGGCGACCTGGGCGTGCGTCGACGTGCTGCACCTCGGGCTCGCCGGCGTGTGGTTCGGAAGCGGCGCCGACTGGCTGGTGCGCATGCTCCTCGCCGTGTGGCGATGGCGGCGCGGACGGTGGTCACGGACGCGGGTCTGATCGCTCCCGTCGAACGCGGTCGGCCCAGTCGGCCGCGGCGGCGCGATAGCCTGCGGAGCGGTCGACGTCGCTCGCGAGCGCCTCGAAGGCCCCGAGCGCCGCGTCGCGCTCGCCCAGGCGGTACATCGCGATGGCACGGAGGCGCAGGGTCTCGGCGACGATGCGCGGCTCGCCGGTGGTCGCTACGGCGCCGACGTCGAGCGCCGCCAGCGCCGCGTCGAAGCGTTCCGCGAGAAAGAGCTGGCGACCCCGCAGGTAGGCGGCCAGCGGGTCACCGGGCGGCGCCTCGGCGAGCCGCGCCATCGCCGCGATGGCCGAGGGCTCGAGCGGTCCGCGCCCGATGAGCAGGTCGCGCAGCGCCTCGGCGTCCACGGCCGCATCGAGGGCGAGGATCTTCAGGCGCAGCGTGCGTGCCTCGTCGGCGTCGAGCGTGGTGCCGTCCAAGGCCACGTACCGACGTCGCACGCCTCGCGGACCGAACCATCGCCAGCGCTGGTCCGCCTCCACCATCCGCGCGCGCGTTCCGGCCGCGGGACCCAGCGCAGCCTCCGCGTCGGCCACGGCAGACTGCACCGCAGCGTCGTCGCCCGCGCGAACGTGGAGCGCGACGATCTGCGTTCGAACGTGGAGGTCCGTCGGATCGTGCCGCAGCAGCGCCTCGTAGGCGGCGATGGCGCCGGCGACGTCTCCGCTCGCAACCCGGCCAGCCGCGGTCTCCGCGAGCGCGTCGAGGAGCAGCGGGCACGTGCGTCCGAACACCGACGCGCGGCGGAAGCGCGTTCGGGCCTGGGTCAGCATCGCCTCGGGCGTCGGCACGCGCCGCAGGTCGTCGTGCCACGCGCGCTCGAGCTCCGGGAGCGTCGCGCCGTACGCAGCGAACGCGTCCACGTCGCGATAGAAACGTCGGAACCGCGCGGCCCCGCGGGTCTCGACGAGCCAGCGGCAGAACGACCCGGCGGCGGTGTAAGCGCGCCCCGAGGACGCCGCGAAGAAGCCGAGTCCCACGAGCGAAGCCATCGGCGGCGCCAGCCCGGCTTCGAGCATCGCCCGCGTCCACTGGTGCGGCGTCGCGTCGCTGTCGCCCTCCCACGCGGCCGCGACGGCGGCGCCCTCGATGAGCGCCGGCGCCGGAAGCCATCCCGCCCACGCGGCCACGCGAAACGGGCCGCCCGCAAAGGCTCCGGCGACGACGTGGGCGAGCTCGTGCTTCAGCACCGGGTGCGGAAACGACGCCGCCTGGAGGTAGACCTCGTCGCGCCACGGCTTCGCGATGTACGTGTCCTCTGCCCCCATCCACGCGCGCTTCTGCGTCGCGTTCGCGAAGAGGAATACGGTGATCGGCGCGGGGTGCGACGTCCCGAAGAAGGCCTCGAGCTGCGCGACGCGCACGTCGCAATCGCGCGCGGTGAGCTCCCCGAGCCGTCGGTCCAACGACCGATCGTACGCCACGATGCAGCGCCGTCCGCGCGCGGTGCCGCCGAGGCCGCGGTGCACCGACGCGGCGTCGTGGCGATGGCCGAGCGCGTCACCGGCGGCGAACACCGAGAGCCCCGTGAGCGCCCCCGCGAGGGCCAACGCCCGCGGTCCGGCGCCGAGCGTCCGCAACGAGAAGCGCCCCGCCGCGTCCAGCCCACCGGCGAGAAGCGCGGCGAGCATCGCGATCCAACCGAGCGTTCCGACGCGGTAGGTCACGTGCGCCGCGGTCAGCGGCACGTGCTCGTCGTAGATCGCGCCCGGAAAGAAGCCGAAGAACGGATCGAAGGCGAACACCGCCGGCGACGCGTAGAACCTCGCGAGGCTCCACACGATGAACGCCGGCACCGTCGCGGCGGCGACGAGCGTCGCGGCACGACGCCCCGGCAACGACGCCCCGAGCGCAGCACCGAAGAGCGCGGCGAGCACCGGACCCGGCAATGCCACCAGCAGCACCCACGCGGCGCCCTCCGCCGACGCACACGCAGGACCGACGAGCGCGTGGGCGAACACGACGAGCAACGCCAGCGCGACGAACGCAATGCCGAAGCCCGAGGCAGCGAGGGCGAGCGCGGCCCCCCGCACACCCTTCGCCGCGCGTTGCAACCGCACTCCGGCGATGGACGACACCGCGCTGCCAACGAGGCCGACGACGAGGCTCGAGGCGTAGCCGACGTGATCGGTGAGGTGCGTGGCGCCGCAGCCGAGGCCCACGGCGATGGCGAGCAACGTCGTCGCGCGCCACCGCCACGAGCGGGCGATGACGCGCGCGAGACCGGTGAACTCAGCGGCCAGCGTGAAGGGCCGCGTCGTCGTCATCGGCGCGCGGAGGAATCGACGGCGCCGCCGGCAGGTCGAGCAGCGCGAACTTGAGCACCTCGTCGATGCGGCTCACGAAGTCGATGCGCAGCTCCTGGCGGACCTCCTCGGGGATGTCCTCGAGGTCCTTCTTGTTCCGGGCCGGGAGCAGCACGTGCTTGATCCCCGCGCGGTGTGCGGCAAGGACCTTCTCCTTCACGCCGCCGATCGGCGTGACGATGCCGCGGAGGGTGATCTCGCCGGTCATCGCGATGTCGCTGCGCACCGGACGACCGGTCATCAGCGACGTGATCGCGGTGACCATGGCGACGCCGGCGCTCGGTCCGTCCTTGGGCGTTCCACCCGCCGGAACATGAACGTGGATGTCGCTGTTCGCGAGCAGCTCCGGCGCGATGCCGAGCAGCTCGGCGTGCGTTCGAACCCACGAGAACGCCGCGGCGACGGACTCCTTCATCACGTTCCCGAGCTGGCCCGTGATGGAGATGTTGCCCTTGCCCGCGTACTTCGTGGCCTCGATGAAGAGGATCACGCCGCCCACCGGCGTCCACGCGAGGCCCGCCACGATGCCCACGCCGGGCTGCCGCTCGGCGCTCTCGTCCATGAACCTCGGCGGACCCATCACGCTCTCGACGAATGCCTTCGTCGCGGCCTCGTGCACGTCCTCGCCGCTCGCCACCCGCACCGCCACCGCGCGGCACACCGACGCGACCTCGCGCGTGAGGTTTCGCACCCCGGCCTCGCGAGTGTAGCTCTCGATGAGCGCCTGGTAGCCGTCGTCGCGCCACTCGAGGCGCTCCGGCGTGAGCCCGTGCTCCTCGAGCGCCTTCGGGCCGATGTACTCACGCGCGATGTGCAGCTTCTCCACGCGCGTGTAGCCCGAGATGTCGATGACCTCCATGCGGTCGAGCAGCGGAGGCGGAATCGTCTCCTTGTTGTTCGCCGTGCAGATGAACATCGCGTGCGACACGTCGTACGGAACGTCGATGTAGTGGTCGACGAAGGTGCTGTTCTGGTCCGGGTCGAGCACCTCGAGCAGCGCCGAGGCGGGGTCGCCGCGAACGTCCGCGCCCATCTTGTCGACCTCGTCGAGGATGAGGATCGGGTTGATGGTTCCGGCCTTCTTCATGGCCTGCACGATGCGTCCGGGAAGCGCGCCGACGTAGGTGCGACGGTGGCCGCGGATCTCGGCCTCGTCGCGAACGCCGCCGAGGGAGATGCGCACCATCTGCCGCCCGATCGCCCGCGCGATGCTCTTCGCAAGCGACGTCTTGCCCACGCCGGGAGGACCCACGAAGCAAAGGATCGGGCCGCGCCCGTCCTTGCGGAGCTTGCGCACGGCCACGTACTCGACGATGCGCTTCTTCGGCTTCTCGAGACCGAAATGGTCCTCGTCGAGCGCGCGTCGCACGGCCTCGACGTCGAAGCGATCCTCGGTGGACTTGGTCCACGGGATGTCGGCGAGCCACTCGATGTACGTGCGCGTGACCTGGTATTCGGCGGAGTGCCCCTGCATGGCGCGCAGTCGACCGAGCTGCCGCTTCGCGACCTTCTCGATCTCGTACGGGAGCCGCGCCTTCGCGATGCGCTCGCGAAGCTGGTCGAGCTCCTCCTCGCTCTCGTCGGTCTCGCCGAGCTCTTCCTTGATCGTCTTGAGCTGCGCGCGAAGGATCTCCTCGCGCTCGCTGCGCCCCATCTCGCCGGTCACGAGCTGGTGCACCTCCTTGCGCACGCGATGAAGCTCGTGAACGCGACGCGCGAGGTGATGCGCGAGCCGCAGGCGCTCCTCGAGGTCGAGGGCCTCGAGCACCTGCTGACGGTCCGCCGGGCTCACCGGCGGCGTCGGGAGATGCAGCGCGACGAGGTCCGCGAGGGAGCCTGGCTCCGCGGCGTTGTCGGCGACCGTGCCCAGCTCCCGCGGCACCGGCGGCGAGTACTCGCCCAGCGCTCGGGCAACGTCCCGAAGCTCCCGCGCGATGCGCTCGACCTCGGGGGTGCGCGACAGGTTCTCGCTGATGCGCTGCACGCGGCCGCGCAGGTACGGCGTCTCGCTCGCCATGCCCGTGAGCTTCATGCGCGCGATGCCCTGCAAGAGCACCGAGTAGTTCGACGCGCCGAGCTTGATGACCTTCACGATGCGCGCGACGGTGCCCGTCGGATAGAGGTCGGCCAGCGCCGGATCCTCGGTGTCCGGCGACTTCTGCGTCACCACGGCAACGATGCGCTGCTCCTGGTGCATCAGGTCCTCGACGAGGCGCACCGAGCGCGCCCGGCCGACGTTGATGGGCACCACCGCCGCCGGAAAGAGCACCGCGTTGCGCAACGGAAGGACCGGGAGGATCTCCGTGGAGCCCACGGTGCCGAGTGTGTCTTCGTCGTCTCTCGTCACAGTTCGTGAACCGTAGGAAACGCAGGCACCGGTTGCAAGCCCGCGGCATCCCGCGGGTGCGGATTGTCCCTCGGCGCGCTCAACCGGTGGCGCGGCGACCCTTCGCGGTGCCCGTCGCGGGCGCGCGGCGCGCCAGAGGCTTGCGGCGCACGCCGATGAGCCCGAGGCGCGACATGACCTCCGACGCGAGCCCGTCGTAGTCCTCGCGGCCGCGGCCGCCCTCGGCCTCGTGCTCGAAGATCGTGCGCTGGTGCGACGGCGCCGCCTTGTGGTGCGTGTTCGCGCGGATCACCGTGTCGAACACCGCCGCCCCGAAGCGCTGCCGCAGCAGATCCTCGACCTCGGTGGTGATGCGCTCGCGACGATCGACCATGGTGAGCAGGTAGCCGAGCACCTCCGCCTTCGCGCCGGCGCGGTCCCGCAGGCGTTGCAGCGTCTCGCCGAGCAGCTTGAGCCCCAGCATCGGCAGGTACTCGCACGACACCGGGAT
Source organism: uncultured delta proteobacterium (assembly GCA_903845045.1). GTDB lineage: Bacteria > Myxococcota_A > Polyangia > Polyangiales > SCUS01. The sequence goes on along the minus strand of CAIMWA010000179.1, from coordinate 16,663 downwards.
CAATACCTTCTCCGCCGCGACGAGCGCGTTCACCGTCAGGAGCCCGAGGTACGGCGCCGTGTCGACGACGACGACGTCCATGGACTGCACGCCCGGGCACCGGAGCGTTCGCTCGAAGACGCGCTCGCGGCCGAAGGCCGACGCCAGGTGCAGATCGACCAACGCCATGGCCTCGCCCGCCGGCGCGAGCCAGAGGTTCTCCAGGCGCGTCTCGACCATCGCCGTGTCGAGCGCCCTCTCCTCCATGAGCACCCGCGCCACGTCGACGGCGCCCTCGACCGCCGGCGCGCCGAGCGTCGCGCTCGCGCTGCCCTGGATGTCCAGGTCGACGAGCAGCGTTCGGAGCCCGCGCTGCGCGAAGGCCGCGGCGACGTTCACGGCGGTGGTGGTCTTGCCGACGCCGCCCTTTTGGTTGGCGATGGCCAGGATGTGCGGTGTGCCCATGGGCCGGGACCTCTTCACACCTCGCGACGTCCGGTCAAGGAAATGACTCGCGGCAGCGCTGCCGCGGTCGCTTTTGGGGTTGCGGAGCGGCGCGGGTCGCGACTAAAAGTTGCCCCCCCTTCGCTTTGAACCCCTTAGATGTCGAGCGTGCAGCGCCCTTCGAGGCGGCCACGCGGTGAGAGTTGCAGTCCGTTTGAGCTGGAGACGAACGAGCGATGTCGAACGAGCGAGCGAAGGTGTTGGCGATGCTGGCGATGGCGGTCACCCTGACGGGGTGCGAGCACGCCCTGGTCGGTAACGCGACGGCGCTGCTTCTGACGCTGGGGCTGTTCGTCGGAACGCTCAACCTCGGTCGCACCGGCATCGACGCCCGGCGCGGCGCCGAGGTGTCCAGCGCGACGCCGCGCACCGGCTCCTGACCCGCCTGTACCGCGCCCGATGAGCGACCTCCGGTCCATCGGATTTCGTTCGCTCGACGAACTGTCCCTCGGCGACCTCGACTCCCTCTGGAACATCCTCCGCGGCGGCTCGGCCATCGACTGGCGGCGGCTGCACTTCGCCGATCGCTACGAGGCCGAGGAGTTCCTGCGCGTGCAGGAATTCCACGGCGAGGAACCCGGCGACCGCCTGCGCCTCGAGGCCATCCGCGACGAGGCCGTGGAGTACCTCCAGCGCAATTTCGACTACCCGATGCCCGCAAAGGTCGCCGCGGCGCCGGTCGAAGAGCTCCTCGCCATCGCCTCCGGCCGCGGATCGCGGCAGGTGTGCGCCTGCACCATCCTCAAGGTGATGCACATCATCCACCACCTGCAGGGGCGCGAGCTGCTTTTCTCGTTGCCGCTCTCCGACGCGCAGGTGTTCCAGCTCGTGGAGTCGAAGATCTTCCGCGTGATGGGCGAGATGCTCTCGTCGGGGCTGCCCATCGTGCAGTTCAAGGGCGGGCGCAAGACGCGCGACTCGCTCTACACGAAGCTCTTGTCGAAGAGCGAGACCATCGCCGCGCAGATCTACGACAAGCTCCGCTTCCGGGTGGTGACGCGCAGCGCGGACGACGTGCTGCCGGTGCTGAACTACCTGTCGCGCCGGCTGTTTCCGTTCAACTACGTGATCCCCGGCGAGAGCAAGAACACCCTCGTCGACCCGCGCGCGGTGGCGCTCGAGCACCCGCACCTCGCGACGCTCCTCGACCACCCGAACTCGCACATCGAGAAGGGCGCCGTGGCGCAGCTCGTCGACAACCGCTTCAGCGCGCCGAGCTACAAGGTCATCCACTTCGTCGTCGACCTGCCTGTGCGCGTGCCGCGCGAGGTGCTCGAGCAGGCGCCGGCACACGCCCGGGCGCTCGGTCCCGTGGTCTTCGTCCTCACCGAATTCCAGCTCGTGGACCAGGAGACCGACGGCGAGAACGACACCGGCGCCGCGTCGCACCACGAGTACAAGGAGCGCCAGCGGGAGGCCGTCCGTTCGCGCCTGCGCCTCCCGCCCCCGCGGCCGTCGCTGCCGCCGAGCATTCCGCCGCCGCGAACCCGCCGCTAGGGGCTCTCGGCGAGCTCGACGTCCACGGCGCGGCCGCCGGAGTTCCGCACGAACACGCGCCCCGCGGCGTCCTGGCAGACGTCGGCGTTGGCGTCGGCGCGGGAGCACTGCGTGAAGCGCCCAGGCGTGGAGAATAGCGGCGTGACCTTGCAGTCACGGAGCCCGCACGCGTTCGACGAGAACCGCACGTCGGCGGCGATCCAGGTCCAATTCTCGCTGCCACGGGTGGGGTTGTCGGCGCACCGCATGCCGACGAGGCCGTCGTCGACGCTGCCGACGTTCGCGCGAATGATCCCGCCGCAGCTCACCGTGAGCACCGGGTGCACGACGTCATCGGCCGCGTCGCCGTCGGCGCAGAGGCCGTGGTCCTCGTAGAAATTCACGCCGACGCGAAACGTCGCATCGTCCGGCGGGTCGTCGACGGTCTCGTTCTCGGGGAAGCAGAACCGCGTGTCGCGTCCGTCGCGCACCGACGGATCACAGACGATGTCGTCGACGTCGAGGCGCGGGTTCCAGCATCGCCCGGACGCGCGCCACACGTCGCCGTTGGGCGCGGGAAAGTCCTGGCAGGCTGCCGCCGTCGCCGACGGAGCGAAGCGGGTGTCCTGCGCGTTGACGCCCCCTTGCACCGTGCCGCCCGGCGCGCGGCACGTCTGGAAGTAGCAGTCCCCCGGGGTGAACCAGGCCGTCGAGCCCGCACGGTGCCGGTCGATGAGCGCGACGTGGAGGTCCATGTCGGCGCCGGGGCCGCCGACGCCGCCCTTGCGGTCCCAATCGAGCTCGACGCGCAGCCCCAGCCCCTGCGCGTACAGCGGGAACGAACACGACGACGACGTCCCGTCGGCGTGCGTCGAGACCATGGTCACGCCGTAGGTTCCTGCCCGCGGCACGGTGACGTGCAACTGCCCGTCGCTGCCCGTCGGCACAGGGCAAGGTACGACGCCGTCGGGGCAGCGCACGGACCACGTGAAGGACCTCGCGGCCGGGTCGATGCTGCGGCCGTCGAGGGTGAACTCGAGGAGCGGCGTGGCGCCCTCGCTGGCCGGGCATCGGAGCGTCGTCGCGCAGCCGTCGAGGCCGTCGTCGATGGCGCCGTTGCAGTCGTCGTCGCGGCCGTTGCACACCTCGGCGGTCGGCAGCACCGCCCCCGAACACTCGTTGCCGATCCACGCCGCGAGCTCCGTGCACCGCGCGACGCCGTCGCGGCACGCACCGACGCCTCGACGGTCCGCCGCGCCGTCGAAGCAAGCGCGCATTTCGCCCGGCGTGCACGCGCAATTCTCGTCGACGCGACCATCGCAATTGTCGTCGACGCCGTTGCCGGGGCCGAGGCCGCCGTCCGCCGTTGCCGCGCCACACAGCTCCACCGGACCGCATGGCCCGCGGCCGCACGGGTCCACCGGCACCACGTCGACGCGGCGCCCGCTGTCGAAACCTCCCAGATCGGCGACGACGTCGACGCCGCCGGCGTCCGGCGGGAGCGATCCCGGACGAGCGCCACCGGAGCACGCCTGCGCGGTCCCGAGCAGCAGCAACGCAAGCGCGTTTCGGAGCACGGGCGGACCATAGCGCGGCACCGGCGCGATCGTCTTGTCATGCATGAAGGCCGGGGGATACGGTGCCCGCGTGCGCATCCGCCGCCTTCCCCTCGCGACGTTCGTGGCCTTCCTGACGAGCGTCGCCACGGCGCACGGCCAGCAGCGCCCGGCGAGCGCGACGCCGCATCCGCCGCCCGCAGCGCACGCCGCGCCCGAGGAGGGCCCGCTGCTCCAGGTCACCATCCCTGGCGAAGCGCAGCTCCGGTACACGGCGATGACGGACCTTCCGCTGGCGGTGCCGCCGGGGATCGCCGGCGCGGCGCCGAACCTCGGTCCGAACCTCTTCTTCGAGGCGTGGATCCGGCTCCGTCCGCGGGTGACCATCGGCGAGCACCTTCGTTTCCAGTTCTCCTTCGACGTGGCGCGCCTGGTCGTGCCCGACGCCGCGGCCGATCATGTGGGGCTCGCGCGCGAACCCCGCGGAGACCTCTTTCCCTACGGCCCCTTCGACGTCCGCGAGGCGTACGTTGCCTGGGATTCGCCGGTGGGCACGTTTCGCCTCGGCCAGCAGGCCTTCGACTGGGGCTTCGGCCTCGTCGCGAGCGGCGGCGACGCCGCGCCGACCTTCGGGGACTACCGCCACGGCGACCTCGTCGAACGCCTGGGCTTCGTGGCCCGCCCGGGTGGGCGCACGTCCAACGTCGTCCTCGACCTCGCGGCGGACGTCGTCTACCGCGACGCGACCGCCTCGCTCGTCGATGGAGACATCGCGCTCCAAGGCGTCGCCTCGGTCTACTACCAGGACCATCGGTGCAGCACCGACTGCGCGGCGAAGCGCGTCGGTATGCTCGCGATGTACCGCGACGTGTCGTTTCGCACCGCCGAGGGCACGTGGCTCCGCACCGTCACCGGCGACCTCTTCGCGCGCTGGGAGTGGCCCACGCCAGACCGCCTGGGACGCGTCTTCGCGGGCGTCGAGGCGGCGATCACCGGCGGCGCGACGTCGGCCACGGTGATCCGCGGCGCAGAATGCGACAATGTCCTGGCCTTCGGCGGCGTGGGGCGCATCGGCATCGAGCGCACGGACCGCTACCGTGTGTCCCTCGAGGCCGGCTGGGCCTCCGGCGACAACGACCCGACCAACGGCGTGCAGCGCGCGTTCACCTTCAACCCTGCGCACCGCGTCGGTCTGATCCTCTTCCCCGAGCTCGTGGCGTGGGACTCCGCACGGTCTGCAGGGGCTGCCGCGTCGGGCGCGACGGCGCGGCGCTTGGAGCCCACCAACGGCGCCGTGCGCGGCGCGGCCTACCTCTACCCGACGGCGGTGGTGAACCTCGGGAGCCACCTCGACCTGCGCCTCGGCGCGGTGCTCGCGACGGCCACCACGGACTGGGTCGACCCGGCCTCGCCCGGCTTCTACGGAGGCGCCCGCAACGCGCGCGGCGGCGATGCTTCGCGTCGCGATCTCGGCCTCGAGCTCGACGCCGGCCTCCACGCACGCTTCCCGCTGCCGGGGCGCTTCGTGCTCACCGGCGGGATCCAGGGTGCCATTCTCTTTCCCGGCGCCGCCTTCGCCGATGCGACGGGACTCGGGCTGGGTCGCATCGCCGCCGGCACCGCGCGCATCGGCGCCGAGTTCTGACGCTTACCCGTCCTGGTATTCGCCGAGCGCACGAAAGCGCTGGTAACGGTCCTCGCGGAGGCGATCGCCGTCCCACGCCGCGAGCGTCTCGAGGTGCCTTCCGAGGGCCTCGTCGACGCGGCGCAGGGCCTCGGCGGGGTCGCGGTGCGCTCCGCCCACGGGCTCGGCCACGACCTCGTCGGCGACGCCGGCGGTGAAGACCTCGGCGGCGGTCATGCGCATCGCCCGCGCCGCCTCGGGCGCGCGGGAGCCGTCCTTCCAGAGGATCGACGCGCAGCCCTCGGGGGTGATGACGGCGTACGTGGCGTGCTCGAGCATGAGCACGCGGTTGGCCGCTGCGAGGGCGAGCGCACCGCCGGAGCCCCCCTCGCCCAGCACCGTCGCGACGACGGGCACGCGCAGCGACGCCATGCGCTCGAGACACCGGCCGATGGCCTCGGACTGACCGCGCTCCTCGGCGCCGAGGCCGGGGAACGCGCCGGGCGTATCGACGAAGGTCACCAACGGACGGTGGAAGCGCTGCGCGAGGTCCATCAAGCGCAGCGCCTTGCGGTAGCCCTCGGGGTGCGCCATGCCGAAGTTCCGGCGCACGTTGTCGCGCACGCCGCGCCCCTTCTGCTGGCCCAGCACGACCACCGCGCGACCGCGGTAGCGCGCGAGGCCGCCCACGATCGCCGGATCGTCACGAAAGGCGCGGTCGCCGCGGAGCTCGACGAAATCGGTCATGAGCGCGCCGATGGCGTCGAGGGTGTTCGGGCGATCGGGGTGCCGCGAGAGGCGCACGCGCGCCCACACGCCGAGGTCGCCGAAGAGGTTCTCCTCGAGACGTCGCGCCGCCGCCTCGACGCGCTCGAGCTCGTCGGACAGCCCCTCGTCGGCGCCTGGACGGCAGACCTCGGCGCGGAGTGCGTCGATGCGCTGCTCGAGGTCCCGCAGCGGCCGCTCGAAATCCAGCGTTGCCATCAGCGCTCGCTGATGACCTCGAAGACCCGCACGGGCTGCGCGATGCCCTTCGGCGAGATGGGCTCGAGCTCGTTCGTCTCGAAGGCCGCGCTCACCAGGCTCCAGGTGTGCTCGGACAGCAGGATCTGCATGCCCTTCGCCGCGGAGCAGAGCCGCGCCGCGAGGTTCACCGGCGCGCCGATGACGGTGTACTGCATTGCTTTCGAGCTGCCGATGTAGCCCGCGACGACCTCGCCGGTGTTGATGCCGACGCCGATCTCGAAGCTCGGGAGCCCCTTCTCCTCGCGGTCGGCGTTGAAGCGCCGCAGCTCGTCGAGCATCGCGAGGGCGCACTGCACCGCGCGCAGCGGGTCGTTGTCGCCGGAAACCGGCGCGCCGAAGAGCGCCATGATCTCGTCGCCGACGAACTTGTCGAGGGTGCCCTCGAAGCGGAAGACGATCTCCACCATGCGCTCGAAGTAGTCGTTCAGCATGTGAACGATGTCCTCGGCGCGCATCGTCTCCGAGCGCGAGGTGAAGCCGCGGATGTCGGTGAAGAGCATCGTCGTCGCGCGCGGCTCGCCGCCCTGCTTGACCTCAACCTTGCCCGACACGACGAGCTCCGCGATGGCCGGCGAGAGCAACCGCTGAAAGCGCGCGCGGGCCAGCGCCTCCTGCTCGATGCGGCGCGCGAGGGCGGCGTTCGCGATGAAGAGCGCGGCCTGGTTCGCGATGTTCGTGAAGAGCTGGAGATCCTTCTCGCCGAACGCGTTGGGGTTCTGCGAGTCGACCATCATCACGCCGAGCAGCTCGCTCTTGTGCAGCAGCGGCACCGCCATGGAGCTGCGAATGCCCGTCATGATGATGGACTTCGACTCGGAGAAGCGCGGATCGACCTTCGCGTCGCTCGAGAGCACCGCGACCTTCTCCTTCACGACCTGTCCCACGACGGCGCGCGAGGCGACGAACTCCTCGGGCCCCGCGCGCTTCGCACGCGAACAACGCGGCCGAAGCTCGCCCTCCTCGAAGAGGAGGATCACGCCGCGGTCCGCCGAGAGCAGGTCGAAGCTGCGCTCGAGGATCTTCTCGAGGAGGCGATCGAGGTCGAGCTCGGCGCCGATCGCGCGCTGCAGCTCGTAGGAGATGCGCAGCTTCTCGTAGTCGCGGCGAAGCACCTCGACGTCCTGCAGCGAGCGCTCCGGGAGGAACTGCTGCATCTCCGCCGCGATCTTCGTGCGGACGTGCGACTCCATCATCGCGCCGCCGATGGTGACGTTGCGCACCGCCTGCAGCGGCATCGGCCCCGTCGGTCCGCTCAGCGGCACGCCCTGCCCGCCTCCCGCGGTGACCGGCGCCCGCGGCGGCGCACCGAGCGGCGCCGACGGGGCGAAGCGCGGCACCGACGGCAGCGGGCCCATTCCCAGCGGCGGCTGCGGCGGCTGCGGCAGCGGCTGCGGATACGGCGGCTGCATCGTCGGAGCCTGTGCGGCCGCGGCCGGGAGCGTGGCCTGCGGCGACGGGGCGTCCTGGAAGACCGCGCGCGTGTTCCCGAGGGAAATCTGGTCGCCGTGCGAGAGGAACGACTCGCCCACGACGCGCTGATCGTTCACGTACGTGCCGTTGAGCGACCCGAGGTCGCGAAGCACCCAGCGGTTGCCGCGCAGCTCCACGATGCAGTGCTCCTTCGACACGATGCGGTCGAGGAGCTGGATGCTGTTGTTCGGATGCCGCCCGAGCGAATTGACCGCCGCGAGATCGCGTTCTTGGGGGCCGTCCGGCCCGATGATCACAAGCTTCGCCATGGTCTCGCTGAGCCGCCCGATCGTGCTCCGCGGAGAGTAAGCCGGCCTCTCCGAAAACGCCACACTGCTCCGCGCATCAAGGCACGGACTCGCCCACCGAGGCGACGGCCTGACGGATCAGGTCGGCCCGCATGCCGTATTTGAAGTTCGATCCGCGGCTCACCTCGACCTCGCGACGCTGTCCGCTCACCGGGTCGACGACGATCTGGCGCTCGTCGTCGGCGAGGCTCCCGGCGTTCACCCCGATGGCGCTCCCGCTCGGCAGGAACATCGGGCTGCCCGACGATCCCCCGGCGGTCTGCGCGCTGTGAAGGAGCTTCTGGGCCGCCGCCGGTGCGGCCACGCCGTCGGAGAAGTCCGTCACCCGGTTGAGCAGTCCCACGGTGATCGTCGCCACCGGCGATCCCTCGTTCATCGTCATGCCGGGAAAACCGTAGACGAAGATCGCGTCGCCCTCGTGCAGCGCGAAGAGCTCGGCCTCCGTCGCGAGGCGCACGCGCGACGTCAGCGGCGCGTCGACGCGGAGCAGTCCCACGTCGTAGCCACTGCCGCCGCGGGAGTACCGCGCGTCGTGGAACCGCGCGTCGAGGTACACCGGCGTCGCGCCGAGCACGCGCCCCGGCGCCTTGTTCTGCAGCGCCACGACGCGGGCACCGCGCGCGCGCTCCTCGTTCGCGGCCAGCACGCAGTGGGCGTTCGTCGCGAGCAGGTCCGGCGAGACCGCGAAGGCCGTGCAGAAGCCCTCGGGACGCGCGGCGCCCGGGCGCGCGAACGCGAGCAGGAACACCGAGCCCTCGTTGGCGACGGCGATGCGCGACCCGGCGCTTGCGGCGTCGTTGCGGGCCGCGCGCGCCCCCTCGTCGTCCTGGCGCAGCACGAGCAGGGCGATCACCGCCCCGGCGACGACGACGAGAGCCGAGAGCGTCACCACGGCCACCCGAAGGCCGCGGGTCGCCAACTGCGAGCGGGCCTCCACGGCGCGGTCGATCATCAGCGTCAGCGTGGTGTGCCCCACGCGCCGTTGCGGCGCCGACGTCTCCACCGCCGCCGCACCTCCATCGGCCGCGTCGACGCGAAACCGCGGACCGTCGCCGCCGAGGCGCAGCTCGTCGCCCGCGTGGAGCACCGCCGCCGACACCTTGTTGCCGTTGACGAAGGTGCCGTTGCGGCTTCCGAGGTCGCGCACCGTCCAAGCCGCGTCGACCACGACGAGCTCGCAGTGCCTTCCCGACGCATCGAGGTCGCGGTGCGTGTCGAGCGCGAGATCGTTCTCCGGCGCACGCCCGACGCTGACCCGCGGACCGCTGAAGCGCAGGCTGCGCCCCGCCCCGGCCCCCGCCGCCTGCATCAACCGGATCTCCGCCACGCCGCGACCCTACCGCGCAGCGGGCGGTCCGTCAGTCCCGCGAAGGCCCATCGTTCGGAACGATCCCCGCGTCGACGACTTGAGCGTCGTTCCAGGTCGGGGCGGGCACCAGCGTGGGCTCCGCACCGCCGTTCGGCGTGAGCGGCGTCACCGCGGGCGCAGCCTCGGCCGATGGCGCCGGCGGCGCAGGCGCAGCGGGTCGCGTCGCGCGCCACGCCACGAACGTGAGCACCACCGCGACGAGCACCGCGATGAACCAACCGAAGCCACCCGCGGGACTCGCCACCGGAAGCTTCGGAGGAACGTCGGGATCGCCATCGCTGGAACGCTGCGAAGCGTCGTCCTCGCCCGCGACCGGCGCCTCGGAGCGGGAAGGCGGCAGCGAGTGCGCCTTCTTCACGTCGGACCCCGGCGGCGGCAACGCCGGCAGCTTGAGCGCCGCGGCCCCGTCGCCCACGACCGGCGACTCGACAGGCTGCGAGAGCACGAAGGCGTGATACCCGACGGGCTCGTCGTCCGGCGAAGGCTCCGGCAGATCGCCCTCGAAGCGCGCCACGACGACGGTGACGTTGTCGTGTCCGCCCGCCTCGTTCGCGGCCTCGATGAGCCGCTCGCAGCACGCCGCGGGATCGTCGAGCTCGGTCAACGCCTCTTCCAACTGATCGTGCGTCGCGAGGCCCGAGAGCCCGTCGGAGCACACGAGCAGCGCGTCACCGCGACGCAGGTCGACGAACGACAGGTCCACCGACACCGCGTCGGCGGTGCCCAAGGCCTGCAGGATGATGTGCGCGTGCTCGTAGCTCTCGGCCTGCTCCTCGGTCAGCCGACCGGCCTCGATGAGCTTCGAGACCAGCGACTGGTCCTTGGTTACCTGCCGGAGCCGTCCGCCGCGGAAGAGGTACGCGCGGGAATCACCGACCTGACCCACGAACAGCGTCTGGCCGTACACCCCCGCGACGGTGGACGTCGTGCCCATGCCGTGCTGGTTCCGGTTCGTCTTCGCAGCGAGGAAGATCCGAGCGCCCGCCTCCTGCACCGCCGTCACCAGCGTCTGGGCGAATTCGTCGGCGTCGTCGGGCGAAGAGCTCTCCTGCATGATCGCGTGGATCACGTCGACGGCCATCTGGCTCGCGACCTCGCCGGCGAGCGCGCCGCCCATGCCGTCGCACACCGCCAGGAGCAGTCCGCGCGGACCGACGTCGATCACCGGCCCGACGGCATCGACGCCCCGCGTCTCGTGGGTGAGGTCCGCCAGGACGAAGTTGTCTTCGTTGTGGTCGCGAATGCGCCCGACGTCCGTGGCGCCGGCGACGCGCAGCGTGACCTTGCGCGGCGGGTCCGGCGAAGGAATCGACTCCGTCGTGATCGCCGGCGAAGGCTCGCTCAGCCGGCCCACCGCGCTCTCCGTCGACGAGAGGTCGACGCCCTCATCCGGCGCCGCCGGACGCGCGTCGGGCGACGACGACGCCGCAGGAGCAGCCTCGACGACCGACGGCTCCGACGCGGGAGTCGCGTCGGTCTCCGCTACGCTCTCCACGGCCGGCGCTTCGACCGCAGCCGACGCTTCGACCGCAGCCGGCGCTTCGACCGCAGCCGACGTTTCGACCGCAGTCGATGCATCCACCGCCGCCGGCGTGGCGTCGTCGGGACCGCCCTTGGTCGCCGTGTCCGGCGCCTCCCCGTGCAGGCCGTTCGGTTCCCCCACTGCCCCAGCCTCCTCGACCTTCGCGGCTCCGTCGTCGGCGTGGTCGGTCATCGTCCGGCGTTTCCGGGCGAGACCCCGGACGAACCGCCGCGGGGCGATCCGTCGAACCGAAACAAATGGTGTCCGATGCGGAACACGTCGCCGTCCGCGATCTCACGCTCACCTCGAAACAACACCAGCGTTCCGTTCGAGCTGCCCAGATCGCGCACATGCACTCGGCGATGCGCCCGGTCGACACGCACTGCGACGTGGCGCCGCGACAGGAACACGTCGTCGGTGAACACGAGGTCCCCGCTCTCGCGGCCGATGACGGTCTCGTCGCGGTAGAGGTGGTAGACGTCCCGCGGCACGCCCTCGGAGGTGAGTTGCACGAGACGCGCGACGCGCGGCTGTTCGGGGGTGCCGAAGAGCATCACGCCATAGTGCATCACCGGGCCGAGGCTCACCTCGGCGTCCGCGAGAAGCTCGAGCTTAAGCACCTGCTGGCCGACGAGTACGACGTCGCCGTGCTGCAGCTCCATCGGCTCGCGGAGGCGCAAGAAGATGCCGTTCACCGAGCCGAGGTCGCGAAGGTAGAAACGGTCGCCCCGGCGCTGCAGGCGCGCGTGACGTGGCGAGAGGTACGGGTCGTCGGACAGCGTGATGCTGCCCTCGTAGCGACCGATGTCCGTGACCGCGCCGGTGAGCCGATGCACCGGGCCCTCGGAGCCGTCCTTCAGGATCGTGACGAGCTGCGGTCCCGCCTGCGCGGCCACGGCCCCGAAGTTGTCGGTGCGAGCCTCCGCACCCCGCGGTTCTGCTCCCGACGCCACCACCACCGCGGGTGCCGCGGGTGCCGCGGGGACCACCGCGGGCGCGACGACGGCGACCGCTGCCGCAGCGACCGCCGGACGCGCGCTCGCGACGATCTCGGACGCCGGAAGCCCGCACACGCCACAGAACGACATCGAGCGGTCGAACGCCGACCCGCAACGCGGACAAGACACGGGACCGGCGACCGGTTCGGGAGGAGCGGCGGGCACCACCACCGGCGTCGGCGGGAGCACGGGTGCCACCGGGGCTAGACCGACGGGCACCGGTGCTCCCGGCGGCGGCATGGCCGGCGGCGGCGGCCCCAAGGGCACCACCAGCGCTACCGCAGGTACCGGGGGCGCGGGCTGCGGAGGCGCCACGACCGGCACCTCGGCGGGCGCACGAAGCTCGAAGCCGCACATCCGACAGAAGCGAACTGCCGGGGGATTGTCGACGCCGCACCGGCCGCAGCGCTCGAGCGATGGCGCGGCCGCCGCGGGCGCAAATGGGCCGACGGGGGAGGCGGGGACATTCGCGGTCTCGCGGAGCTTGTGACCACAGTCGAGGCAGTAGACCGCCGTCGCTGGGTTGACCCGCCCGCAGTTCGAGCACTGCATGACTGAACGGCGATTCCACACCGCCGCGGCCCCCAGCGTCAAGAAGAACCGCGGAGCGCCGCCATCACGGACCCCGAAACGTCGCGACCACCGCGAAGTCGAGGAGCACCGTCGCGATGCCTCCGTCGCTGCGGCGTACGCCGTCGCCGGTGTCGAACGGTACGAGGAAGCGGAGCGCCTCGACGCGCATCATGACGCCGAGGCTCACGAACGCGGAGAGCCCGTACGACGCTCCCGCGGAGATGCCGACGGAGGGTCCGAGCGTCGTGACGCCGAAGCGCTCGCCGTACGCCACGAGGCCCCCGCCGAGGCCCGCGAAGCCCTCGAGGTTGGTGCGCGGCGACGCGAACATCCATCGGTGCTCGAACCGAAGCTCTTGAAGCGTGGCGGAGTTGAAGAAATTGCGCGCGTTGCGCACCGAGAGCTCGTAGCCGAGGTTCCACTCGCGGTGCGCGGAGACACGGCGACCGACAGCGACGACGATGCCGCCGCCCCCGCCCAGCGGACAGAGCGTCTGATCCGACGGACACACCGAATCTGCGCGAAGGATCGCCGACGTCGTCACCCCGACGTGCAGCACGCGGTGGGACCGGAACGGCGCCTCCGGAGCGAGCGCTGCGGTCGCCGACGGGCTCTCCTGTGCCCAAGCGGATGCCGGCACGAGCGCCGCGAGCGCAGCGGCCACGCACCCCAACGCGGCCCGGAAAGAGGTCGTCGCACGCACGGCGCCGCATGATAGAGACGCCTCCACGGCGCCGCCAGCCGATGCGGCGAGAATGCGTTGTTGACAACGTCGTCGCGCCTGTGATTGATCCGGCCCGCAAGGAACGGCCATGGAAATCCTGTTGGACAAGCGCGCGGTGAAGCAGATCCGGCTCTCGGCGCAAGACGCGATCGAAGAGGGCGACACCGAGACGCTGCGCGACGACATCCTCGACTCCTTCAGCGAGGATCAGGTCGAGGAGATCGAGCGGCGCATCGACACCGACTTCTACGACTTCCTCGGTGACGCGCTCGAGGAGTGGTCCGGCGAGGACGTGGACGAGCTTCTCGACCTGCTCGAGTCTCAGCTCGCGGACGTGGGCATCGAGCTCAAGTTCGAGTCCGTCGACGCCGCCGGCGATGACGACGACGCCGGCGATTTCGACGGCGACGACGACGACGACCTCGACGACACCGAAGAGGTCGCCGACGACGAGGACTGATCCTCGCCCGCCGGCCCGCACCGCGCGGGCCGTGACGGGGATCCTCCGCACGCCCCGAGGCCCCGCCGCGCGCGCTCGCCGAAGCGCTGGCACGGAAACTCGTCGAACAAGGTTCGCATCACCGCGCACGCCCCGGCGGCATCGAAGCCGCGACGCAGCACGGCTTCGCTCCACAGCGCATCGTCGCGCAGCCGGGACGAGCGGTGCTGCGCATACACCCGATGGAACGCATCGGCGGCGGCCCGCGGATCTCCCAGGTCGTCGCGAAGGATCTCCGCCCGGAGCATCGCGCCCTCGGCGAAGCGCGGCGCATCGTAGCTACCGTTCCCCCACGAAGCCTCGAGGACGGCGAGCATCCGATCGAGCGTCGCGATGGCGCCCCTAGGGTCCCCTGCCCCGCGCTCGAGCCGCGCCAGGGCGACGTGTCCGTCGTCCCAGTGGCTGTTGTCCGGGTACGGGACCGTCGCCAGGCACTCGCGCCACACGGCCGCCGCCGACGCCGCATCGCCCCGATTTGCGAGGCGCACCGCGCGCTCGGCGAGCACCGACTCGAGGAGCAGCGTCGCCCGCACGGTCGGTCGCGCTGCCACCGCCGCCAGCCACGTGATGGAGCCCGACGACGAAGGATCCTGCGCATCGAGGTGCTCGAGGACCACGCGCAACGCAGACCGCGCGGGCCCCGTCGACGGCTCCTCGGTGATGAGCGCGTCGAGGGTCTGCACCGCGGCTGCGACGTCGCCCGACGCCCCATCGCGGATCACCCGCGCGGCGCCCTCGAAGGCGATGCGCGAACGCGCGTCCCAAGGGCCGCTGGCCGAAGGGACGGCGAGGAGTCGGGCGGTGCACGCGTCGTCCCCGCCGCGACGACACGCCATGGCCGCGCGGTAGCGAGCATCGTCCCGGTCCGCGGCCGTTCGCGCAGCCATCGATGCGCGTTCGTAGGCCGATGCGGCCTCGACGAAGCGGCCGGCGGCGTACGCACGATCGCCCGCCGCCAAGCCGTCGAGCATCGGCGCCGGACGCACCACCGCGCACGCCCCGAGCATTCCCGCGGCGATGAGGGCCGCGCGGGTCACGCCGGGCCCCGGAGCACGTCGGCGAGCGTGGCTGCTGCCTCGAGCACCTGCGAGCGGCTCACGTCGAGGTGCGTGACCACGCGGACGCGACGCGGACCGAAGGCCGACATGAGCACACCGCGCTCCCTCGAACGCTCGACGACGCTCGCCGCCGTGCGCCCGACGTCATCGACGAGATCGACCATGACGATGTTGGTGTCCGGTGGGACCACGGCGACGCCCGGTGCGCGCGCCATGACTGCGGCGAAATCGGTGGCCGCGTCGTGATCCTCGACGAGGCGTTGAACGTGATGGTCGAGCGCGTACAGGCCCGCGGCCGCGAGGAGGCCGACCTGGCGCATGCCGCCGCCCATGCGCTTTCGAAGACGGCGCGCGTCCCGGATGCGCGAAGCCGATCCGGCGAGCACGGAGCCCACTGGCGCGCCGAGGCCCTTGCTGAGACACACGCACACCGTGTCGGCGCCGGCGACGACGTCTCGCGGCGCCGCCCCGAGCCGAACCGCGGCGTTGAACAGCCGAGCGCCGTCGAGGTGCACCGTCAACCCCGCGTCGTGCGCAGCGCGGACGGCGGTGGCGACGGACTCGACGCCGATCACCCGCCCGCCGGCCCGGTTGTGGGTGTTCTCGAGGACGACGGCGGCGGTTCGCGGGCACCAGTCCACCGACGGGCGCATCGCCGCCGCGATGTCGGAGGGGGTGACGGCTCCTTCGCGTCCGATGGACACGAGCTGGACCCCGGCGATCGCCGACGCTGCCCCGGACTCGTACCAGAGGCAGTGGGCTCCGTCGGCGACGAGCACCTCTTCGCCCGCACGCGCGTGAAGCTGCAACGCGATCTGGTTGGCCATGGTCCCGGAGGGGACGAAGAGCGCCGCCTCGTGCCCGAGCAACGCGGCGACGCGCTCCTGCAGCGCGTTCACCGTCGGATCCTCGGCGAAGACGTCGTCACCGACACTTGCCAGCAGCATCGCCTCGCGCATCGCTGCCGTCGGGCGCGTCACCGTATCGGAACGTAGATCGATCATCGTGCCTCTCGCTGCGGCGCATCGTACGCCGCGCCGTGGCCGCGGACACCCGCAGTCATTTCTCCTCTTGCACGCCGTCGTGGGTGTGATAAAAGCGGCGCCCCTACTGCAACGCCACCCTAGCTCAGGGGTAGAGCAGCGGTTTCGTAAACCGCAGGTCGTCGGTTCAAATCCGATGGGTGGCTCAAGAGATACGCGATCGGGGTCCGACAGACGCACCATTGATGGGTTGCGGTCGGACCCATTCGTGTTTGCGCCCGCGGCGTCCCGGTTCGGCGGTGCAGCCGTGCGCCGTCCATCGCAGCGGTGACCGCCGGGTTTGCCCTCCGCGCGCCCCGCCCTCGATCCGCGTGACACGTGCGCGATGGCTCGGCGGCCGGTCCGTGGGTCACGCGGAACCTGGAAGCGTCGCCGTCCGCTGCGGGCCGACGGAACGCGGCGGCTCTACTGACGATTTTCGTCACTCCGACGGGCCCATGGAGGCCGTCGGAGGTCCCCGCGTGGCATCGGCGCGACCATCAATTTCGCCAAAAGCAGGGAATATCGCGGGTTCAGCGGCCCGAAGCCCGGCAGCCGCAAGCTCTGGCACGCGCCCTGCAGACCCCTAAAACGTCCGCGAATCCCGACCCTGATCGAGCCCGAATCCCTCGGGCCGCATCGAGCGTCAACGGACGGAGACCCCCCCATGAAGCGTTCCATGAAGAAGATGCTCGCCGGCTTCACCCTCGTCGAGCTCATGATCGTCGTCGTGATCCTCGGCATCCTCGCGGCGGTCGCCATTCCGGCCTTCTCGCGCTACGTGAAGCGCTCGAAGACCGCGGAAGCCACGGGGAACATCTCGAAGATCTACCAGGGCGAGACCTCGTACTTCAACCAGTCGTCGGAGAACAGCATCGCCAGCTTCGCCTCCGCCGGCCCGACGCCGTCCGGCTCGCCGACCGCTTCGAAGTTCCCGGCCCAGCCCACCTCCTTC